>JAHEKM010000006.1:0-47861 GCA_024638325.1 Gemmatimonadota bacterium | reverse complement strand
GATCGCGTGCTCGCGATTCATGGCCGTCGGCGCCGACGCATAGCAGACGTTGCCGCCCGCCCTGTAGCAGGGCCAACCGCTGCGGTAGTACCAGCAACGCGTGTCCTGAGAGACGTTGCCACCCAGCGTGCCCTGATTCCTGATCTGGGGCGTCGCGACGTGGTCGGCCGCGGTCGCGAGGACAGAGTACTCTGACCTCACGCGCTGGTGGTTGATCACCTCGGTCAGCGTCGTCATCGCGCCGATCTCGAGGCCGCCCTGGGCGTCACGAATACCGTGAATCTCCTCGATGCCGCCGATATCCACGACGACACTCGGACGCTTCACGCGATCTTTGAACCAATCGAAAGAATCGAGTCCACCGGCGAGGACCCACGCCTGGCTGCCGTGCTCCTTCAGCAGCGCCACCGCGTCCGCTACGGACGTCGGCTGCAGCAGATCGAACGCCGGAATCATGTCCTTGATTGTGGCCATTCTTCGGTCTCCCTAGCCGACGAGTTGTTCGAGGCGGTTCCACGGTCCCGGACGACCCTCGAGCTCCGCGAGGATGATGTCGGGTGTGAGCGGGGTCCTGCAGAGGCAGTTGCCTCCCATGGCGTCCATGACAGCCATGTTCAACGCGGCCGCTCCCGCGCCGACCGACGGCTCACCGATACCCTTGGCCCCGATGGGGGTCTGCGGGTCCGGAATACCCACCGCGCCCGCAGTCATCTGCAGCGGCACGTCGTGGAAGCCCGGGGGCCGGGCCGTGTAGAGCCGGTTCGCGAACGGAACTCCGTAGCGCGAGTCGAAGACCCAGCGCTGCGTCATCGCCATGCCCATGCCCTGAATGCTGCCTCCGAGCTGCTGCGCGTTGAGGCTCCTCGGGTGAATCACCACACCGCAGTCGGCCCAGCCGACGTACTCGAGGATATCGACGACGCCCGTCTCGTGGTCGAGCTGGATCAGCGCGAAGCCCGACTGCCAGCTGTAGATGCTACCGCTTCCGCCGTAGTTGTCGGTCGCGACACCCATGAGACCCTGACCCGCGAGGCGCTGAGCGGCCGGAACCGTCTCGCGCTCACTGATCGTGTCCGGCAGCGTGGAGCCGTCGAGCTCGCCACCCATCTGGATGGCTGCCTCGGCGACCTGGGCGAAGGACATCCGCCCACCCGGTCCGGAGACCACGCCGTTGTCGACGTTGTACGCGTTCGGTGAACCACCCAGTCGCCGCGAGGCGACAAGGCGAATCTTCCGGAGCGCGTCCTCGGCGGCAGCATAGTTCGCCCGCGTGTGAGCGTGGGTCGTCTGGCTGCCGGCCTGAATCGAGGTGCGCGGCATCCCGCGGCTGGAGTCACCCCAGATGACCTCGACCTGGTCCCAGTTCAGACCCAGGAGCTCGGCTCCCGGACGGACCGTGTCGGCGATGGAGTGCGTGCCCAGGTTGCCGACGCCCTGATAGACGTAGAGTCGTCCGTCGGGCCGGATGACCATGAGGCCATCGTAGCCGCGTGAGCCGGCCGTAAACGGCGACAGGCCGAAGCCAACGCCGTAGACCTTCGAGCCCTCGCGCTGGCCGGACATCGCGATCTTGGTCTCCCAGTCGAACGCCTCGGCGCCCTCCATGAGGGCTTCACGAGCGTGAATGCTCGTGAGCTCGCTGTTGCGAGGACCGAACGTCGCGCCCTCGACCGGAGCGTTCAGGAACCGACCCTGCAGGCGGTCGACGCCGACCTCGCGCATGCCCTTGTCGTGTAGCGGCTCGAGCATGGAGATGATCTGCGCACCACCCGGTCCGCGCTGCGCGGCCTTGGGCGGCGTGTTCGTGTACATCGACACGCCACGGAAGCGCATGTTCTCCGGCGTGAACGCCAGGTCCGCGATGTTGGCGGCCGAGTTGTAATCGCTCGCGCCGTAGGCTCCGCTCTCCTGCACGATGATCAGGTCGATGGCCGTGACCTTACCGTCGGCGCGGAAGCCCATCTTGACCCAGGACTGGAAGCCGGGGCGGGCACGACCGATGTAGTTCTCCTCGTAGCGGGTGACGCGGTGCATGACCGGACGCCCGATCTTCTGCGACATCCGGGGTGCCAGGGCCATGTGTGTGTGGCCGGGAATCTTGGACCCGAACCCGCCGCCGCAGTACTCGGCGACGAAGGTCATCTCTTCCGGATCCACGTCGAGTGCGCCCGCCATGCTCATCTTGGTGCGCTGGGCGCTCTGCGTGGACACGTACACGAACGGACGTCCGTTCTCCCAGTACGCCATCGTGGAGCGGGGCTCCATGGGATGGTGCGTCAGCGACTGATGGACGACCGGCTCCGTGAGGATGTAGTCGGCCTCGGCGAACGCGGCGTCGACGTCACCCTTCTCCCACTGGACCGGCATGTCCAGGGGGTTCGGCATCTCGCCGCGCTCGATGGCGTCGAACTCGGCCTGGCTCCACTTGTACTCGGTCCAACCATCCTGACCCGAGAACTGGTTGCCGCCGACGTAGGCGTTCGGCCCACCGGGACGGAGGCTGTCGAGCGGGTCGAGTACGAAAGGAAGCGGCTCCAGATCGAGATCGATCAACTCGATCGCGGCAGCCGCTGTCTCCTCGTCGACCGCCGCGACGGCCAGGATCGGCTCACCCTCGTACTTGGGCTCGTCCGTGAGCATCTCCTCGGACGGCCGGTCGCTCGGCTCGCCGACCTCGCTCGCCCGCATGATATCGATGACGCCGGGTAGGGCCATCGCACGGGAGGTGTCCACGTTGCGCACACGGCAGTGCGGCATCGGGCTCAGGAGCAGCTTCATGAAGACCATGCCAGGGGCGCGGAAGTCCTCCGCGTACCGGGCACGACCTGTGATCTTCGCGCGAAGATCCGGCGGCGAAATGTCGGCGCCTACAAGTCTCTCAGCCATGGTGCCCCCTTAAACGCTGCGAGCGAGCTCGGCAGCTCGCATCGCGCAAGTAAGAATCTTGTCGTAGTCCGCGCAGCGGCAGAGGTTGCCCGACAGTGCGTGCCTGGCCTCCTCGCGCGTCACGTTCGGATTCTGGTTGACCATCGCGGTCATACTCATGATGAATCCCGGCGCGCAGAAAGCGCACTGGAAGCCCCCCTCGTCCATCACCGCCTGCTGAACCACACTCAGCTCGCCGGTGTCGGCGTCCTCGAGGCCCTCGATGGTGGTCACCTCCCGGCCGCGCACCTGATGCGTCAGGATGGAGCAACCGTACTGGTTGACCCCGTCGATCAGCACCGTGCACGCTCCGCACTCGGCGCGGTCGCAACCGAGCTTGGTGCCCGTGAGGTTGAGCTTGTAGCGCAGCGTCATGGCCAGCGTTTCGTGCGGCAGAACGTCGACGCGACGATCCTGACCGTTGACGCGGAGGGTGATGAGACGCTCGGTCGAGCTCTGTACCGTGGCCGCGCGCAGACCGTTCGGACCGGGCACGATGTAGCTGGCCGACGAGACCGTAGCTCCGGTCGCGATCACACCCTTGATGAAGGTTCTCCTGGAGTACTTCTTCTCCAGGACACCCACGGATTCCAATTCCGCCATCGAGCACTCCTCCGGATGAGGCACTTTGGATCACGCCAAGATATGGACCACCCGCCTTCTTGGCGAGTCCCCTCTCACTGACTCGCACAAGGTGAGGATCGTTGGATTGGCCCTGGCGAGCCTACTCGTGGTAGGGGTAACGAACGTCTACGCCCAACAACCCTCTTTCGGTCCACTCGCCTTCGAGGAAGGCAGCCCGATCAACCGAATGGCGTACACCGCCATGATGGAGTCCGCCGACGTCGTGCCGGCGGGCTCGATCGAGGCGACGCTCTACATGGGCCTGTCGAACATGTTCGAGCACGATTCGACCGCCTCCCACCTGATCTTCGTGGATATGGAGCGGCTCATCACGGCCCCGACCGTCCGCTGGGGCATCGCCGAGGGCTTCGAGATCGGCGGCCGCCTCACGCTCGAGACTCGGAGCGGAGGCTTTCTCGACCCCTTCGTCCGCTGGTATCACGGAGTCCTGGGCTTCGGCCAGGCCAACCGCGACCTCTTCCCGGAAGAGGCCTACCGATACGAATTGGGGAACGGCTCGGGCCGTACCTACGTCGAAGTGGAGCCGCGGTCCCTGGTCCTCGAGGACGTTCGGCTGTTCGGCAAGTGGCGTGTGGCGGCCTCCGCAGACGGCCGGAGCGTGCTCAGCCTGCGAGCGGTCACCCGCATTCCCACCAGCACCAATCCCGTGGGGGAAGAGCGGACCGACGTGGCGCTCCTGGCCCTCGGCCGCGTCGGCATGGGTGACGCCTGGCACCTCCACGGAATGCTCGGCGCCTCCACCGTCCGCGCGGCAGGGGTCATCGGGTCGGTCATGGTGAAGCCGTCCGCGTTCTTCTCGTTCGCCGTCGAGCGGGCACTCTGGTCGAGCGTGTCCGGCATCTTCCAATACCAGCTGTCGACTCCCGCTCTCACGGGCTTCGACCATCGCGAGCTCGACTGGCCGCTGAGCAACGTGGTCTTCGGTGTGGCTGGCCGCTTCGGCGAGGATTGGCGCTGGGACGTGAGCTTCCAGGAAGACCTGCCGGCGGACGCGCCGGCCATCGACTTCACACTCGGAGTGCGCCTGACTCGCCGTTGGCACTGAGCCAGCAAACCACGGAGAACAAGATGGAATACACGGTGCTACGCCCCGAGGAACTCGCCGACTTCAAGGCCGAGAAGATGGGCAAGAGCACGCTCTTCCGATCGGACCGCCTGTTGGTCGGCCTCAACTGCTTCGAGCCCGGCCAGGAGCACCGCCTCCACTCGCACGCGGGCCAGGACAAGGTCTACCACGTGCTATCGGGGAGCGGACTCTTCCTGGTCGCCGACGGCGAGGTTCGGATGGAAGCCGGCACGATGCTGGTGGCGCCCGAGGGCGTGCCTCATGGGATCCGGAACGACAGGCCGGAGCGCCTCGTGGTGCTGGCCGTGCTGGCGCCGGCTCCCTGACCTGCGGGATTCGCCGCGGGGCACTATATAGAGTGCACAGGTATCGCGAGCTCGGCCCCGACAGTTGATGGAGGCCGCGCCCAAGGAAGGAGATGTTCATGACGGCGACGCGCACGCTGGTTCTGGTTGCAACCCTCCTGACCGTCGGCACAAGGCCGGCGGCCGCCCAGTTCGAGAACGTCGGCTCCATCGACTTCCCGACCTCCGCAACCAGCGACGAGGCCCAGTATCACTTCCTCCGCGGGGTGGCCATCCTGCACAGCTTCGGCTGGACCCAGGCGCGCGAGGCGTTCCACTCGGCCCAGGCCATCGATCCCGACTTTGCGCTCGCCTACTGGGCCGAGTCGCTCGCGTACAACCACCCGCTGGTGTCGAACATGGACCCGGCCGCGCCCAGGTCCGCACTCGCTCGACTGGCCCCGACTCCGGAGGAGCGCCTGGCCAAGGCGCCCACGCCGCGCGAGAAGGGGCTGCTGGCGGCGGTCGAGGTGCTCTGGGGCGAGGGTGACCACGTCTCGCGTCGCCTCGACTACATGGCGGCGATGGAGTCGCTCCACCTCGGCTACCCGAACGACTCCGAGATCGCGGCGTTCTACGCGCTGTCGATGCTGAGCGCCGCCGCGGCCGTGCGGTCGGGCGGCGTGCCGGCGCCCGCCCCCATGCCGATGCCCATGCCGATGCCGGACGCCCAGTCTGGCGACGCGGATCGAATGAATCACTCACAGATGGGCGTGATGGCCGAAGCGCCCCGGCGCCGACCGCTCGGCACGGGCGCGGAGGTTGCCGAGCGTCTGAGCATCCACGCGGGGGCGATCGCGCAGCGGCTCTTCACCGCCAACCCGAACCACCCCGGCGCTCCGCACTACATCATCCATGCCTTCGACGACCCGCTGCACGCTCCGCTGGCCCTCGACGCGGCCAACCGCTTCGCCGACATCGCGGCGGCGGTCTCGCACGCGCGGCACATGCCGAGTCACATCTTCATTCAGCTGGGCATGTGGGACGACGTCTCCACGAGCAACCAGTCGGCGTACGACGCCGCCAAGGAGCTGTGGGTGCCAGGCGACGACGACAACATGAGCGCCGCGGTGCATGCGCTCGATTGGGGCCAGTACGGGGACCTCCAGCTCGGCGACTATACGAAGGCTCAGACTTGGATACGCCGGCTCGAGGTCATGGCGAACGAAGGTGGCTTCTGGGGCAAGCGCGATCGCGGCGAGCCCGGCTTCCCACGGGCGGTCAACTCGCTGGGCCTGCTCAAGGCCCGCTTGGTCGTGGAGTCGGAACGATGGGCCATCCAGGCGCCCACGGCCGAGACTTCGTCGCCCGAGCTGCTCGCCACGGCCCTGAGCGCCTATCACCTCGGGGACGCGGAGGCCCTCACCCAGACGGAGGCCCTTCTCGGTGAGCGGGGCGGCGCCCAGAACGAGATCATGCATCTCGAGGTCAGCGCGCTGCTCCATGCCTCCATGGGCCACCAGGACGTCGCGACCGGATTCATGGACCGGGCACAGGCTGCCGACGAAGCGCTCCCGCCACCGCGGGGCGCCGCGACACCTGTCAAGCCGGTGCACGAGCTCTACGGCGAGCTCCTCCTGGACTTCGGTCGACCGGCCGAGGCCGCGGTCAAGTTCGAGCAGTCCCTGCTCCGAATGCCGAACCGGGCCCGCTCACTGCTGGGCCTCGGTCGCGCCTACGTAGCGCTCGGCGCGCCGATGATGGCCGGGTTCGCCTACGAGACGATCGCGGAGATGTGGGCGGGCCGTGAGGATCTTCCGGGCATGCAGGAGGCCCGCGACTTCTGGCGCATGCACCTCACCGGCCGCGGCCACGGCATGATGGGTCCGATGGCCTCCGGAAGGCTGGGCATGTAGGCACGCGCCGGGAGGCTACTCCAGGTAGGTGTAGCCCTGGAGGCTCTCGTCGAGGAAACGCCTCAGGCTGGCACCCTCTTGGAGCGTGAGGCGCTCCTCCTCGAGGGCGACCTCGATGTCCTGCCGGAGCGCCGCCCGCATCGCCTCCGGATCGAACTGCACGAACGACAGCACCTCGCTCACGGTATCCCCTTCGATCACAGTGTCGATGCGCCACTTGCCGTCGGCGCCGAGCGTGACGTGCACGGCGTGCGTGTCACCCAGGAGGTTGTGGAGGTCGCCCAGCGTCTCCTGGTACGCACCGGTGAGGAAGAACGCGAGGTAGTACGGCAGCTGCGCACCGTCCGGACCCTGCTCGGGCTCGTGTAGCTCGAGCGTAGTCTTCGGCGCCCACTCGCCGGGGAACCGGTCCACCCGGCCGTCCGAGTCGCAGGTGATATCGGCCAGGACGCCTTGGCGCGTCGGCTCCTCGGTGAGCCGGTGGATCGGCATGACCGGGAAGAGCTGCTCGATGCCCCAGGAGTCCAACAGGGACTGGAAGATGCTCAGGTTCAAGAAGTAGAGATCAGCGAGCTGATCGGGCAGGCCGTCTAGCCCCTCGGGCAGCTCGTCCTTGTACGCCTGCAGCACGTCCCAGCCCATCGCCCAGAAGATCTCCTCGCACGCGGCCCGGGCCTGCAGGTCGATGTATCCCAAGCTGAAGAGCGCCGTAGCCTCGGCCAGCGCATGCTCGACGTCGGCGTACGCCTCGAGCAGGTCTCCTTCGCCGCGGCGCTGGTACGCGTCGTGGGCATCCAGCAGCGGCTGGGGCGGCTCGGGCTTGGAGAGCGCGGCCTCCAGCAAGCGAGCGTCGGGGCTGCTCGGAAAGGCGCGGCTACCGATCACCTCGCAGACCAGTACGCTCGAGTGGGCGACCAGGGCGCGCCCCGACTCCGTCATCAACTCCGGATGCCGCACGCCCGCCTCGTCGCAGATCGCCTTCACCCGGTGGACCACGTCGCTCGCGTACTGCTCGAGTGTGTAGTTGACCGAGGAGCCGGACGCGGACTGCGTGCCGTCGTAGTCGACCCCGAGCCCACCTCCGATGTCGAGCACGGTGACGGGGGCACCGATTCTCACCAGCTCCACGTACAGGTGCGCGAGCTCGCTGACCATCGTCTTCACCGCGCGGATGTCGTAGATCTGCGAGCCCATGTGGCAGTGCAGCATGCGAAGGCCCGAGAGCATATCCACGTCCTCGAGATACTTCACGGCGTGCAAGATCTCACCGACGGTCAGCCCGAACTTGCCGCGGTACCCGGACGAGCCGGCCCACCGCCCGACCCCGCTCGCCGCGAGCTTCGCTCGGATGCCGAACTGAGGCACGATCTGATGCGCCTTGGCCGAGGCGTGAATGAGCCGCAGCTCGTGCGCCTGCTCGACGACCGGCAGGACGTTGCGTCCCATCTTCGCCGCGAGCGTGGCGATCTTGACGTACTCCGCGTCCTTGAAGCCGTTGCAGACGAGCGGCATGCCGTTTCTGCCACGTGTGAGCGACAGGCCGGCCAGGAGCTCCGGCTTGGAGCCCACCTCGATGCCGAAGCCCAGCTCGTCGCCGTACTCGGCGATGGCCTCACAGACATGCCGTTCCTGATTCACCTTGATCGGGTAGAGGCACTGATACCGCCCGTCGTACCCGTGCTCTTCGATCGCCGTGTCGAACGCCCTACGGATGGAGCCCATCCGGTGCTTCAGCACGCCCGGAAAGCGAACGATGACCGGTGGTGTCAGCTCGCGAGCCGCGAGCCCCTCCGCGACCGTGTGTAGGTCGATCCGGTGAGCAGGGTCGGCCGAGGGGTACACCGCAACCGTCCCCTTCTCGGTCACGCCGAAATACCCGTTCCCCCACTCGGCGACGCGATAGAGCCGCGCGGCATCCGCCGGCGTCCACGTATCAGTCGAGGCCAACGAGGCCCGCCCTGCCGCATTCTGCGGCAACCGTGAGGTACCGCCCTACGCTCTCCTGGCCCACCACGTAGGGGTGTGGATCGCCAGGGCCGCGGACCGCCGCTGCGACGTGCCCCTCCACGGTGCCGGCCGGTGGCGCGCCGTCCCCACCGGTGCAGGCCGCGCCGAGCACAACGAGCGGCAGTAGGCCCCCGCCGGTGGAGAGAGGTGCGTGCACGGCTCGGGCGTTCAGCGTCGCTACTGCGGTTGCTTGACGAAGCGGATGTACGGAAGGGGCTGAGCCCACCCTCCGGGAAATCGCCGCTTCGCCTCTTCGTCCGACACCGACGGCGAGATGATGACGTCGTCCCCCTGGTTCCAGTTGGCGGGGGTCGTCAGCTGCTTCTCGGCGGTCAGCTGGCACGAGTCCAGTAGCCTGAGGATCTCGGCAAAGTTGCGCCCGGTGCTCATGGGGTAGGTCAACGTCGCCTTCACCTTCTTGTCCGGACCGATCACGAAGACCGAACGAGCGGTCTGATTGTCGGCCGGGGTCCGGCCCTCGCAGCTGTCCCCGGCGTCCGCCGGAAGCATGTCGTACTTCTTCACGACCTCCAGGTTGGGATCCCCGATGAGCGGATAGTCCACGCTCGAACCCTGGAAGGACTCGATGTCCTTCTTCCACGCCTCGTGATCACGGACGCCGTCGACGCTGATGCCGATGATCTTGCAGTTCCGCTTCTCGAACTCCGGTTGCAGCGCGGCAGCCGCTCCGAGCTCCGTCGTGCAGACGGGAGTGAAGTCCTTCGGGTGCGAGAACATGACGGCCCATCCGTCGCCCATCCATTCGTGGAAGCTGATGGGGCCGTGGGTCGTGTCCGCCGCGAAGTCGGGCGCGATGTCGTTGATGCGTAGGGACATGATTCCTCCGTGGTGCTGCGGTACTGGGTCGGAAGTCTATCGCCTCTGTCCAGAGCCTTACAGAGGCGGCCTGCTACCAAGCACCCGCGTACCCCGCTGAGAAGCCGGAGACGACCTCCACCAGGTACTCCCTGTGGAGCCGGTTGAGCTGCCGAATGTGGATATGATCGTGGCCGACCCAGGCGGTCAGAAGGTCGCCCGCCTGGAAGGGCCCCCACTTCGGATGAACGTGTGCGAGCATCCAGTCCGCGAGCTTTAGAGACCCCAGCCAAGCCATCGACGTGGCTCTCTCCGTGGTGAACCGAGCCAGCTGCTCTGGCAACGAGCCCTCGTTGTAGCGACGCTGCACCGCCCAGCCTGGAGGGTCGATGGGGGTCCATTCCGCCTCCGGCTGCTCCAGCGTCGACCGGACTCGTGCCCGGAAATCCTCGACCTCCTCGTCGGCCAGATGCGTCACGACCTCGAGGATCGACCACTTGTCGGGCGCAGGCTTCCAACGGGCCTGGGCATCGGTGACGTCGGCGACCAACTGGTCGATGGCCGCAGCGTTGCGGCGCAGGGCGGCCAGGACCGCCGCAAGATCGAGGTCGGCTCTCATCTTCCTTACCTGCCGGGACGGTTGGACTGTGCGACGGCAATAGGGCCGGCCCTTCCCTGCGCGCAAGAGTGCCGGGAGGGGAGCACCGGGTGCAACGCGCGGGTTCGACCCGCTCCGCTACCGGCCTCCATTAGATTCCCGGCATCCGAGAGTCGAGCATCGGGAGGTGCCATGTCCGCGGAGCGGGTCGTCATTCTGGGCGCCGCCGGGCGCGACTTCCACGTGTTCAACACGGCGTACCGGGAACGCCCACACGCACGGGTGGTCGCGTTCACGGCGCAGCAGATCCCCCACATCGACCAACGGAGGTACCCACCCGAGTTGGCCGGTCCGGGCTACCCGGACGGCATCCCGATCGTGCCGGAGGACACGCTCGAGGAGGTCATCGCGCGGGAGCGGGTGACGCGCTGCGTCATGGCCTACTCCGACGTCTCCCATGAGTACGTGATGCACCTCGCCAGCCGTGTCGCGGCCGCCGGACCGGACTTCGAGATCGGGGGCGTAGCCAGGACGATGCTGAAGGCGACGAAACCCGTCGTGGCGGTATGCGCGTCACGCACCGGAGCCGGGAAGAGCCAAACGAGCCGCGCCGTGGTGAACGTCCTCCGGAACGCGGGGCTGCGCGTCTCCGTGGTGCGACACCCCATGCCGTACGGCGACCTGTTGAAGCAACGCGTCCAGCGCTTCGAGACGCCGGCCGACCTGGACCTCCACGAGGTCACCATCGAGGAGCGCGAGGACTACGAACCGCACCTCCGGAACGGCTCGGTCGTCTTCACCGGTATCGACTACGCGGAAGTGCTGCGGCTGGCCCAAAGGGACGGCGACGTCGTGCTCTGGGACGGTGGCAACAACGACTTCCCCTTCTTCGCGCCGGACGTCTACATCACAGTGGTCGACCCGCATCGTGCGGGCCACGAGCTCACGTACCACCCCGGAGAGATCAACGTCCGCCTCGCTGACGCGGTCGTGGTCAACAAGGTGGACACCGCCGACTCACGCGACGTCCACCAGGTGATCGCAAACGTACGCTCCGTGAACCCCCAAGCCGCCGTCCTCCGCGCCGCGTCTCCCATCACCGTGGACGACCCGTCCGTCCTCGAGGGGCGCCGCGTGCTCGCAATCGAGGATGGGCCGACGCTCACCCACGGCGGCATGACGATCGGAGCGGCGATGATCGGTGCCCGGACGGCGGGCGCGATGGAGCTCGTCGACCCGCGCTCCTACCTGGTGGGTGAGCTCCGCGAGACCTTCGACAGGTACCCCGACCTCGGGGCCCTGCTACCCGCCATGGGGTACGGAGCCCAGCAGGTGCAGGACCTCGAGGCGACCCTGCGGAATGCAGCCGCAGACGGCGTGGAAGCCATCGCCGTCGGGACGCCCATCGACCTCGGGGCCGTCGTCGACATACCGTTGCCTTACACCCGTGTCCGGTACGAGCTGGAGGTCGAGGGGACGCCTACCCTGAAGGACGTCCTGAGCCCGGTACTGGGCGATGCGTAACCAAAGGAATCCGTCCGACACCCAGGAACTTCAAGTTTGACTCTACCGACGGGACGGTTAACTCTTTCGCCGTTCCCCACTAAGAACGAGCGAGGTTCGTGGCACGCGTACTCATCGTCGACGACGAGGAAGCCGACCGCGTCGTCCTCCGGACGATTCTCGAGCGCTCCCGCCACGAGGTCTTCGAGGCCCGGGACGGCGACGAGGCGATCGAGGCGTACCAGGGCAAAGGCATCGAGGTCGTGGTGACCGACCTGCAGATGCGCAACGTCCACGGCCTCGAGTTGATCTCGATTCTGCGCGACTTCTCGCCTCGGCCCGGCATCATCGCGATCTCCGGCACCGGTGAGGTTCAGCTCGACATGGCGCAGGCCGTAGGCGCGGCGAAGACGCTCTCGAAGCCGGTCATGCCGGATCAGTTGCTGTCCGCCATCGACGAGGTGCTGCGCGACCGCGAGGCCGGTCCGGGGAACGTCGCGCCCGCGTAGACGGCGGCAACGCGCGCTCCTAATATCCTCCGACACGAAGAACCGGAGCGCGACATGTCGAAGACACGGGGCATCCTCCCCGCCCTGCTGTGCACCCTTCTGTGGATGGGCGGTGTGAGCGCGCAGGAAGTCCTGCCCCGCACGTCGCCGGCTGAGGCAGGGCTCGCGGCCGGACCTCTCGACCAGATCACCGCGACCCTCACCGACATGGTCGAGGGTGGCCGCATCGCTGGAGGCGTCGTCGGAGTCGCACGAGACGGGAAAGTCGGGTACCTGGAGGCCGTGGGTGTCCAAGACGTCACGAGCGGAACGCCGATGACCGAAGGGACGCTGTTCCGCATCTACTCGATGGCCAAGGCGGTCACGGCCGTCGCCGTGATGATGCTGCACGAGGAAGGTCGGTTCGAGCTGTCCGATCCGGTCTCACGATATCTGCCGGAGTTCGATCGCGTGGTCGTCCTGAACGCAGACGGCACGACCCGTCCTCCGGCGCGACCGGTGACCGTCGAGCACCTGCTGCTCCACACGGCGGGTTTGAGCCACCGCTCGTCTCGCGAGTACCAGGAGGCCCGCGTCCGCGCACGGGACATCACGCTCGAGCAGTTCATCGACAACATCGTCGCGGTACCGCTGCGCGCCGATCCAGGTGACGAGTATCGCTACAGCGCCTCCCCGACCGTTCTGGGTCGGCTCGTGGAAGTGTGGTCCGGTGAGTCCTTCGACGCCTACGTCGCCGAGCGCATCCTGTGGCCCCTGGGCATGACCGACACCGGATTCTGGGTCGAGCCCGAGGACGTGGGACGCTTCGCCACGATGTACTCGTCACGCGGCGACGGCCTCGAGCCCTATCAGATCGAAGAGGTGCCCTTCACGCAGCGCCCGGCACTCATGGAAGGCTCGGTCGGACTGGTCTCGACCGTTCCGGACTTCCTGCGCTTCGCCCAGATGCTGCTGAATGGGGGCGAGCTGGGTGGCACGCGCCTCCTGAGCGCCGACGCCGTCGCGTACCTGACCCGAAACGGCCTCTCAGACGAGCTCCTGGCACGGCGCCGAGGCGGGACCGGTTGGGCGCCGGCGAGCGTGGCCGTCGTCCTCGATCCGGCGTCGTCCGAGCCCGGGTCTCACGTCGGCGAGTACCGTTGGGACGGTAGCGCGGGAACCGAGTTCTGGGTCGATCCTGCCACCGAGACCATCGTCGTCACCATGTGGCAGAACTCGCCCGCCAACCCGGACGGCCTCCGGCAGACGATCAGGGCGCTGGCGCGCGAGGCGGTGGAGACGGCTCGGTGAGCTCCTGGGAGCAGAACGTCACCAGGCTACTGGACGCGCTCAAGCTCGACAGCATCAAGAACCGCATCCTCGCGCTCGCGGTCCTCGCGACGCTGATTCCGGCGCTCACGACCGCTGTGCTGTCGTATCGTCAGAACCGCAGGGCTCTCACCGATACGCTCGACAGCGAGCTCAGGAGCGTGGCGTCCCAGTCGGCCCGCGAGATCGACTTGTGGGTGGACCAACGCTCCTACGACGTGCGTGTCTTCACGGGCTCGTTCGAGGTCAGCGAGAACCTCGCGCGCATCCCACAGGGCGGCACTGTGGGCGCGGAGGCCGAGGGGCGGCTCTCCGACTACCTGGACGGCGTGTACGGCCGCTCGAGCGACTACGCGGGTCTCCTCGTGACCGATACCGCAGCCGCCCCCATGGCCTCGGCCGGGGAGCGGGAGGTGTCCCTGAGCACGCTCCCCGTCGACTGGCTCACGCGTGTGCAGCGAGGCGGAGCCCTCATCGGCGAGCCCTATCAGGACGCGACCGGTGCGAGGACACTCGCGACCCTCGCGGTCCCCATCGAGTCCGGACCCCTGAGCTTCCTCGGGACGCTCACGGCGGCGCTGAGCTTCGACGCCGTAGATGAAATCCTCCAGGGATTCGCGCCGGAGGGCGCCGGTCGGGTGGCGCTCGTCACGGGCGCCGGCGACGTCATCGCCAGCTCGTCCGCGACCGGCCAGGGCGGCTTGCAGGACGAGGCCGTCGATACCGACGTGCTGGACGTTCTGTCGGAGGGGGCTGGCGGGGCCGTCGAGTATACCGACGCCGACGGCGTGGACATGGTCGGTGCCATGACGCCCGTGCCGGGTCTCGACTGGTCGGTCGTGGCGCGCCTGCCCGCCACCGAGGCGTACGCCGAGGTCATTCAGCTCCGTAACTCGGCGTTTCTCCTCGTCTCGTTGATCCTCGTCCTGGTGGGAGGAGTGGCGTACATGCTCGGGGTCGTGATCGTCAGGCCCCTCGCGAGACTCACGGAAGGCGCGGGGGCCGTGGCTGCCGGGGACCTGTCTGTCGACCTCCCGACCGAAGGACGTGGCGAGGTGGGATACCTGACGCAGGTCTTCAACGACATGGTCGAACGCCTACGAAGCAGTCGTGAGGAACTGGACGAGCGAAACCGGGAGCTCGAGCTACTGTCTGTCACGGACCTACTGACCGGACTCCACAATCGGCGCTACTTGCTCGACGCGTTCGACAAGGAGATCCGTCGCGCAGATCGCCACGAACGGCCGTTCTGCGTGCTCATGATGGATGTCGATCGCTTCAAGCAGTACAACGACACCTACGGACACCCGGCGGGCGACGAGGTGCTCCGCCGGATGGGCGTCGTCTTGCGCGACGCCACCCGCGACCTCGACGTGGTCGCCAGGTATGGCGGCGAGGAATTCATCTGCCTGCTGCCGGAGTGCGATCTGGAGAACGCGGTGTTGGCTGGGGAGCGGATACGCACCCGTTTGGCCAAGGAAGCCTTCGAGGGGGGTGCCGTGACGCTCAGTGTCGGCGTCGCCGAGTTCCCCACCCACGGGGAGACCGCGGCCGCGGTCATCGCCCAGGCCGACGCCGCTCTATACGAGGCGAAGGGGGCGGGACGCGATCAGGTGATGGGCGCGCCGCCCAAACCGAAGGACGCGGCGCGCGACACCGCCTCCAAGCGTACTCAGGCGTTGAAGCAGAAGCGGGGGACGGCCGCCAAGAAGTCCCCGTCCGCCGAAGAGAAGCCGCCAAAGAAGACCACCGCCAAGAAGGCGCCTGCGAAGACGCCCTCCAAGAAGACGGCGGCGAAGAAGACGGCGGCGAAGAAGTCCTCGACGAAGAAGTCCTCGGCCGCCCAGAAGTCCCCGCCAAGCAAGTCCAGCAAGAAGTCCGACGACTGACGACGCCGGGCGGGCGGCTACCGGCTGGTCACCAAGGTGTGGAAGATCCAGCCCTCACGGCCTTGGTCGTCCACGATGCGGACCCACTGGCTCGTGCGTGACTGACCCGTGAGCGCCGACCCCGCGTCCGCCGTGTAGACGATCTCGAAGTCGAGCCCGGGCCCCGACCGTACGTTGCTGCGACCTGTCGTCTGCAGCGGGACCGCGACCGCGAAGAGGGACTCGCCGTCGAGGAGCGAGCCTCCGCCCAGCCGGGACTGCCCGCTCCGTACAGCCGACCGGACTTCGGTAGCGAGGTAGAGCGCGCCGCCGTAGTTCTCGTTCTCGAACTCCGTCGAGCTCTGGTCGAACAGCTCCCGGGCCCGTGCGAGCTCCGGAAGGCTCTCGCCGCCGGGGGCACGGCTCAGCGTCGCGAGCGCGATCTCGGCCTCGGCCATCCCGGACGCCGCCTCGGCACGGGTCGCCTGCGTCTGTAGACGGGACATGTTACGCACGAGCTCGAGCCGCGTCGCGTCGAGCTGACGCTGGAGATCCGAGAGGAGCACGTCCCGCTCCAGCAGCTCGATCTGGAGTCGGGCCACCTGGTCCTCGAGCGCCGCGTTGGCCGCGGACTCGGTTCGGATCTCGACGGTGTCGACCCTCACGACGGTGTCGACCACGGGTGGGCCGGGCGCTGGGGCCGAGGACGTGGCCGGTGCACAGGCGGACGAGAGCACGGCGAGGCCGCAGATCACAAAGCCGTAGAGTCTCATACGCTCGAACTCGAAGGAGAGGATTGCCCCAGTATAGGCACGACCCGGCCGAGCATTCAATTCGAATCTGAAGCATCTCCGGCGACCCCGGAGTGCACACGGCGGACTCACGCTCTAGATTCGCTCCCGCTCAATCCTTCAGGAGGCGTCATGATCAGAGCGCTGAACTTCGCGCTTGCCCTGTGCGTTCCCGGCCTCGCGGGTGCCCAGCAGACGGCACCGCCAGATCGCCCTCCCGTCGCGACCGACGTCACCGCCGCGGACATCCGTGCGTTCCTGGATGCGCTGCCGCGCGAGGTCGTGAGCGACCGTCCCATCCGCGTCGTCGACGTGACCGGGGACTACCGCGTCGGCGTGTACGGCGTGTACCGCCCTGAGGAGGTACCCGGGGACGCCAACCTCCACCGCGTGAGTACGACCGAGATCTACTACATGCTCACGGGCGCCGCGACGCTGGTCACGGGCGGCACGATGGTGGATCCCTACCAGCCGTCGCCGACCTCGACGAGCCTGCGAGCACCGCGCATCGACGGCGGCGTGAGTCGCCGCGTCGCGCCGGGCGATGTCGTGGTCATTCCCGGCCACACCCCGCACTGGTGGAGCTCACTCGAGTCGGACATCGAGTACCTCATCTTCCGGCCGGACCCCGACAGCCGGCTGCCACTGCGATGAGCGCCGCCGCCTCCTCGCGCACGCAGATGTCCGCGCGCTCCGCGCTGTGCGCGCTCGCCTTCACGGTGTGCCTGCCCCTCGCCGCCGAGGCCCAGGCCACCTTCGTCGTCGAAAGCCCGACCATGCGCGCCGGTGAGATGATGCCGCGCGACTACTCGCCGGATGGTCGCAACGTGTCGCCTCCCCTCGCATGGCGAGGCCTCCCCGACGGAACCAGACAGATCGCCGTCATCTGCCAGGACCACGGCGCCGGGAATCCGCCCCCGTGGGTGCACTGGATCATCTATAACATCCCGGGCAGCGCGACGGGCCTGCCTGAAGGCATCCCGTTCGACGAATCGCGACCGATGCCGCCCGGCCTCGAAGGCGCGGTTCAGGGAGCCAATGGTTGGGGCATGCCGATGTATCGGGGCCCTGCCCCTCCGGGCACGAGCCTCCATCACTACCACTTCGCCGTGTTCGCGCTCGACGCCGAGCTCGACCT
Source organism: Gemmatimonadota bacterium (assembly GCA_024638325.1). Taxonomy (GTDB): domain Bacteria; phylum Gemmatimonadota; class Gemmatimonadetes; order Longimicrobiales; family Gaopeijiaceae; genus UBA2982. Next base: position 30,487 of record JAHEKM010000006.1, on the reverse strand, counting down.
GCCGCCCGGACTGACCCGAGACGAGTTACTCGAAGCGATCGACGGCCACGTCATCGGGCTGGGCTCGATGACCCCGCACTACAGGCGTCACCCCGAGAACCAGGAAATCGATCCATGAGCGACAAGCCCATCGACCGTCGCGCCATTTCACGCCGGGACCTGCTCAAGACCGCCGGCGCCGCCGGAGCGGCTGCCTTGATTCCGGGCGCTGCGGGCGCAAAGGAAGCCCCCGCGAGCGTCGCCGACACCGCCGCGGTGCGGGCGGGACCCGCTGCTGCCGCCGCCGCGCCTGCGGGTCCGCTCATGAACCTGACGGCCGCCGAGACCGAGCTCCTCAGCGCCATGGTGGACCGCCTCATCCCGTCCGACGACATGGGCCCAGGGGCGCTGGAGGCGGGCGCGCTCCGCTACATCGACCGGGCGCTCAGCGAGGCCGAATCGGACTCCGTCGAGGCATACCGCATCGGCCTGGCGGCGCTCGACCGCTACGCGCGGTACAGCAGGGGGGCGCCCTTTCTGGAGCTCTCGGACGAGGACAAGGACTCGGTGCTCATCGACGTTCAGCTCGGTGGCGCCACGGGCGCCGGCGTGGGCTTCGTCGGCAGCTCCGGCGCGTTCTTCAACATGGTGAAGAGCCACACCTGGCAAGGCGTGTTCGGCGACCCGATGTACGGCGGAAACATCGACTTCATCGGCTGGGACCTGATCGGCTACCCGGGCGCGCGCATGCGCGTCAGCGAGCAGGACCAGCGGGAGTTGGAAGCCGGTCAGCTGCCGCCCGCACGCAGGTCCGCATACGACTACGGTCAGTTCCAGCTCATCCGCGGAGAGGAGGACTGATGCCCAGACAGCTGCGCTCCGCGGACGTGGTCGTGGTGGGTCTGGGAGCCGCCGGCGGCGTCTCCGTGCAGCCCCTGGCCGAGGCGGGACTCGACGTCGTCGGGCTCGAGGCCGGCACCTGGCTCGACCGGCGCGACTTCGCGCCCGACGAGATCCGCAACAACTACCGCGACTGGCCCATGCTCGTGAAGAAGACCTTCAACGAGCGCATGACGTCGCGCGCCACGGAAGAGCAGTCGGCCAACCGCATCGGCGGCCACCCGATGATGAACGCGGTGGGAGGCACGACCCTCCACTACTGGGCGCAGAGCTGGCGTCTCAACCCTTGGGACTTCCGCGTCGTGAGCGAGACGAGGCGTCGCTACGGCGCCGGGCGCCTCCCCGCCGGCTCGACGGTCGAGGACTGGCCCTTCGGGTACGAGGAGCTCGAGCCTTACTACGACCGTGTCGAGCGTGAGATCGGTGTGTCCGGACAGGCCGGCAACGTGCGCGGGGACATCGACCGGCGCGGCAACCGCTTCGAGGGTCCGCGACAGCGTGCGTACCCCATGCGGCCGCTGCGCTGGACCGCCTACCTCGAGCGCATGGCGGACGCCGCGAGAAGCCTCGGCTGGCACGCGTTCCCCGGCCCGGCCGCCATCAACTCCGAGGCCTATCAGGGTCGGCCGGGTTGTGGATACCACGGCTTCTGCAGCTCGGGCGGGTGCCCGCTCGATGCAAAGAACAGCCCGCACCTCACCACCATCCCGCGCGCGCTCGAGACCGGGAACCTCCGCGTCGTCCCGCGCGCGCACGTGACCACCATCGAGGTCGATTCGAGCGGCCGCACGACCGGGGTCAATTACGTGACCGGCAACGAGGAGTTCTTCCAACCGGCGCGCGTCGTGCTCATTGCCGGATACACGTACGAGAACGTGCGCCTGCTCTTGTTGTCGAAGTCGCGCGCGTATCCGGAAGGGCTCGCGAACAACCACGGTCAGGTGGGCCGGCACTACCTCAGCCACCACCAGGGTGCCGGGGTCGGGGCGTTACTCCCCTACGACACGGGAGCGTGGTACGGCCTGCCTGCTCAGGGCGTGGCGGTCGACGACTTCGCGGACGACAACTTCGACCACTCGGGTCTCGATTTCATCGGAGGTGGCAACCTCTGGGCCATGTCCGACCGACGCCCGATTTCGGCGGCGAGCATGGGCACGTACGGGCGGGGGCGGAACTGGGGATCGGCCTGGAAGCGCTTCATCCGCGAGAACGTGGATCGCACGCACTCCTTCTACATCCAGAAGACGACGCTACCGTACGAGGACAACTATCTCGACCTGGACCCGCAGTACACGGACGAACTCGGCCTCCCGGTCATTCGCATTACCGCCCAATACAAGGACAATGAGCGAGCGATCGCCGCTTACATGCAGGACCGCGCGGAGGAGTGGTACCGCGAGCTGGGCGCCCTCGAGATCACCCGCGGTGGACTCGGCAACACGATGGGCGCTTCGACACACGCCTACGGGGGCACACGCATGGGAGACGACCCGGAGACCAACGTCGTCGATCGGTGGGGCTTCGCTCACGAGGCTCCCAATCTCGGAGTCCTCGGTGCGTCGGTCATGGGCACCAGCGGGGCCCGCAACCCGACCCTCACCGTACAGGCGCTGGCCTGGCGGACGGCCCAGCATCTGGTGGACGCCTGGAGGGACATCGCCGAGTAGCCTAGGGGGCGCCCAATGAAGCCGGGGCGCTGGGTGCCGGTGCTCTTCACGGTAGCCATCTTCGTGGCGGCCGCGCTCCTGTTCGTCATCCAGCCCATGGTCGGCAAGATGGTCCTGCCCAGGGCGGGTGGGAGCCCTCAGGTCTGGAACACGTCGCTGGTGTTCTTCCAGACCGCGCTCCTGGGCGGATACCTGTACGCGCACCTCTCCGTGAGGTGGCTCGGCGTGCGGGTGCAAGCGCTGGTGCACATCGTGGTCCTGGCGCTGCCGCTCCTCGTGCTTCCCATCGCCCTGCCGGATGGCAACCCCGCCGTCGACGGCGGGCAGTCGTGGTGGATCCTGACAGCGCTCACCCTGGGCGTCGGTGCCCCCTTCTTCGTACTGGCCTCCGCCAGCCCGCTCATCCAGAGCTGGCTCGCGGCGACCACGCACGAGACCGGCGAGGACCCGTACTTCCTCTACGCGGGGAGCAACGCGGGCAGCCTGGTGGGCCTCGTGGTCTTCCCGTTCCTGCTCGAGCCACTCCTTCCGGTCACACGGCAGGCGAGCCTGTGGATGTTCGGGTACGCCGGCTTCGTCCTGCTCGGGGGCGCGTGTGCGCTCGTCGCGGCGCTCGGGTCGGGCAAGGCCTCCCCCGCCCACGAGCAGTCCCTGGCCGGTCCCGCCGCCGTGCCGGCGCGCGCCGGAGACGATTCCGACGTGACCCGCAACGACCGCCTGTTCTGGCTCTTCTGCGCGGCGGTGCCGTCCGCCCTCCTGATGGGCGTGACGCAGTACCTGACCAGCCAGATCGCGCCGATCTCGTTGCTCTGGGTGCTACCCCTCGCGGTCTATCTGGCCACGTTCATCGTCGCCTTCGCACGTCGTCAGCTGGTGTCGACCGCGAAGGTCTCGCGCTTGCTCGCGATCGTCACGGTGGTGACGGCGCTCACGCTGCTCGCTCGCATGTTCGACCCCGCGTGGGCGATCGCGCTGCTGCACCTGGCGCTACTCGCTCTCGCGGGCCTGCTCTGCCACATGCGCCTCGCCGAGCGACGTCCCGCGACGAGCCACCTCACGGAATACTACCTGCTCATTTCGGTCGGCGGTGCGCTCGGCGGATCGTTCGGCGCCCTGGTCGCCCCGGTGGTGTTCAACTTCATCGCCGAGTACCCCATCGCGGTCGTGCTGGCGTGCCTGTTCCGGATTCCCTTCTCGGGCTCGAGCCAGCAGTCAGCCCTGACGCGCGCGCTCTTCCATGGCAAGGCGCTCGACTTCGCACTACCAGCGCTCCTCCTCGCCTACGTGCTCGGGGCGTCGGCGGCGACGCGGGCGATCGAGGGGTTCTCGGACGGTTGGGCCGTGCTGCTCGTCGCAGTCGTGCCTACCCTGCTCTGCTTCGTCTTCTCGCCCCGGCCCGTGCGCTTCGCGCTCGGCGTGGCCGTCCTGCTCGGCACGGCGGAGTCAGGCCAGATGTACCGCGGCGACATTCTCCACCAGGAGCGCACCTTCTTCGGAGTTCACCGCGTCACGCGTGATCCCGGCAACAGCGTGAACATCCTCTACCACGGTTCCACCGTGCACGGCGTCCAGAGCCTGGATCCGGCGCGCGAGCGGGAGCCCCTCGGCTACTACCACCCCAGCGGTCCGTCGGGGAGCGTGGTGCAGGCGGTCGCGACGCAGGAGTCGAAGACGAACATCGGCCTGGTGGGAGCCGGGACCGGCGCGTTGGCCGTGCTCGCGGCGCCTCACCAGCACGTGACGCTGTTCGAGATCGATCCGGAGGTCGTGCGCATCGCGAACGATCCGGAGTACTTCACCTACCTACAGAACACGCGCGCCACCCACGAGACCGTCGTCGGCGACGGACGCTTGTCTCTCGCCCGGTCGAACCGACGCTACGACCTGATCGTGCTCGACGCGTTCTCGTCGGGGACCATTCCCCTCCACCTCCTCACCGTAGAGGCTTTCGACCTCTACATGGAGCGCCTGGCGGAAGGCGGCATTCTCATCTTCCACATCTCCAATCGGCACCTGGAGCTCGCGCCAGTTCTGGGTGCGCACGCACGGGATCGAGGGCTCGCCGCGTACGAGTGGATCGACGTGCGGCCGGACGAGGCCGTGGAACAGGGGATCTTCGGGTCACACTGGGTGATGCTGACACGGGACGCCCAGGATCTCGCCTACGTTCCGCGCGCCGGCTGGCAGCCCTTGCAGCCGGTCGGCGACGTGCGCGCATGGACGGACGATTTCTCCGACCTGCTGTCCGTGCAGAAGTGGGGATTCCAGAGCGCCGCCGCCCCGACGTCGTAGCCTAGAACTGCTCCGCCACTCCGGCGTCGAGGAGGGCCCCGATCTCGGCGTCGCTCAGACCCAGCTCGCCGAGTACTTCGCGTGTATGTTCGCCCGCCCGCGGAGGCGCGCCGGGCGCCCTGGGCCGCTCACGGTCCAGCCGTACGGGCAACGACAGGTCCCGGTAGTCGTCGACCTCCGGGTTGGGGTGCGGCGCGATCATCTCCGACGCGGCGATCTGCTCGTCCTCGAGCACCTGCGCGATGTCGTGGATGGCGGAGCACGGCACCTGGTATCGGCGGCCCAGCACGAGGACCGCATCGGTGGACATCGCACGCGTCTTCTCGGCGATGATCGGGATCAACTCGTCGTGGTGCCGCGAGCGGAGCGGATTCGTGAGAAAACGGGGGTCTTCAGTGAGCTCGTGCAGCCCCAAGGCCTCGCACAGCCGCGCGAAGAGCGCGTCGTTGCCCGCGACGATCATCACGTTGCCGTCCGACGTCGGGAACGCTTCGTATGGGGCGATGGCGGGCACTCCGGAGCCCATGGGCCCGGGGACCTCGCCTGTCGCCATGTAGCCGGTGATGTGGTAGGAGACCCAACCGAGCGACGTGTCCAGCAGCGCGACGTCGACTTCGCGTCCGACGCCAGTCCGGTCCCGTTCGCGGAGCGCCGCGAGGACCCCGATCGCGGCCCACATGCCCGTCCCGTAGTCGACTACGGCGCCCCCGACTCGTGTGGGCGGTGAGTCTGGGTGGCCCGTGGTGGACATCAGGCCGGTGTAGGCCTGGATGAGTGGGTCGTAACCGGGCGCGCTCTGGAGTGGTCCAGTCTTCCCGAACGCGCTCACCGACGCGTACACGACATCGGCCCGCAACGCGCGAATCGCTTCGTAGTCGAAGCCGAGCCGCTCCGCGACGCCTGGGCGCGACGACTGCAGGAAGACGTCGGAGTCGCGTGCGAGGCGCCGCACGACGTCCATCCCCGCCTCCGACTTCAGGTCCAACACTACACTCCGTTTGCCGCGGTTGACCGAAAGGAAGAGCGCGCCACCGGTGCCCCAGAACGGCGGACCCCACGGCCGTGCCATGTCGCCGCCCGGAGGCTCGATCTTTATGACCGTGGCGCCTAGATCGGCGAGAATCTGGCTGCAGTACGGACCCGCCAGGTTCTGTGTCAGGTCGCAGACGCGGATGTCGGACAGGGGGCCTGGCACGTGTTTGCGGCGCTCAGGGCACATCGAATTCCTCCTTCAACGAGCGGCCGAGCGCACGAGCGCGACCCTGAAGCCGATGAACGGACGCCGAGCCCCCGGGTCGGCGCCGCCCCGGCTGGCCGCTCGGATGTTCTGAGGCCCGTCGTTGAACGCTCCACCGCGCATGATCCAGAGCGCCTCGGCGTCGAGACCCTCTCGGTCGTCCGACTCGTCGTAGGGGTACGGCTGATACGGCGAGCGGGTCCACTCCCAAACGTTTCCGCTCATGTCCGAGAGCCCGTACGGGCACTCCGGACACTCCAAGGTGCCCACGGGCGCCGTGCCTCGCGCCCCGAAGACCGCCCGATCCTGACGCGGCTCGTCGCCCCAGGGGTAGACGCGTCCGTCGTCGCCCCTCGCGGCCTTCTCCCACTGAGCCTCGGTCGGCAGCGCGACGCGCCAGCCCTCGTCGAGCAGCGCCCGGAGCCCGGGCGGCGTGGCCTCGCCTCGCGCGAGCTCGTCGTCCAACCACCGCGCGTACGCCAGGGCGTCGGTCCAAGACACGTTGCTCACCGGGTGGTCGGGCGGGGGGGCCAAGGCGCTGGGCTCCACCACCGCCCGCCCTGTCGCCCGCACGAACGCCGCGTACTGTGCCACGGTCACCTCGTAGCGCCCCATGTAGAACGTCGGCACATCGACGCTGCCCTGGGCGACGCGCGGCGACCACCGCTCGATGTCGTACGCCAGTCGATCGAGCGCGGGGTCGCTCCCCATGGTGAAGGCTCCCCCCGGGATCTCAACGAAGCCCAACAAGTGGTCGTCGGGGAGGTACCAAGCATCCGCAGAAAAACCCGGCACCTCGGGCGGGAGCGGAACGGTGCGGTCGGTCGTGCCTACGTCGAGGCCGGGCGCGGAACCGGCGAGGCGGAGGGAGATCCAGACGGCCGCGATCAGCGCCACCTCAGCGACCGGTACGCCCCAACGGCGACCGGCGCGAGCCTGCTCGGGTTCGCTCAAAGGGCGGCCATCCGCTCGCAGGCGAAGCCCCAGCCGTGCATGCACGCGCGGTCGAGCAGCTCCGGCTCGGGGGTCTCCATGAGATTGCGACCGCCCGCGCGTAGCAGCAGCCTGAGGTCCAGCGTGCGCGGGCTGGCCCGTGCGACTTCGTCGGACTCCAACAAGTTCAGACAGGCGGCCTGGAAGCGGAGCTCGCACGCACGGGCGAAGTAGGCCGCGGAGAGCTCGGCGTCGGGCTCGGTGATGGTCCCCTCCGCATAGGCGGCACCGAGCTCGTTGCAGGCCCACGCAGACGCGTCGCCGCAGTACGTCGCCTCGAGCTGCATGAGCCGGTCGCACGCGTTGCGCCGCCCTTCCTGACACGCCTCGATCCAGAAGGGCAGGCGGTCACCGGGATGCGTCCCGTCCGTCCTGCCGAGCGCGGACATCGAGCCGAACAGGACGACCCAGACGGCCATGTGCGCGAGGTTCGGACGCGAGAAGACCCAGTCGACCCTGAACGCGTCCCAGGCGGGACTCGCCTTCAGTCGGTGGATGAGCGTGTCGATGCCGCGAACGCTCAGGTTCAGGAGCGGCACGCAGAGCAGCTTGTCGTAGAACGTGGGAGCGCCCGCCGAGCCCAGAATCCAGTAGAGCGCGAACACGCCAGCGCCATAGAGGGCCCCGAAGACCATCTTACCCGGCGGAGTCCGGGGCGACGTCGACGGATCTGTGATCAACAGGTGCAGGCCGAGAAACACCGCGGCCGGGATGTCCGAGTCGATGAAGTACGGGACGCCGGTCCACGCCGAGTAGAGGGCGCTTCCACCGAAGAGCACCGCCGCCGCCGATGCCGCGACCAGCGTGATCGAGAAGAAGTACATCACGATCAGGCCCAGCAGGAACAGGTGCGTGTAGATGAACGGCGCCAACGTCAGCGTTGACGCGATCTCCGACCCCCACGTCAGCTCGGTCGTACCCGTCGCGATGAGGACCAGCGAGAAGAGGCCCAGCGCGAACGCCGACGGGTTGAAGATGTGGACGCGCCTTCCATCTCTCTGCCAGCGGACGAACTCCTTCCCCAGAAAGCCGACGGCGATCATCAGGAACTGGAGGTAGAACCAGTCGTCCCTGAACCACAGGAAGAGGTTGATCGAGAAGATGATCGGGAATGGGCCGAAGCCGAGCACATAGCTCTCGCGCCGCGACCACTGCACCAGCATGTCCACCGTGTACGCGAACACGAGCTGCGCCAACAGCAGGCCGCCGAACTCGTACACTGGCCGCCAGTACCAGCCCCAGTAGGCAAAGACGGCGAGCTGGACCATCGCCTGGACGTAGTGCTGCTTGCGGAAGACGGTCGTCAGGGACCGACCGACGCCCGCTCCCCTCAGGCGGAGCGACAGCGCCGCCTGCCACACGAGGAGGACCGCGATGGCTCCCCAGAAGGACCACGTAAGGCGGACGCTCCCCTGCACGCGCGGCATGAACGAGAGCAGACCCAGCAGCCCGGTCAGGGCGAGGGGTAGATAGAGGGCGTTGCGGGACACCGTGCGCTCGGCCGGCTCTCGGGCCGGGCCGGACCGGGTGCTGCGTCGTCGTCTTGCTGCCATGAATCCTCGTGCGGGCTACTCCTGGCGCGGCCTCGGCACGGCCGCGGGCCCCAGAATGTACGCGCTCCCCCGAGGGAGCCAACACCGCGTGTGGGACGGCACGCGCGCCGCTGGGGCGGCGGCGGCTAGCGGTACGGTTACCGCAACCACCCCTCCAGGGCAGTCGCCAGGTCCGTCTTCTCGTCGCGGTATTTCACGATGACCGGCGTGTAGAGCGCGATGCCCTGCATGGTGCCCCAATCGGAGCTCACCGCGCGCGAGCCGCCCACCACCACGGCGTCTTCCGGGATCTCCAACGGCCGCCCGTCGGTCGCCCGATGCACCGTCTCGTTCACCAGGTCGAAGACGGGAGTGCCGCGAGTGAGCACCACCCCGGCGCCCAGGACGGCGCGGCGGCGCACGATGGTGCCCTCGTACACGCCCACGTTGCCGCCGATTACGGCCTCGTCCTCGATCACGACGGGCGAAGCGTTGATCGGCTCCAGCACGCCGCCGAGCTGGGCGGCCGCGCTCACATGCACCCGCTCACCGACTTGTGCGCACGAACCCACGAGGGCGTGCGAGTCGATCATGGTGCCGGTGCCGACAAAGGCCCCGACGTTGACGTACATGGGAGGCATGCACACGACGCCCCGTGCCACATGCGCACCGCGCCGTACGGCTGAGCCGCCCGGCACGAGGCGCACGCCGTCGCTCAGCGCGAAGCGCCGGAGTGGAAGCGTGTGCTTGTCGAAGAAGGCCGCCCTCTCGCCCTCGGGCACGCCGCCTTCGGTGCCGGCTGTGGGCGCGATCACCCCGAGTCGAAACGCGAGCAGGATGCCGCGCTTCACCCACGGCACGGCCTCCCACGCTCCGTCGGCCGTCCTGCGCGCAGCCCGCAGCTCGCCGGTCTCGAGTCCGTCGAGCAGGTCCTCCACCACCTCGGCCGCGGCCTCTGGCAGATCCTCGCCCGCCGGCCGCTCTGAGAGCCACTCGACCTTCCCCTGCAAGTCCTCGTAATCGACCAGGCTCATAGCGCACCCGCCGCGGACAGGGCGTCCCTGATCTTCCCGCGATGCTCGTCCGCGAGCCGAACGAGGGGCAGGCGAACGATGTCCTCCATGCGGCCGAGCTCGGCCATGGCGGCCTTCATTGGCATCGGATTGCTCTCCACGAATCCTGCGATCATGATCGGCTGGAGCGTACCCATGAGGCGACGTGCCTCTGCGAGGTCGCCCCGGTCCATCGCCTCGGTCAGTTTGGCCATCGGGCCGGGTACCGCATTGCTGACGACCGACACGACTCCGTCCCCCCCGAGCGCCATGATGGGCACGGTGAGCGGGTCGTCGCCCGAGAGCACCACGAAGCCCGTCGGTCGATGGAGGATGACGTCGAGGATCTGGTCCATGTTCCCCGACGCCTCCTTCACCCCACAGATGTTGGGGTGCTCGGCCAGCGTGAGCGTCGTCTTGGACACGATATTGGAGCCCGTGCGACCGGGCACGTTGTACAGGACGATGGGGACATCGACGGCGTCCGCGACGGCCTCGAAGTGGGCGATGAAGCCGCGCTGAGGTGGCCGATTGTACGGGGGACCCACGACCATGAGGTGCGAGACGCCCTGGTCTGCGACTGCCTTGGCCTGCTCGATGGTCGCGCGTGTGTCGTTCCCGCTGACACCGCCGAGCGTCGGCACGCGTCCGGCGGCCTGCTCAGCGGCCAGTCGCACGACCCTGAGGTGCTCCTCCGGGGTCAGCGTGGCGGCTTCTCCGGTCGAGCCACAGGGCACGAGGAAGTGGATGCCCTCCTCGATCTGCCAGTCCACGAGCGCGCGGTACGCGTCCTCGTCCACGGCTCCGTTCACCGTGAAAGGGGTCACGAGCGCCGTCCCACATCCCCTCACCACCACCTCGCTCATGACCCCTCCAAACCCAAGACGTCGTCCAACGTGTACACACCCGATCGACCGCGCAGCCAAAGCGCCGCCGTGAGCGCGCCGTCGGCGAAGACCCGGCGGTTGCGTGCCTCGTGGCTCACGACGACCTGCTCGTATGTACCGTCCATGCATACCTCGTGCCGGCCCGGAACGTGACCCACGCGAATGGACGTGATCGGGACGTCGCGCCCACTCCCGGCCAGAGCGTCCTTGAGCAGGAGCGCGGTGCCGGAGGGGGCGTCCTTCTTGGCCACGTGGTGCGTTTCGGACATCGACACGTCGAAGCCCTCGAGCTGCGGGAGGAGCTCCGCCGCCCGCTCGAGCAGCGCCTTCATGAGCGCGACCCCCATCGAGAAGTTGGGTGCGTAGAGCAGCGTTCCGCCGCGATCCGCGACCTTGGCCTGCACCGCCTCAAGATGGTCATACCAGCCCGTGGTACCGAGCACCAGAGGGACACCGGCCTCCAGGCAGAGGTCCACGTCACCGACGGCGGCCTCGGGTACGGTGAACGCGATCGCCACGTCGGCCTCGCCCAGGGTGGCGACAGCGGCCTCGCGGTCCTCGACGTCCCCGATATCGAGCCGGGCGACGACCTCGACGCCCCGCTCCTGCGCGGCGGCCTCGACCTCGCGGCCCATGCGGCCCATGCCGATGATCGCCAGCCGCGGGGTGCCCCGCGTCGAGTCTGACGTCACCAGGCCCCCTCCGCGACGCCGGGCAGACGACCCATCCGACCCAGCACCTCGGCATTGAGCACGGACCCACCGGCCGCGCCTCGTACCGTATTGTGAGACAAAGCGACCAGCCGCAGGTGCAGGAGCGGATCCGAGCGGACGCGGCCGACGAGTGTCGTCATTCCGCGGCCGCGGTATACGTCTCGCCGCGCTTGCGGCCGGTCCGGCTCGGGGCACACGACCAGGGCCTCCTCCGGCGAGCTCGGCAGTCCGTGGCTGATCTCGTCGCCCTTCCATGCCGACAGCACCTCGATCGCCTCCTGTGGCGAGACCTCCCGGTCGAAGCCCAGCGAGATACACGCAGTGTGACCGTGCTCCACCGGCACCCTGTTGGCGTGCGCGCTGAAGGTGATGTCGGCGAACGTCAGTCCTTCGTCTCCGAGCACGCCGAGGATCTTGTTCGACTCGCTCTCGATCTTCTCTTCCTCACCGCCGATGTAGGGGATCACGCTCCCCAGAATGTCCATCGAAGGCACGCCGGGATAGCCCGCCCCGGAGACGGCTTGCATCGTGGCGACCATCGCCTTCCTGCAACCGAACGCCTCGTGCAGCGGAGCCAGCGCGACGGCGACCACGGTGCTCGCGCAGTTGGCGTTGGTGACGATCGAACCTTCCCAGCCGCGCTTTTCCCGCTGAACGTCGATGAGCGCCAAGTGATCCGAGTTCACCTCGGGGATGACCAGGGGCACGTCGGGGTCCATGCGGTGGTTCTTGGCGTTGCTGAGCACCATGGCCCCGGCCTTGGCGAACGCCTTCTCCACGTCACCCGCGACGGATGAGTCGAGCGCACTGAAGACGATCTTCGCCTCGACATCGGACGGGTCGCAGGTGGTGACGATCAGGTCTGCGACCTCGGTTGGCAGCACGCCTTCGTGCCAGGTCATCGCCTCACGGAAGCTCTTGCCGGCGGAACGCTCCGAGGCGGCCACCTCGGCGACCCTGAAGAGCGGGTGCCCGTCGAGAAGTCGAATGAACGTCTGACCCACCGCACCCGTGGCGCCGAGGACGGCGACCGGAATCCGGTCCCTACCGGTCGGGCTGCTGCTCCAGCCTCCGCCGCTCACGGCGTCACCAACCCGCGTACGATGCCCTCGTACGCATCCACCGCCCCTTGGAGCTCATCCAGAGACACGTGCTCCCCCGCCGTATGTGCGTGATGTATGGATCCGGGCCCGAACATCAGTGGCGTACCCCACGCCGCCAAGATGGGAACGTCGCTCGTGTAGGCCACTGTGGTGGTCTCGAAACCGTCGACCACGTGAAAACGCTGCGGAGGGATGTGACTCCCCCACACGAGCTCGGCGCGCCCGCCCACCAGCTCGGTGATCGCCGACTTCACGGGTTCGGCGTCGCCGACGAGTCGGATCATGAGCTCGACCTCGCACTCGCCAGCGAAAACGTTCGCCGCCGAGCCCCCCCGGATCAGGCCGACGTTGACCGTCGTCTGGCCCAGCTCCGGGTCGCTCGGAAGATCGAGTTCGCGCAGCTCGTTGAGCAGCGCGACCATTCCATCCACCGCCGAACGTCCGAGCTCCGGGTAGGCCGAATGGGCCTCCTGGCCGCGAGCGCGGATGACCACGCGTAGCGAGCCCTTGGAAGCGCTCACCAGGCCGCTCTCGGTCGGCTCGCCGTTCACCATCCATCGGCTCGTCGCCGGCAGGGACGCGGCCGCCCGCGCACCGTCGGAACTGGCCTCCTCGCCGACGACGAAGAGCAGGTCCACGCGCTCCTCACCCGCGTCGGCCAGTCGCTGTGCCGCGCAGATCATCGCTGCCGCGATGCCTTTGGCGTCGCACGAGCCCCGCCCGAAGAGCTTCCCGTCCTCGACTCGGGGAGGGAAGAAGCCGGGTACCGTGTCCAAGTGGGTGGTGAGCGTCACCTCGCCGCCACCGCGCGTCGCCCAGATGTTGACCCGCCCACCCGACACGGGCTGCGTGCGGACCTCCCATCCCTTGGCCGCGAGCAGGTCCTGCACGAAGTCGCACACGGCGTGCTCGTGACCGGAAAGCGACGGGATCGCGATCATCTCGGTAGCCAGGGAGACGACGTCGATCGGGCCCGGGGCCGCCGGCTCGAACCCGGTCGGCGTGGGCACCGCCTCCTCGCGGGCCGGCGCCGGCTGGACGCCTGATCCGAAGAAGGCATCGTGGAGCGCTCGCACGCCCTCGTGCACGTCCTCGCTACGAACGACGAACGAGATGTTCAACTCGGACGAGCCCTGAGCGATGGCTCGGATGCTGATACCGTGTTCGCCCAGAACGCCGAAGACCTTGCCCGCGATGCCGGGCATGTCCTTCATGCCCTCGCCGACGACCGCGATGATCGAGCAGTCCTCCTCGACCGACGGGTCGTCGAGCAAGCCCGCTCGCCGTTCCAGCGCGAACGTCCGGTCGATCGCGCGCAGCGCAGGTCGAACGGACCGGGGCGCGAGCGCGACGCAGACGGACCGTTCACTGCAGCCCTGACTGAGCAACAGGATCGGGCATTTGGCCTCGTCGAGCGCGTGCACGAAGCGGCCCGTCATCGACTCGCTGCCGTGTCCCACGCCCGTGAGCTGAAGGAGCCCGACCTGGTCGATCGACGCGATCCCTCGCACGGGGCCCAGGTTCGTCTTGGGCGCTCTCGGCGTCACGAGCGTTCCGGGATCCGACGGCGCCATGGTGTTGCGGATCGAGAGCGGGATGTCCCGGTCGCGCAGGGGCCGCACGGTCTTTGGGTGCACGACACGCGCGCCCCAGTGGGAGAGCTCGAGCAACTCGCTGAAGCCCAGGTTCCGCAGCGGCCGCGCGCTCGGGACCGTACGCGGGTCCGCGGTCATGACGCCCGACACGTCCGTCCAGATCTCTACCTCTTCGGCCCTGAGTGCCCAGCCGAGGACTGCGGCCGAGTAGTCGGAGCCTCCCTTGCCCAGCGTAGTCCGCTCCCCCGACTGCGTGGCGCCCAGGAATCCGGTGACGATCGGGACGGTGCCGTCGGGCGCGAGCACCCGGAGCGCGCGCTCTTCGGTCGCGGGAAAGTCGACTTCCGCCTCCCCGTGGTTCTCGTCGGTTACGATGATGTCGGACGAGTCGACCGCACGGGCCTGGATACCGCGCTGGCAGAGGCCGGCGGAGACGAGTTGCACCGACAGGCGCTCACCGAGAGAGAGCACCTGGTCGAGCGTGCGGGGCGAGCACTCCCCCACCAGCTCGATGCCCTGGATCAGCCTCGCCGCGTCCTTGAGCACGCGCTCGATACTCTCGACGGCCTCCGGGTGGTCGCCCGTCATCTCGGTTACGGCGTCACGGTGTCGCTGTTGGATCTCGGCCAGGAGCTCGCCCGCTTCGCCCCGGGTCGCCAGCTCGGACGCCCGCCGGAGCTGCTCCGTGATCCCGGACAGCGCCGAGACGACGACCACGGGGTGACACTCCTGTAGCCGCTCCCTGACCACGTCGGCGATCACGTCGAGCCGACTGGCGCCCGTGACCGACGTGCCTCCGAACTTCAGCACTCGCCGGGCTGAACCGGCGTCGGCGGCTTGATCGTTCGCTCCTGCGGTGCGCGTGCTCATGTCTCGGTCAGTCGCAAGTTCGGGGCCTTCCAACAGAGCCTGAAAAGGTAGCACGAGCGCCTCTGGCGCGAAGTGGTCTGCGCCGTGGGCATTCGCGCCCTGATTGTTCGATTGCGAAATATTCGATCCCGTAATATGGTTCCCGCCCACGACGCTCAGGGGGTGCCGGCTCGATGGCCCAACCGCTGCGGATCGTATCACCGGTCCACAAGGGGACACGACAGATCCAGGAGTACATGATGACCGCTTCACGGGCGCTCGGAGTCGAGCCCTACGAGGGCCATCTCCTGTCGTATACAACGCTGTACGGGCCGTGCCCACCCTCCGAGCTCACGCGTGTGTTCGGCTACAAACCGTCGACGCTGACGGGCATGCTCGACCGGCTCGAGACCGGCGGGCTTCTCCTCCGTGAACCCAATCGGGACGACCGGCGCTCCTTCCTGATCCGATCGACTGATCGCGGCGCCCGCGTCGCGACCGAGTTGAGGGCGCGACTGGAGGACCTCGAAGCTCAGGTCGTGGATCGTGTGGCGACGCGAGACATGGACGGCTTCGCCGCGGTGATGTCCGCACTCGGCGACATCACTCGAGTGCAGCTCAGGAACGAACACGAGGGGGGACGATGACGGGAAAAGACGCACTGAAGCAGCAGTACGGCTTCTTCTACCTAACCCTCAAGCTGAACCTGGACGGGTTCGGCGCCGAGCAGTCGCTGGAGCAGCCGAACCCCGGCGGGAACTGCGCGAACTGGATCCTCGCCCACACGGTGTCGGTCCACAACGCGGCCATGGGCCTCGTGAACCAGGAGCCCGTCTGGGACCACGAGGCGCTGCTGGGCAGGACGGAACCCGTCGCGGGTCCGGGCGACGCCTACGACTGGGACACCATGGTCTCGAAGCTCATCGACTCGGAGGCGCGCTTCATGGCCGGACTCGACGCGCTCGAGGAGTCGGACCTCGACGAGGACGGCTTCACGGACCCTTTCGGCAACGCCACGACCCGCGGCGAGCTGCTGAACCTGCTGGCGGTCCATCAGAACTACCACACCGGCCAACTCGGCCTGTCCCGCCGGCTGGTAGGCCTGCCCGGCGCCATTGGCAACCCATCGAGCGCCAGCAGCTGAACCCAACGCGAAGATCACTCAACGGAGGAAAGAAGATGAAGCTGAAAGAGATCGGTGAGAGGCTCGTCGAGCTGGTGAAGCAGGGGAAGAACCTCGAAGCCATCTACGAGCTCTACGGGAAGGACATCGCGAGCATCGAGGCGGCCGAGCCACCCGCCGGGGGCGCCCGAGTCATGAAGGGCGTCGAAGCCGTCGAGGGAAAGAACAAGTGGTGGGCCGAGAACCACGAGGTGCACGGCGCCTCGGTGAAGGGCCCCTACCCCCACGGCGAGGACCGCTTCTGTGTGATCTACTCGTACGACGTCACGAACAAGCCCATGGGCCAGCGCTTCGAGATGGAGGAGGTGGCACTATACACGGTGGCAGACGGGAAAATCGTGCAGGAGGAGTTCTTCTACTCGATGTAGCCTGGGCGGGCCCGTCGCTCCTTGCGGGTGGCCGGCCCCATCCGCCTCTTGAGCACCTCAACCCTGACGCCCTGGAGTCTCCGCATGAGCGATGCACTCTCTGAACAAGCCACGACCCGGGCACAGCCCGAGTCTTTCCGCGGACGGGCCATGTCGGCCTCTCTGACCGCGAACGACCTCCACAAGAGCCTCGCCTGGTGGCGCGACGTGGTGGGCTTCACGGTCCAGGAGGAGCACATGCGCGACGGGAAGCTGGGGGCCGTTTCCCTGGTCGCCGGGGGCGTGCGATTGATCGTGGGTCAGGACGACGGCGCCAAAGGCTGGGACCGAGCCAAGGGCGAGGGCTTTTCACTGTACATCACCACGGCACAGGACGTCGACGAGGTCGCAGCCGCCATCAAGTCACGAGGCGGCTCTCTGGACCAGGAGCCGACGGACATGCCGTGGGGTGCGCGGGCGTTCCGCCTCACCGACCCCGACGGCTTCAAGCTGACGATCTCGTCGGGCGACTGACGACGGAGTCTACGCTACTGCGCCGAACCGCTTTTCGGCGCGAGCCCGTGCTTTGGCGGCCTCTGCTTCGCGATCCTTTGGTGGTGCGTTCGTCGTGAGCGCTCGGAGTAGCTCGCGTGACACGGCGGTGACCGCATCGACCGCGCGTTCGAACGGCTCCTGGTTCGCCTGCGACGGCTTGTTGTATCCGCTGATCTTGCGGACGTATTGAAGCGCCGCCGCCCTCACCTCATCGTCGGTGGCTGGGGGCTCGAAGTTGAAGAGGGTCCTGATGTTGCGACACATGGCGTGTACCTCGCAGAAACGTCAGTGGCACGGCTCTCACATCTGAACCACGCCCCAGACTCGGTGCAAGTCCTGCTGATGCGCCATTCGGAAGTCGCACATGATCTCGGGACCTGACCCGAAGCTCCGCTTCTCGGGCCGGGTCGCGGACTACGTCCGCTGGCGCCCCGGGTACCCCGACGAGCTCGTGGACGTTGTCGCGGAGCACACGGGCCTTCGCGCGGGTTGGACCGTGGCCGACCTCGGAGCGGGCACGGGCCTTTCGAGCAAGCCGTTTCTCGAGCGGGGGTGCGCGGTGGTGGCGGTCGAGCCGAACGACGAGATGCGCGCCGCTGCTGACGCCGACCTCGCGGACCACCCGCTTTTCCGCAGTGTGCCCGGAAGCGCGGAGTCCACCGGGATCGCCGATGCCAGCGTCCATCTCGTGCTCGCGGCGCAGGCCTTCCACTGGTTCGAAAGGAGCGCCGTCCGCTCCGAGTGCTTGCGCATTCTGCGGGAGCCGCGCTGGGGCGCCGTCGTGTGGAACGTGCGCCGGACGGACGCCGACGACTTCGCGCGCGAGTACGAGGCACTGCTCGAGCGGTGGGGCACGGACTACGCCCGATATCGCGCGCGCCGGATCGACCCCGTGGAGATGACCGCCTTCTTCGGCGCCGTCCCTGTGGAACGCATCATGCCCAACGCCCAGGTCTTCGACTTCGAGGGATTGCGCGGCCGTCTCCTTTCCTCGTCGTACGTCCCGGCGACCGGACACCCGGACCACGAGCCCATGTTATTCGCGCTCGCGGAGCTCTTCGCGCGGCGAGCGGAGGGAGGGGTTGTCCACTTCCACTACGACACGCAACTCTTCCTGGGCAGCCTGAGGTGACGCCAGCCACCGTCCAACCTTACCTTCTGAAATGCCCCCTGCTCCCATCCCCGACAACGAAGCCGAGCGCCTGAAGAGCCTGCACGCTCTGGGCATCCTCGACACAGCGCCCGAAGAGCGGTTCGACCGGCTCACGCGCATCGCGCGCCGGTTCTTTCGCGTGCCTATCGCCGTGGTCTCGCTCGTCGACGAGGACCGGCTCTGGTTCAAGTCCGGCAACGGGAATGGAGCGGCCGAGATCCCGCGAGAGCATTCCTTCTGCGCGCATGCGATCATGGACGCCGACCAGCTCCTCGTGGTGCCCGACGCGACGAGCGACGAGCGCTTCCACGAGAACCCGCTGGTGCAGCACGCGCCGGAGTTCCGGTTCTACGCCGGCTGCCCGGTTCGAGCGCCCGACGGCAGCGCGCTCGGCACCATCTGCGTGATCGACCACGAGCCACGCGATCTCGACGCCGACGACGCAACCGTACTTCGGGATCTGGCCGAGCTCGTCGAGCAGGAGCTCAAGTCGCTGGCGCTCGCCACCACGGACGACCTCACGGGCTTGTCGAACCGACGGGGCTTCGAGGCCATCGCCATGCACACGCTCGCCGTGTGCATGCGCGTCGAGCGTCCTGCCACCCTGCTCCTCTTCGATCTGGATGAGTTCAAGAGCGTGAACGACTCGCTCGGGCACGCCGCCGGTGATCAGCTCCTTCAGCTGTTCTCCCGCAACCTGCAGTCGACCTTCAGGGACTCCGACGTGGTGGCCCGGCTGGGAGGGGACGAGTTCTGTGTCCTTCTCAGCGGTGCCGCGGTCCCCGACATCGACCGCCCGCTCGCTCAGCTGAGGGAGTTGATGGACGACGCCGACGAGGAGGTGACGGCATCGTTCAGCGTCGGGGTCGCCCCGTACGATGCCGCACGCCACGAGTCGTTGGCCGAGCTGCTCGCCGAGGCGGACGACGACATGTACGCGAACAAGCGGACGCACTGAGCGTTCGCGGGATCAGCGCCGGGCTACGTGCCCTCAGTCCAGCTCTTGGACCAGTACGGCTGGAGCCTCGGGCAGCGCAGTCACATGGAAGGCCGTGACGGCCTCCACGATGCCCCGCGCCGCGCGGTCCGGCTCGTTCACGATCACTTCCCAGTCACGCGCGCTGGTGAGGAAGCCCGTCTCGAGAATGACCGCGATGGTCATCGGGTGCAGCGCGTGCCGATATCGGCGGAAGTTGAACGCGTAGTAGTTGCTCATGCGCCGAGTGGCCGCGGGAAGCCGGCGGATCCCGGTCGCCTCGCCGTACGTCCGCTCGAGTAGGCTCGCCACGGCGGCCGCCCGTCCCGTGGCGTCGCGACGTGGCGGAGCGACTCGGTAGCCCGTGGCCCGAGGGTCGTTGCTCCCGTCGGCATGGATCGAGATGAAGAGGTGCGCGCGGTAGCCAGGGGGGACCACAGCCGGGAGAATGTCGACCTCGTAGCCCATGGGCTCGAGCATGGCGGCCGCGCTGCGCGCGATCTGGAGGTTGGCCTCCCATTCGGCCATGCCTCGGGCGCGCGTGCCGTTGTCGCGCAGCCCCCGCAGCTCGTCGGGAGCCTCGTTCGCGCGCCAGTGCCCGGCCTGGAGGGCGACGCGAATGGGACCCTCGGGCGGCTCCCAGTCGGCAGGCGTCGGGATCGGGCCCGGGTAGATGTTGCGGTAGCGGCGACGATACCGACGCGGAGCCTCCTGGTCCGGCTCCGGCGCGCGCAGCTCCTGCGACTGAACCTGGAGTACGGGCTCCTCGCGGAGGACCGAAGGGACCGCCGCGTAGACCGGGTCGAGGGAGATCGTCGGAACCGCCTCCTCGGACTCGGCCGGCGCCCGCGACAGCACGAGGCCCCCGACGAGGGCGGCCATCACGATGGCTCCTCTCAATCTCACGACGACCTCACTGCTCGGGGGGGCGGTCCCGCTGCTGACACGACGACCATGCTATCCGCTGTTCGGAAGGGCGGCAACGGAGCCCGAGGCCCCGGCTGCCATCGCGATCCCTACCGTGCGCAGTTAGAGTTGCGTCCCGACCGCTTTCACGCGACCCACCACGCCATCGTGAAACGAGCACCGCATCACATCGTGACGGCGCCCCGAGGCCTACCGTGAGGGCGGTGCCCGCAGCGCTCGCCGCCCTCTTGATCGTCGCGGCCTGCTCGGACCCGGAGGCGGACGGCGCGGCCGTACTCCTGGACGGCCTGTTCGACGAATGGCGCGAGGCCGCGACGCTCATCGACGACCCACCGGATGCACCGGAGGCGTCGGTCGACATCTTGTCGATCCAGGCCCTCGACGACGGGCGTTGGCTCTATCTGGCCTTGGACGTCGGCAACGAGGTGTCGCTCCAGGCGCTGCCGGGCACGCTCCACCTCCTGGTGGACGCCGACGGCGACCGCAGCAGCGGCCTGACGCAGCACGGCATGGACGGTGTCGACCTCGTGGTCGACCTGGCACAGACCGTCGTCTCGGCGATCTCCGAAGACCGTAAGCTCGGCTTCGGCGTACGGGTGGCCGACTACTCCGGCCGCTTCGAGGTGGGCCCGCGGCACGGCCTCGGGCTCATCGCGCAGCCCACCTGGTCCGCCCCCCGCTTCGAGCTCCGCCTCGCCCGCCGCGGAGTCGGCGGCCTACCCGCGCTCGGGGACCAGGTTCGGCTCAAGGCCGTGTACGTTGAGGGCGACGCCGTGCTCGACGAGACGGACGTGGGCTCGTACCTCTTCGCGTCGCGGGCCGCTGCGGCCGCCGTCGACGCACGCGACGCGGGGGTCATTCAGGACCGCATGCGACCCCGCGCGGGTGCAGTACGCGTCGCGGCGTGGAACGTCTCCCGAAATGCCTTCGAGCGCCCACAGGATTTCGCCAGGGTCCTGGCAGCGGTCCGCCCCGACGTCCTGCTGCTGGACGAGCTCCCTCCTGACGGCACCGAGGAGTTGCTCTCCTCCTTCCTCGCGTCGGGGCCACTCGGAGCGCTGGGTGCGTGGAGCTTCGTTCTGGGTGGCCCGGGGGTCGGCCAAAGATCCGCGGTCGCCGTGCGCGACGTGGCAGTCACGCCTGCCGAGGGTCTGCTCGACATCCCCTACCCTGCGGGCTCGCTGGAAGCGCTGCGGGCCAACGTCGACTCGCCGTGGCTCGATGCCATGATCGACATGACCGCGACGCAGGGCCGTGGCCTCTCTACGGCAGGCGCCTGGGTCGCAGTGGAAGGGACCCAGGTGCTCTTCGTGGCCATGGATCTGCAGGCCGCCGGCTGGGCCGGTTCGCCGCGGGATCGCGTTCGGATCATCGAGGCGGCAGCCATCCGTGAGCGCGTTGTTTCCGAGCTCGCCGGCCGCCCCGCCCCGGTCGTCATGGGTGGAGATCTCAACCTGGTGGGCTCTCGAACACCGCTGTTCCGGCTCACCCGAGGTCTCGACGTGGACGGCACGGACCTGCTCACCGTGGACGCCGAGCGACTGGGCGAACGAACGCTCGTGACGTGGCGAAGCCCGCGCGACGCATTCGCGCCTGGCCGCCTCGACTTCCTACTGGTGCCGGACGCGGCGGTCGCTGTGACGAACGCCTTCGTATTCGCCACGGAAGATCTGGATGGGTCGACGCTCGTGCGCCTCGGCCTCGAACGGCAGCTCATGCTGGAGCTCTCGGACCATCTCGTGGTCGTCGCCGATCTCCTCTTTGCGGTGCCACAACCTGCCGGCGCGCCGACACGACCCCAGCCACGGGAGTAGCCGATGGCCGAATTACGAGTGCTGGACGCCGACTACGACGACCCTGTGCACGGCCGAGCGATCGTCGATGTCCTCGACTCGTACGCGAGCGACCCGGTCGGCGGCGGTGAGCCCCTCGCCCCGGAGGTGCGCCAACAACTGGTGGCAGCGCTTGGTGACCATCCCTGCGCGCGGGTCCTGCTCGCGTTCGCAGGAGACGATCCGGTCGGCATCGCCGTTTGCTTCGTCGGGCTCTCGACCTTCAGCGCGCGACCGCTCCTGAACGTCCACGACCTCGCCGTCGTGCCCGATTGGCGGGGCAAGGGCGTGGGGAGAACCCTCCTCCTGGCGGCTGAAGAGCGCGCTCGCAGGGACGGCTGCTGCAAGCTGACGCTCGAGGTCCAGGAGGATAACCTGCGCGCGCGCGGTCTGTACGAGAGCTTCGGGTTCACGGACTTCGTCGTCGGCAGCTCGGCGCCGACGCGCTTCCTCACGAAGTCCTTGGATCCCTGAGGCTCTTCCCTACCTGAGGTTCATCCCCCTCCCGACAGACGGTGGCTCGCGGTTCAGACAACGTTCGGTTGGCCGGGCGCACCCGGGAGGCCGTGGTGCGCTCGCGGCGTTCCATCCGAAAGAGGGGTGACGCGATGATGAAGCCATGGAGGGTTGCGACCGCGCTCGGAGCTGGCCTTCTACTGGTCTACGCATGTGGCGGTGAACAACAGCCTGTTTCGGGAGGCGGCGGGATGGCAGTCGATCTCACCACGATCGAGCCCCAGACAAGCCTCAATGCGGTCATGGTCGGGCTGGTCGATCACGCGGCGCACAACCTCTGGGACCTCGGCCGGGAGGGCATGGCGCCCGTGTCGGACGCCGACTGGCGTGAGGTGGAGCACCACGCGATTCAGCTCATTGCGGCGGGGAGCTCGATCACCTTCGGGGGCACCGGGTCCATGGACGCCAACTGGGTCGAACAGGACGGCTGGCGGGCGTACTCTCAGGACCTGGCCGACGCAGGTGTCGCCGCGTACGACGCAGCCGTACGCCGGGACCTGAACGGGGTGCTCACGGCAGGGGACAGTCTGATCATGTCGTGCGAGGGGTGCCACCAGGAGTACAAGCCCGCGCTGCCGAGCGAGGGCATCATGCATCCGCACGCCTACTGAGCGACACGATGCCGTCGCCGGCTGGTGAATCCGTTCGCGTTCGTGAGGCCGTGGATACAGACGCACCTCGCATTACCGAGCTCTACCGCATCGTCTATGGCACGGGATACGTGCACCCGCGCTTCTACGACGAGCAGGAGGTCAAGCGCATGGTCCACGGCCACGACACGCTCATGCTGGTGGCCGAAGAGGCGGGCACGGGACGAATCGTCGGCGCCGCCTCCGTGCTCTTCACGAAGGGTGCGTATTCGGATCTCGTGGGTGAATTCGGCAGGCTGGTCGTCCACCCCGACTTCCGGGGTCGGCGCATCGGTACACGCCTCATGAAGGAAAGGCTAGCCCGCCTGGACGGTCGGCTGCACATCGGCTTCGCCGAGGTGCGGGTCTGCAACCAGCACTCGCCGAGGATCTCGCAGCGGCACGGCTTCGTGCCGGTCGGAGCCCTGCCCCAGAAGCTGGTCTTCGGCGACACTCGCGAGCACGGGGCCTATCTCGTGAAGCACTTCGGCAACGCGCTGTCGCTACGGCGGAACCACCCACGCATCGTGCCTGAAGCTCATCGACTCGCCGAGCGAGCGCTCAGTGCAGTCGGTCTCGAGCCTGATGCGGTCGTGGACGAAGACGCCGCGCCCTACCCCGCCGGGTCTACGTACGCAATCGCGGAACTCGAGGACGAGGCCTACACCTCGCTCCTGCGCATCGAAAGGGGCAGGATCCGCCACCGGGAGATCTTCGGGCCCCAACGGCTGCATTATGGCCTGTACAAGCTGGCGGCGTCCCACGCCCACTACATCGTGGCCAAAGACGAGGGGCGCATTGTAGGAGCATTGGGCTACAGCCGGGACGACATCGAACGTACCGCTCGGGTCTTCGAGGTGATCCACGCCGAGGAGGACGCCATCCACCAGCTCTTCGAGGCGCTCGAGGAGCGCTGCGAGGCCGAGGGCACCGAGATCGTCGAGGTGGACGTGAGCGCATACGCGCCCCGCATGCAGCGGACCCTGCTGGGAATGGAGTACCTCCCTGCGGCCTACGTGCCCGCCCTCGCCTTTCACGAGGTGGAGCGACTCGACGTGGTGAAGATGATGCGCCTCCGAGGTCCCCTTCAGGATCTCACCTTCGACGCACCCGAACCCACACTCTCGGTGGGTCTCGATGTGCTCGACACGTTCGCCGCCCGACAGGTCCTCCCCAGACTCGCGCGAGCCATGGGGCGGCTCGATCTGTGCCGAGGGTTGAGCGCGGAGCAGACGGCCCGACTCCTGGGTGAGTTCAGCACGGACGCAATCGAAGCGGGCCGCGTGATCTTCGCTCAGGGCGGCCCGCCGGATCGCATGGTCTTGGTCGTGAGTGGGCGGGCCGGCGTCTCGATCGATGGCGAGCGGATCGGCGCCGTGGGCGCGGGCGAGACCCTGGGTGAGGTATCGTTCCTGAGCGACACTGCCCGGTCGGCGAGCGCCGTCGCGGAGATCGACATGGAGGTCGGAGTGCTGACTCGGGACCGCATGGAGGCCCTGGTGCGCCGTCGACCGGACATCGGAACCGTGGTCTACCGGAACATGGCCCGCGGGCTCGGCGAGAAGCTCCGGCGTGCGGACCGGCGAGTGACAGCTAGGCAGACGTCGGCGACCTGAAGCGGCGGCCTGCTGGACCGCGCGACGATCTTGCCCACGGCTTCCGGCCGCTCTCTCTTGGCTAGCCGAGGTGATGGTCGATCAAGGGAGGCGGACCCATGAAGATACGTGCGACGACACTGGGCGCGGCTACACTGCTGCTCTTCGTCTCCCCGGCCTCCGCACAGGACAACCCCCTCGGCCAGCCGTTGCTCGATGGCGACGGCCACCTTCGGGACGACGCCTTCATCCACATCCCGCTGCGTCCGGAGGACGGTCGCTACGGAGACATCCAGGCCGACCGGCTCAAGAGCTGGCTCATGGAGATCGACGCGATCTCGCTAGCCGATCGCGACCGGGGCAACCTGTTCTGGGGACGTAACGTAGGGACCTGGGGGCACGAGCAGACGCAGGCCTGGGTCGAGCGCTACTTCCGCCAGTACGGTCTCGAGGACGTCCACCACGAGGAGTTCGAGGTGAGTCCGGTCTGGAACCCGTCGAGCTGGAGCATCTCGTTCACGGCCGGGGGGCCGACCTTCAGCCTCGAGTCCGCGCGCCCGCCCCAGGGCATGGAGTCGACGCCGCCCGGTGGACTCGAGTACGACTTGGTCTGGGTCGGCGGCGGCAGTGACGCCGACTACCTCGGACGCGACGTGGCCGGCAAGGCCGTCCTCATCCAGGACGTGCCCCTCCCGGGCACGCTCCGCCATACCATCCAGATCGAGGGATCAGTCCAGCGTGCCTACGACAGGGGCGCGGCCGCCGTGGGCATCGTGTACGGCATCTCCGACAACTTCGCCGTGTGGCAACGGACCGCCGCACGTCCGGGCTTCAACCTAGGCTACGAAGACGGCGTCCGCCTGCGCGACATGCTCGGCGAGGGCCAACGCGTGACGGTCCGGCTCGAAATGCAGAGCGAGGAGCTCACAGGCCAGACAGCGGCCAGTGTCTGGGGCACGCTGCCGGGTCGGAGCGACGAGGAGATCCTCGTCATCGCGCATATGGACGGGTACTTCCAGGCGGCCTTGGACAACGGCTCCGGCCTCGCCGTCATGATCGGTCTCGTCGACCATTTCGCGAAGATCCCCGAAAGCGAGCGGCCGAGGACGATCAGGTTCTTGGGGTCGGTGGGGCACCACGGTGGCCCCGGCACCCGGCAGCTGTCGGACGACCCGGAGACGAGGCTCGCCAACACCGTCTTCGCCATCAACCTCGAGCACGTCGCGGTCGCACGCACGAAGTACTGGGGACCCCGGCTCCGCCTCATGAACGCGGTGTCGCCCATGCGCTGGTGGCTCAACTCCAGCCCCGCCGTCCTGGATGTCGTTCTCGACGCGTTCAACCGCTTCAACGTGGGTGTGACCGGAGACATGGAGAACGGCGCGTCCGGCGAAATGAGTCGGATGGCCCGCCTGGTGCCATCGATGCAGGTCATCACGTCGCCCGAGATCAAGCACACCGAGCAGGACACGCCCGAGTGGATTCCCGCGGTCGGGCTGGAGCAGATCACGCGGGCGTACGCGAAGATCATCGATGGGTTGAACGAGCTCGAGCGACACCAGATCGAGCCGACCCCCTCGGTACCGTAGCCGGACACCCGACCGCACGATCCTCCCTCGCTTGCCTGTCGACTCCAGCCGGCATAGAGTATATGCAACCAGGAGGTTGCATATGTCGGATTCGGATCGCATCGAGAAGGAAGTCGTCATTCGGGCTCCTCGGTCGCGAGTGTGGGCCGCGATCGCAGACTCGAAGGAGTTCGGGACCTGGTTCCACTGTCGCTTCGAGGGCGCCTTCGAGGTTGGGAGGTGGGTGCGTGCAGCCATCACGGAGCCCGGCGCGGAGTGGGACGGTGTCCCGTTCGTCGTGTATGTCGAGCGCGTGGAGCCCGAGCACCATCTGTCCTTCAGATGGCATCAGCACGAGGTGGACCCCGATGGCGACTTCGCCGACGAGCCCACCACGCTGGTGACCTTCGACCTGGAGGACGCCGCGGACGGCACGCTTCTCCGCATCGCCGAGTCCGGCTTCGATGCCTTGCCCGACGGTCGGGCGGCCCGTGAACGGAACGCCGGGGGCTGGGAGATCCAGGCTCAGCGGATCAGTACCCACGTGGAGGGGGAAGCCTAGTGAGCCGACCAGGTCGGGCACCGACGGTCTTCGCCGCGCTGGGCGACGAGCGGAGGATGTGGATGCTGAAGCGACTCGCATCGGAGGGGCCACTCTCCATCCAGACGCTCACGCAGGGCTCCGGCGTGACACGGCAGGCCGTGACCAAGCACCTCGACGTGCTCGCACACGCCGGACTCGTCAACGATCGGCGCGACGGACGGGAGCGCTTGTTCGAGCTCGACGCCGAGCCGCTGGCACGAGCCCGACATGATCTGGACGCGATCTCGGCCGGCTGGGACCGGGCACTCGAGCGGCTTCGACGGCAGGTCGAGGAGTAGCCCCCGGACCAACTGGACGTGAAGAAGCCCCCGGGGAGTCGCTCTCCCCGAGGGCCTCTTCGTCCGCCGAAGCGGAGTCCGGCTAGAGCAACCGCCTAGTAGCCGCTCGACGCCGGGACGGCGGCCGGCAGCCCGTAGGCCGCGATGCCGTCCTGCAGCTGGATGATGATGTACTGATGTCCGTTGTGCTCCCAGCTCGACATTCCATAGCGGCTGAGGCCCGGAATCTCGGCCTCGCCGATGATCTCGCCCGTCATCTTGTCGATGCCGCGCAGGACCGGCTCACCGTCCGCGTTCATGCTCGCGGCGAGCAGCATATTCGGCGTCACCGTCATGGGCGCCAGGTACGAACGTCCTCGCTCCTCGATGATCTCGTCCAGGTTCGGGAGATCACGCAGCAGCGGATGGTTCCGCATCATTTCCTGATCATTGGCCGGCGTGTCGGCGCTGGGGATCACCCAGAGGTGCTCGCCCGTGTTCATGTCGATCGCCGTGATGCGACCCGAGGGTCCTTTCCAGATGTCGAGACCTTCGAGCGTCGGGAAGCGCGGACGAGCGCCGCCCTGTCCCGCAGAGAACTGCGAGTACGTGACGCCCGACTGACTCGGGCTATCGAGCGGCGACTCGGTGGCCGGCATCACCGTGTTCGGCGAGCAGTTGCCCGTCGAGGTCACGAAGACGACGCCGCTGACCGGATCCGCTACCGTCGGCCCGGGGATGTTCGATCCACCGCCGTCACCCGGGCACATCCAGGTGGCGCCACGCGGATCGTCCATGGTCCGGATCGGCTCGAAGAGTGCCGACCAGACACCGGCCTCGTCGGCCAGCTGGAAAGCCCGCTGACGAATCTCGGGCGTGTAGTCGATGAGGTGCTCCGGCTGACGACCCTGGAGGTCGTACGCCGCCGGGAGCGTCGGGAACGGCTGCGTCGGCGAGAGCTGCTCGCCGGGCACGGTCGACTGCGGGACCGGCCGCTCCTCGATGGGCCAGATGGGCTCGCCCGTCTCGCGGTCGAGCGCGTACAGGAAGACCTGCTTGGTCGCCTGGTACAGACCCTTCACCTCACGACCGTCGACGTTCACGTCCAAGAGGACCGGAGCCGTCGGCGTGTCGTAGTTCCAGATATCATGGTGCACCAGCTGGTAGTGCCAGCGGCGCTCACCTGTCTCTGCGTCGAGCGCGATGACGCTTGTGCTGAACAGGTTGTCGCCCGGGTGGTGACCGCCGTAGTAGTCGATGGTCACACCGTTCGTGACGATGTAGACGAGTCCGAGCTCCGGATCGGCCGCCATCGGCGCCCACGAGCTCACGTCGCCCGTCCACTCCCAAGCGTCGTTCTCCCACGTGTCGTGACCGAACTCGCCTGGCCGCGGAATCACGTGGAACTTCCACTTGAAGTCGCCCGTGGCCGCGTCGTAGGCGAGGATGTCGCCCGGCACGTTCTCGATGCGCGTCTGCAGGTAGCCCTGCTCCGCCGAGTTGTTCACGATCACGGTGCCGTTCACCACGATGGGCGGCGAAGAGGCTGTGATGTAGCCGAGCTCCAGAGGAATGCCCTGGTACGGATCGTACTCCCCGTCCCAGTTCTCCCACGGACCCCAACCCTCGATGAGGTCGGCGACCAAGTCGACGCCACCCGTCTGGCTGAACCCGGGAATATCGATCGGCTCACCCCAATCCTCGAGCGGCTGACCCGTGTCGGCGTCGAGCGCCCACAGGAAGAAGCCTGGGCTGGCGATGAAGACGACGCCACCGCGGCCGGGGACCTCGGCGTAACCGACGCCCTTCCCGTAGCCCTTCCGCATGGAGTACTCGTAGCGGTGCGTGTTCGGCTCCGTGAAGCTCCACAGCAGCTCGCCCGTCGTCGGATCGAGCGCGATCACATGACGGCGCTCGCCGGTAACCGTGATCAGCTTGCCATCGACGTACGAAGGCGTCGCACGGGGCGTCGAGGGTCCGAAGCCTCCGGCGTTGAAGCGCCACAGCATGGTGAGCTCGTCGAAGTTGTCGGCCGTGATCTCATTGGCCGGCGTGTAGCGGGTGTGCCAGGCGTCTCCGCCCAGATAGGTCCACTGGCCGTTCTCCACGCCAGGGCCCTGTGCCGACAGCATCGCCGGCGCGCCGATCAGAACTCCCAGCGCGATGACGAATAGCTGCCGGGCGAACCGACTCTGTTTCTGCATAATCCTCTGTCCTCTCCGGGGTTTCGGCCCCGCGAGAGGGCCGCCGCCAGGTATAGTGGGGGGAAAGGCTACGGGCCGGCGTCTGTCCCGACAAGAGGGACGTTGCCAGCGTTGCGCATCCCGCCGTACTCTCACGACTCCTAACCGGCCCCGTTCGCTGGGGTCCATGGTTCCATAGACCGATGAATCGAGGAGGCGAGATGAAGGCAGCACGTGCGGTGGGCACGATCTTGGCCGTCGTCCTGGCGGGCGGCGCGTTCGCCTCCGCATCGCCGGCGGACGCCCAGATCCCCAAGCCACTCAACGACTTGCCGAATCCCTACGAGAGCGCCGAATGGGGCGACCTACCGGACGGTCGGGAATGGGGCTCCACCGCGGGCGTCGACATCGACCCCGATGGCGTGCATCTGTGGGCCATAGACCGCTGTGGCGCCAATTCGTGCGCGGATTCCGACCTGGACCCGATCGTGAAGATCGACCCGACCGGCCGGGTCGTGCAGAGCTTCGGTGCGGGCATCTTCCTCTTTCCCCACGGCATCCACGTCGATCGCGAGGGCAACGTCTGGGTGACGGACGCCCAGGGCCGCGACGGGCGCGGCCACGTGGTCATCAAGTTCAGTCCTACGGGCGACGTACTGCTGA
Source organism: Gemmatimonadota bacterium (assembly GCA_024638325.1). GTDB lineage: Bacteria > Gemmatimonadota > Gemmatimonadetes > Longimicrobiales > Gaopeijiaceae > UBA2982. Next base: position 700 of record JAHEKM010000006.1, on the reverse strand, counting down.
CGCTCGGCCAACCTGGTGTCGGCGGGGACGGCACCGACCACCTCCTCGAGACGCCGTGCGACGTGGTGACCGACCTGGCCGGCAACATCTACGTCGGCGATGGCCACAGCGGCCAGAACGGTGACGCAGGTCCCGAGACCGTGGCGCGCATCGTCAAGTTCGACCGTCACGGCAACTACGTCACGCATTGGGGCGGATGGGGCATGGGCGCCGGCCAGATGCGCACGCCCCACGCCGTCGACATCGACTCGCAAAACCGACTCATCGTCGGTGACCGCGGCAACAATCGGCTACAGATCTTCGAGCTGGACGGCACGTACATCGGCGAGCTGAAGCAGTTCAGCCGTCCGAGCGGGATCTACATCACGGACGACGACCTGATCTACGTCGCCGACTCGGAGTCCGCCTTCGACGAGGTCCGTAACCCCGGTTGGACACCCGGCATCCGGGTCGGCAGCCTCCGCGACGGCATCGTCGATCACCTGATCCTGGGCGAAGTCGATGCGTACCCGAGCGGGTCGAATCCGGAGGGGGTGGCCGTGGACGCCCTCGGCAACGTCTACGGCGCCGTCGTCTCCAGCGGCGGGGCCATGGTGAGGTCGACCATGAAGTCCGGGGTACGGTATCCACCAGGCGTATGGCCGAAACCCATCACCACTCAGCCTCGCTGTTCCTGGCGCTCTCCGTCGGGATCGGAGTT
>JAHEKM010000183.1 GCA_024638325.1 Gemmatimonadota bacterium | reverse complement strand
TCCGCCACCGCTCAAGACTTCGATCAGGCCCTCGTCGTCGTCTTCCGCTTCGAGCACGGCGTGGTCGTTCCACAGGCCGCCCGCGTCGGTGACCTGGAGCTCGACGAAGGGGAGGCGGCTCCAGATGGGTCCGAAGGACAGTCGGAGCACGTCGGCGGCCCTGGCTTGAGCGTCACCGTCCGTAGGGTGGGTCCGCAGCACCCGGAGCAGCGCTTGGGCCGCTCGCAACATCACCTGGACCAGCAGGAGTTCGGTGTCGGACCGGGCGCTCATCGACGGCGACGGCCTCCCTACCGCCAGGTCCGGCTCACACGGAGCCCGAGCGTGAAGTCGATGGCCGGCGTATCGGCGGGGATGTCCTCTTGGAAGCCGACGTCCCAGGACCAGTCTTCGCCCCAGCGACCGGCGAGGCCGAGAACGAGGTTGCTCGCGACCCCGTCCAGCTCGCGGTGCCTGAAGCCGTGGAGGAGGGGCGAGGAGAGATGGTACTGGATCACGCCCGCGACGCTGGATCCGAACGAGCGCTCGAGTGCGACCGAGAAGAAGGCGGCGCCGCCGCGCACGACCCGGTCGAGCTCCGGAGACGGCCGCGCGATCGACCCCCCCACCATCCCGTGTAGGTACCAGGAGCCCATTCCCTGGCGAGCGAGCCCGACGAGCGCGACGTCGACGCTCCGCCGCCCCACGCGTCGCGACTGCGCCGGAAAGCGACCGATCGCCTTCAGGCTCAGGACGCTTCGCCCGTCCGCTGACCGAGCGGCGCGCCATTTGAGGAAGAGGCGGGCGTCCTCGAGTCCGAGCGTGCGCGGCCCCGCGTCTTGGATCAGCATCCCTGAGCCGTCGGCCAACCGCTCTTCATAGGCGTGGGAGGGGAAGCGGTCCCGGTTGGCCTGCCCGAAGCCGAGCAGTTCGTGGTACCAGAGCACGAAAGAGTCCAGCACCCCACCGCCAGTGGTCTCGAAGGTGAGACGCCCCCCGAGCTCGAGTCGCTCCACAGCTCCCCAGCGCAACGTGACGGTGGTGAGCAGCCGCTCCATGTCCAGGAAGAGGTCGTGGGTGTCGGCCGAGTCCTGCTCGAAGATGTTCGAGAATCCCAGCCACAGGTCGGCGGACAGCTCACCGGGCCGGACGATGTCTGCTCCCTCCATCGTCGGCATCACCGAGATGCGCTGCAGTGGCGCGCCTTCTTCCCACGTCAGAGGGCCGAACGAGGGTTGTTGCGCACGCAACGCCCCGGCGGGGGAAAGAGTCAGGAGAACGAAAAGGAAGCCCCGGGCGTGCCGCATGGCGGAATCACGTTTACGGGGCTCGCCAAGACGCCCCCCTGTCCATATCTTGGCGTGATCCAAGCGGCCTCATCCGGAGGAGTGCTCGATGGGCGAAGTGGAATCCGTGGGGATCCTGGAGAAGAAGCAATCCAGGAGGACCTTCATCAAGGGCGTGATCGCGACGGGAGCATCGGTCTCGTCGGCGAACTATCTGTTCAGGGGCACCAGCCTCCTCGGGGCCGCGACGGTCCAGACGAGCACCGAGCGCCTCATGACGCTCAACGTCAACGGACAGCAGCGCAGGGTGGACGTGCTGCCGAACGAGACGTTGGCCATGACGCTCAGGTACAAGCTCAACCTGACGGGCACCAAGCTCGGATGCGATCGCGCCGAGTGCGGGGCCTGCACCGTCTTGATCAACGGCGTGAACCACTACGCCTGCTCGATCCTGACGCATCAGGTGCGTGACCGTGCGGTCGTCACGGTCGAGGGGCTCGAGAACCCGGACACGGGCGAGCTGAGCCTCGTTCAGCAGGCGGTGATGGACGAAGGCGGTTTCCAATGCGCCTTCTGCGCGCCGGGCTTCATCATGAGCATGACGGCGCTCATCGACCGCAACCCGAATCCGACGCGGGAGCAGGCAGCGCTAGCGCTCTCCGGCAACCTCTGCCGGTGCGCCGACTACGAGAAGATCCTCAACTGCGCGATGCGAGCCGGCGAGCTCGCACGCAGCGTGTAGGCGGAGGCATTCATGGCTGAGAGACTTGTTGGAACCGACATTGCGCCGCCGGATCTCCGTGCAAAGATCACCGGACGCGCCAGATATGCCGAAGACTTCCGGGCCCCCGGAATGGTCTTCACCAAACTCCTCCTGAGCCCGATGCCCCACTGCCGCGTTCGTAACGCGGACGTGAGCCGCGCCCTCGCCCTGCCGGGTGTCCTCGACATCATGCGAGCGAGCGAGGTGCCGCAGCCCGAGGGGCCGAGCGAGGCCGTGCTGACGGACGAGCCCAAGTACGAGGGCGAGCCGATCCTCGCGGTCACCGCAGTCGACGAGGAGACGGCGGCAGCCGCGATCGAGCTGATCCGTCTCGACCTCGAGCCGCTTCCCTTCGTGATCGATCCGCTCCAGAGCCTCAGGCCGGGCGGCCCGAACGCGTACACGGGCGGCAATGCCTTCTCCGGCCAGGACGGCTGGAGCGAGTTCAAGTGGACCGCCGCGGACTTCGCGGCCATCGACAGCGGACAGTTCCCGAACACCGTGACCGCGCCCGTCGAGTGGTCGAAGGGCGACGTGGATGCCGCTTTCGCGGATGCGGACCTGATCCTCGAAGAGGTGATCGTCCACCAGTCGCTCACGCACCATCCGATGGAGCCGCGCACGACGATGGCGTACTGGGAGAACGGGCGCTTGCACGCGTTCGTCTCCACCCAAAGTGCCCAGCGCACCAAGATGGGTCTGGCCGGCGCGCTCGACATGGATCCCGAGATGTTGTCGTTCGTCGCCGAGTACTGCGGCGGCGGCTTCGGCTCGAAGATCCCGGGGCACCCGCACATGCTCCTCGCGCCGTTCGTGTCGCGGAAGATCGGGCGACCGGTCATGCACCGCGTGACGCGCTACGAAGAGAATTATTTCGGCCGCGCCCGCCCCGGCTTCCAGAGCTGGGTGAAGATGGGTTTCCGGGCCGACGGCAAGGTCACGGCGCTCGACCTGATCATCGTCCAGGACAGCGGACCGTACGGGGCGGGTGACTTCAACTCGGCCGCCTCCATCGCGGACCTGACCTACACTCCGGAGAACATCCGCTTCCGCGGCGTGCCGGTGTATGCCAACACGCCGCCCAAGGCCGCGCAGCGCGGACCCGGTGGCGCGCAGATCATCTCCATGCTCGAGCCGGTGCTGGACAAGGCTGCGCGCGAGCTGAACGTGGACCGTCTCGCGATTCGCCTGACGAACGCGCCGGGCCCCGACGTCGGCTTCGGACCGCGCAGCGGCAACCTGACGAGCGTGCACGCCCGCGAGGCGCTCGAGATGGGCGCCCGGCTCTTCGACTGGGAGAGCAAGCGCCAACTCTCCGGGCAACGCAACGGAAGCAAGGCCACGGGAGTCGGTATCGGGCTCTCGCCCTATACGGCCGGCTCGAGAGGCTACGACGGGCTCATGGTCATCCGGCCCGATGGAAAGCTCTACGTCTATCAAGGCATCGGAAACCTGGGCACGCACTCGATCTCCGACACCGCGAAGCCCGCGGCGGAGCTCCTCGGTCTCAACTGGGACCAGGTCGAGATCGTCTGGGGTGACTCGACGCGCGGCATGCCGAACAGCTCGGTGCAGGCGGGCAGCCAGACCACGCACGCCCACACCCGCGCC
>JAHEKM010000079.1 GCA_024638325.1 Gemmatimonadota bacterium | reverse complement strand
GGACCGATTCAATGCGGGCACGGGCATCGGCGTCACGGGTGTGGCCGGTCCCGGCGGCGGCTCCGCCGAGAAGCCGGTCGGTACCGTCTGGATCGCCGTTGCGATCGACGACGCCGTCGAGACTCGGCTCGTGAACCTGCCGGGGGACCGGAGTGCGGTGCGCGAGCGCGCGACCCAGGCAGCGCTGGCCATGCTCTATCGCCGACTGCGCGGGGCCTGAACGCGACGGGTCCACGTGGTATCTTGTACGGCGGTCCGCGCCATGCGCCCGCTGCGAGCTCGGCACAGGGAAGAGAAGAGGAAGATGACGGATTCCGTATCCAAGGACGAGGCACTGACCGGGGAGGAAGCCGCGGAGCCGGGCAACGGCCCGGACGGCGGATCGACGGAAGCGGCCGACGCTTCGAGCCCTGCGGAGGATTCGCCCGAGGCATCCCCTGACTCGGACGGTCCAGGCGAGCCAACCCATGGGGCGAGTGAGGATGGTGTGAGGGATGACGATGGGGCCGCTCCGCTGAAGAAGGAGTACGACGATCTCAACGACCGGCATCTCAGGTTGGTGGCCGAGTTCAACAACTTCCGGCGCCGAACGGAGCAGGAGCGACTCGCGGCTTGGGCTCGGGCTCAGGCCGATCTGGTCGAGAAGTTCCTCGACGTCCTCGACGATCTGCACCGGGTCGCCGAGCTCGATCTTACCAACGCGACGGTCGAGACGATCATGGAGGGCATCGACCTCGTGGAGCGGAAGTTCATGAGGGTGCTCGAGGACTCGGGCGTCGAGGTGATCGACCCCACGGGTCAGGCCTTCGATCCCGAGATCATGGAGGCCATGATGAGGCTCCCCGCCGAGTCGGAGGAGCAGGACGAGGAGGTGGCTCAGGTCTTCCAGAAGGGCTACACGCTGAAGGGCGTACTCGTCCGCCCCGCGCGGGTTAGCGTCTACAAGAACGGGTAGGACACGGAGATGAAGCGTGGCCGCGCCCGGTAAGGACTTCTACCAGGTCCTGGGGGTCGCCGAGAAGGCGAGCCAGGACGAGATCAAGAAGTCCTATCGCAAGCTGGCGAAGAAGCACCACCCCGACGCCAACCCGGGTGATGCGTCGGCAGCCGAGCGATTCAAGGAGATCGGGGAGGCCTATTCGGTCCTGAGTGACCCCGCCAAGCGCAAGCAGTACGACCAGATGCGCAAGTTCGGGGGCCTCGGATTCGGTGGTGGGAGAGCAGGCCCGGCCCCGGGTGCGGGATTCGGCGGACCCGGAGCGGACCCGGGGTTCTCCTTCGACGACCTCCAGGGCGGGTTCGGAAACATCTCCGACCTGTTCAGCTCCCTTTTCGACCTCGGCAAGAAGGGCCAGGCCGGGGGGACGCGCACGGGCAAGCAGAAGGGCCACAACGTCGAATACGTCGTGGAGATCCCGTTCCTGACAGCGGTTCGGGGCGGGAAGGTCTCGGTCGACGTCGCCATCACGGAAGACTGCGCCACCTGCGGAGGTGACGGGGCGAAGCCGGGTACGAGCCTCAGGAAGTGCGACGAATGCAACGGCGCGGGCACGGTGTCGTTCGGCCAGGGGGGCTTCGCGGTGAAGAGGCCGTGCCCGGCGTGTTTCGGGAGAGGCAAGATCCCAGAGTCACCGTGTGACTCTTGCCACGGCCGCGGCGCCATCCGTCAGAGTCGCAAGATTCAGATCAACGTGCGACCCGGCGTGGACACGGGCTCGAAGGTGCGCCTCTCGGGCCAAGGCGAGCGGGGCCGGGCAGGCGGCCCACCGGGCGACCTTATCCTTACCTACAAGGTCAAACCGCACCGGTTCTTCGCGCGGAAGGGCCTGGACATCTACGTGACGGTCCCCATCAACATCGTCCAGGCGACGCTCGGCTCGAAGATTCGGGTACGTACCATCTCCGACAAGAAAGTCGTGCTCCGAATTCCCAAGGGCACACAGTCGGGCACGAAGTTCCGGATCCGTGGGCAAGGCATCCGCAAGGACGAACGCGTCGGGGATCAGTACGTCGAAGTCGTCGTGCAGGTACCCGAGAAGCTGTCGGACGAGGAGCAGGCCGCGATGCAGGAGTTCGCCGAGGCGAGCGGCCTCAAGCACTGAGCCCCGGGACGGCCGTCTCCACGCGCCGGCCCGCGGCCACGATCCGCCCGCCCCCCAGGAGCCGGTCGCCGTCGAACAGCACAGCCGACTGACCCGGCGTGACCGCTGGCTGTGCTTCGTCCAGCGCCAGCACCAGGCCCTCCTCGGTGGGAGTGACCGTCGCCGACACCGCCGGCGCCCGGTACCGGAGCTGCACGGTCAGGGAGGCGCCGGACTCCCCCGGATCGGTAAGCCAGTTCAGCTCTCTGACGGAAACCTCGTCCTGGAAGAGCTCGTCACGGGTGCCGACGACTACCTCCCGCGTCTCTGGCCGAACTTCGAGGACGAAGTGCGGCTCGCTGAACCCGCCGCCCAGACCCTTTCGCTGCCCGACCGTGAAGCCCGCGTACCCGTGATGCTCGCCGACGACCTCACCGGACGATCGCACGATCGGACCGGGCTCGAGCGCCGGATGTGTGCCCAGGCGTCGCTTGAGGAGGTCCCGGTAGTCTCCCGTCGGCACGAAGCAGATCTCCTGGGACTCGGGCTTGTCGGCGGTGACGAGGTCCAGCGTTCGGGCTCGCGCACGCACCTCGTCCTTGGTCAGCGCCCCGAGCGGAAAGTCCAGTTGGGGAACGAGCTCCGGCGGGAGCGCCCAGAGGAAGTAGGCCTGGTCCTTGGCCTCGTCGAGACCCCGGTGCAGCGTCGATCCTCGAGGGCCGTGATGCGAGCGCACGTAATGGCCCGATGCGATGCGGTCACAACCCAGCGCGCGGCCTCGGCGCATCAGGTCGCGGAACTTGGTGTTGCTGTTGCAGCGCACGCACGGGTTCGGCGTGCGCCCCTCGGAGTACTCCTGCACGAAGTCGTCGATGACGTCGCGTGTGAAGTCCTCCTCGACATCGAAGACGTAGTGGGGGATGCCGAGCGCCGCCGCGACCCTCTTGGCGTCGCTGATGCCGTCCAGGCCGCAGCACGTCTTGCCGTGGCTCGGCGTCTCGGAGTAGCAGAACGTCTTCATGGTGACGCCCACCACCTCGTGGCCGGCCTCCACCAGGAGGGCGGCGGCGACGGAGGAGTCGACGCCGCCGGACATGGCGACCAGAACGCGGCTCATGCTGCACGCATCCTTTGGACGACGGCGACCGTCGCGCGCAAGGCGGCGTCGACGTCGGCCTCGTCGGTCTCGCGGCCGAAGGAATAGCGCACCGTGGCGTGGGAGTCGTCGGGTCCGTACAGCGCCCGCATGACGTGACTCGCCTTCATGGATCCGCTCGTGCACGCCGAGCCGCCCGACACCGCGATGCCTTCGAGGTCGAGGGCCATCACCAGGGCGCTCCCGTCCTCGATGCCGCCAACGCCGACGCTCAGGACGTGAGGAGCCCGCTCGGCCTGCCCCGCGTTGATGCGCACGCCTTCCAGCTCCGACAGCAGTCCGCGCTCCAGTCGCGCTCCCAAAGCGCGCATACGGGCTGCCGAAGCTTCCTGCTCTGCGACCGCGAGACGCACCGCCGTTGCGAGTCCGACGGCTCCGGCAACGTCCTGCGTCCCTGGCCGGAGCGCCCGCTCCTGACCGCCCCCGTGGAGCAGGGGCGCCACCGGTGTGCCCTCACGAGCGTATAGGAAGCCGGTCCCCTTGGGGCCGTACACCTTATGGCCGGTTCCGGAGAGGAGATCCACGGGGGTTCGGCGCACGTCGACCGCAACCTTACCGATGGCCTGAGCCGCGTCCGAGTGCAGAGTTCCGCCGGCTTCGCTGACCACGTCCGCCACTTCCGCGAGGGGAAGCACCATGCCGCACTCGTTGTTGACCCACATGACCGAGACGAGGGTAGGGCCGGCTCCCACGGCGGCCCTCAGCGCGTCCAGGTCCAGTCGGCCGTCCCGTGTGACATCGAGCTTCACGACACTCGCCAGCCCGGTCGCCTCGGCGTGCTCAGCGGCCTCGAAGACCGCGTGGTGCTCGACGGCGCTGTACGCGAGGGTCGGCTCCGCCCCTCGGGCTCGCTGGGCCCCGCACCAACCGAAGAGGGCCAGGTTGTCCGACTCGGTTCCGCCGCGGACGAACGTGACCTCGCTGGCGGATGCACCGAGCGCATCGGAGAGCCGCTCTCGGGCTCCCTCCAGGGCCTCGGCGGCCTGCCGTCCCCAGCGGTGGATGCTGGACGGGTTGCCGAAGACATCACCCAGAAGGGGTGCCATGGCATCGAGCACTTCGGGCCGGACGGGTGTCGTTGCGGCGTAGTCGAGGTAGACGGGCTTCATGGCCTCCACTCGCATTCTCTTCGGACAGGCCTAACTTAACGGGGCCGGGCCAGAGGCCCACATGAGACCCCCGACGCGAGCGTCGATGTCGCCATTCCCCCCGCCGTTTCCGGAGGGCCAGCCGCCCCGCTTCCGCTCGACGGTCCACGGGACCGTGTTCGCGGGCCGCGAGCGCCACGTCGAGACGATCCATGCGGGTGACCGCGTCCGATTGGTGCCCGACCCTCCCGTGCAGAACGAGCCGGAGGTCTGGGTCCACCTCGAGTCGGGTGAGCCGATCGGGCACCTCCCCACCGAGATCTGTCGATGGCTGTGGCCGTGGCTGTCGCGGGGCGGGGTCGCGGAAGCCCGGGCGGTTCAGGTGCGGGGTGCCGACGTTCCCTCGTGGCGACGCGTGCTGCTCGAGGTGTCCTGCAGGACCGTCTGAGTCCGCCGAGCCGTCAGTAGGTGGAGACCTCGAGCGCCGACAGGTCCTCGACGGAGAACGGCTCGTCCACGCGGAACGGCTCCCCGTACTCCTCGCGGATGAGCGACCCGTAATGAGCCAGCTTCGCCCGGATCTGCTCGAAGATGGGCCTGTTGCCCGCCGGGAAGACCTCGCCGATGCCGCTGATTCCCTCGAACTGCGAAGTGTAGCAACCCAGGGCCTCGAGCTTGGTGTCGATGTGAGCGGTCACGTTGACCACCAGGTCCGGTGGATCCGCGTCTTCGCGGAATGCAGTGGCATACACCACTTTGCGCGGACGGAACGGCCGCCCCTCGACCTCGAGCCGACGGAGTCCCGACAGGTAGCAGGCGTCACGGACGAGCTCGCAGGCGATGCGGTGGTCCCGATGGCGCCCGACCTTCCAGTGTGTGATCACCACGCGGGGGCGCAGCTCGCGAAGGAACCCGGCGACGACCAGTCGGGACGCGTGGTCGTTCTCTAGTCCAGCGTCGGGCAGTCCCGCGCAGCGCCGGTCGGCGATCCCCATCACCTTCGCGGCTTCGGTCGCCTCGCTCCTGCGGATGTCGCCCGACCCTGAGCTTCCCATCTCGCCGGTGGTGAGATCGAGGACTCCGACGCGTTTTCCCAGCGCCGCCGTCTTGACGAGCGTGCCGCCGCACAGGAGCTCGGCGTCGTCCGGGTGGGCCATGACAGCCAGCAGGTCCAGTGTCTCATTCATGCCCGCGACCTCACTCGTAGCGAAGCGCGGCCACCGGCTCGAGTCTGCTGGCCCGCACCGCGGGTAGGAGCCCGAAGAGCATCCCTGTGACCACCGCCATGACCAGCGCCGCGACGACGGCCCAGATGGGGATCTCCGCCGGGAGCGGAGTCCAAGTGGCCACGGCGGCGGCCATCCCGAATCCGACGGCCATGCCGGCGGCCGCTCCGCTTGCGGTGAGCATCGACGCCTCGACGAGGAACTGCCACAGGATCTCCCTTCGTGTCGCCCCGACCGCCTTCCGGATCCCGATCTCCCGGGTCCGCTCGGTCACGGAGATGAGCATGATACCGATCACTCCGACGCCACCGACCATCAGGCCGGCGGACGCGAGGAGCAGAATCACCAGGAAGAAGATTCCGGTGAGCTGATTGAACATATCGAGGATCTGTGCCGAGGCCATGATGGCGAAGTTGTCCTCGTCGGTCGGCCGCAGGCCCCGTATCCCCCTCATTGCGGCCACGACCTCGTCCTGCGCTCGCTCGATGCTCACCGTGTCAGATGGGACGATCATGATCTGCGCCTGAAACGTGTTCTGGCGGAGGCGCTTGATGGCGGACGTCCAGGGGAAGATCGCGATGTTCTGGAACGCGGTGGAAAAGATGTTTTCCTCCGGCTCGAGCACGCCGATCACGGTGAACGGCTCGAGCGTCCCCCTGAAGGTGTTGCCGACCCGTACGCTCTTGCCGATCGGGTCGCGCTGCCCGAAGAGCTCCTCGGCGAGCGCCGACGACAGCACCACGACCGCACGGTTCTGCTCCAACTCGGCGGGGGTGTAATTGCGGCCGGCGATGAATTCCCCGGGCGTATAGGCTGGCCAGCCTGCGTCGATCCCGCGGCCCGCGACGCCCTCGACCCGCTGGTCCTCGAAGACGAGGTCCGTCTGGAAGTCGAAGACGTACAGCGCCTCGTCGACGCTCGGGAGCCTGGCGATGCGCTGCATCTCTGCCGGCTCGATCTCGGGGCGATTCCACCATGGCGGGCGGTTGGTGCCGTCGTTCGCGATGCGGACCGCAGTGAAGTCGAAGCGCGTGACCACGAAGTTGTTGGGCCCGGCGGCTTCGAACGCTTCCATGACCGTCGACCGGAGTCCGGTGATCAGGGCCGCGATAGCCATGACCACCGCCACGCCCACGGCGACGCCGAGGACGGTCAACATGGAACGCACCTTGTTCGCGCGGACGGCGTCCCAGGCGATAGCCGTGCCCTCGGTGAGGGCGGCGAGCGGCGATGCCCCGGCTCGTTCCGTGCGCTCACTCATAGCGGAGCGCATCCACGGGGTCGAGCTTGGACGCCTGCGAGGCGGGGTAGACTCCGGCCACGATGCCGACGGTCAGCCCGAGGCCCACGCCGAGCGCGATCCATCGCGGGGCCACCGCGGCCGGCATCGGTGACACCGCAGCGATGAGCTGCGCGATGCCGATCCCCGTCGCCACCCCCAGAATCGCGCCCACGGTCGACAGTGTCGCGGACTCGATGAGCACCTGTGTCAGGATGTCCCTGCGGCGCGCTCCGAGTGCCTTACGCACGCCGATCTCGCGCGTTCGCTCCATCACCGAAACCAGCATGATGTTCATGATCACGATGCCGCCGACGACCAGCGCAATGGAAACGAAGGTCGGAAGAATCGTGAAGAGAATGCGGGAGATGGTGTCCCAGAAGCTGATCGCCTCATCCGCGGTCTCGAGCGCGAAGTCGGCGGGTTCCGTCGGCCGCAGCCCGCGGCGCGACCGCATGATGCCCTCGATCTCGAGCTGAATGTCACGCAGCTGGTCTGGGTTGATGGCTTGGACGATGACGTTGTCGACGTAGCCGCGCGGCGCGGTCACGGCCTGGATGGGTGAACGCGCCGGCGCCACGGCCAGATTGTCGAGCGACTGTCCGAACATGGTGCCGCGCTCCGCCAGGACGCCGATCACCCGATAGGGAAAGCCCCGGATCCGGATCATCCGACCCAGCGCCACGCCGTCCTCGAAGATGACGTCCGCCGTCTCCGCTCCGAGCACGAGCACCGCCGCTCCGGCCTCGGCCTCCTGGTCCGTGAACGCACGTCCCTCCGCGACCTCGAGGTCCCTGATGACGAAGAGCTCGGGCGAGGCGCCGATGATCTGAACCTGGTTGACCGCGCGTCCGTTGTCACCGACTGCCGAGCCGCCCGTCGTGCTCTCCACGGCCACGCGGGCCGGGATGGTGAGGCGGTCGCGGATCGCATCGGCGTCCGCGTAGCGTAGGTACGGCCGCCGGTCGCGCTCACGGCGCTCTTCGGCGGACATGTTGATGGTGATCTCCCGCCAGCGCTGGAGTGTCACCGTGTTCACACCGAAGAGCTGCGACGAGAAGTCCTCGCGTACGTAGCGGTCGAGCCCCTCGATCACCGTCACGACGATGATGAGGAACATCACGCCGAGAATGACGCCCAGAACGGAGAAGAAGCTCTTCAGCTTCTGACTCCAGATCTGCTGCAGCGCGAGGGTGACTCCCTCCCAGAAGTTCACGGGAGGCTCCTAGTCGCCGGTGCCTGGCTCGTCCGTGGCTATGATCTGATCGCCGTCGACGAGCTGACGGATGCGCTGGTAGGGCCCAGCCACGACCGTGTCCCCCTCGGACAGCCCCGACAGCACCTCGAAGTATTCCTGTCCGGCGATGCCGATCTGGACGGGTGTGAAGGTCACCCGGTCGCCGGTCACCACGAACACGCCCTCGACCTCGCGGGACTCCTCCGTTTCGCCCTCCGTCGGGGCGGACAAGGAGTCCTCGCGCACGGTCATGGCGATGATCGGCACGCCGAGCGCCTGCTTGCGGGTCTCGACTACGATCTCCGCAGTCGCGGACAGGTCGGGTCTGAGCGGCGCATCGGTCTGCTCGAGCGTCAACACCACCTCGAAGTCGATGGCGGCCTGCTGGCCCGAGGACTGCTGGCTGGGCGGCGTGATGGCCGAGTTGCCGATCTCGGTCACTCGGCCCACGAAGGTGCGGTTCGGAAAGGCATCGATGCGGATCGACGCGCTGTCACCGAGCGCGATCAGCGACACGTCGGTCTCGTCCACCTGAACGACCACCTCCATGACCGAGAGGTCGGAGATCGTCAGCACGAGGCTGCCCGCGTTGTTCATGGTACCGATGATGACCGTCTCACCGACTTCGACGTTCAGTCGCGTCACGCGTCCGGCCATCGGTGCGGTGAAGATCGTCTTGGAGAGCTGGTCCTCCGCCTCGACGAGTGCCGCCTCGGCCTGCGACACACCGTGTTCGGCCGACTCGAGCGTGGCTTGCGCCACGGCGAGTGTGGTCCTGGTGTCGTCGATCTGCTGGCGACTCACGAGCAGCGAGTCGCGCGTCCTCAACGAGAGCAACCGGTCGAGATCTCGCTGAGCTCGAATGAGGTTGGCCTCCTGCTGTGCGCGTTGGGCCTGAGCCTGCGCCAGAGAGGCACGGCTTCTCGCGGCAGCGGCCTGGTACTGCTCCGGGTCGAGCCTCAACAGAGTCTGGCCCTGCCGGACGTCGTCGCCCTCGTCGATTAGCAGCTCGGCGACTCGAGCGGAGACGTCCGAGCTCATCTCGACGGTGCGCCGCGCGCGGATGTTGCCGCTCGCGGTGACGGTCTCGACCAGGTCGCGGGGCCGGACGACCTCGGTCCGCACCTCGATGCCCTGACCTCGGCCGCGGGTGACCGAGAGCCACGATCCGAGCGCGAGGACCGCCACGATCGCGATTCCGACGAGGACTTTCTGTTGGGTCTGCATCGTATGCTCAGTCTCTCAGGGGCGCGCCCACGAGAGCCTCCAAGTTCGTCACGAGATCGTGGTAGGCGAAGACCGCCCGGATCTGGTCGACCTCGGCCTGGGCCAGCACGGTCTGCGCGTCGACCAGGTCCACGAAGGTGATCTCACCCAGTTGATACCGGTCGCGGGCAAGGTCGAGTTGCTGCTCGGCCAGGAGGCGATTCCGTTCCTCTAGCAGGGCGCTCTGGTACTGCGTTCGGATATTCGCGAGGGCGATAGAGAGATCGGCCTCGAGCGCGATCTCCTGCTCCCGAATCTGCTCGATCGCGTCGTCGCGCTGCAGTCTGGCCGCCTCCAGGCTCCGTTGCCGGCTCAACCCCGTGAAGATCGGCACGCTGAGCGTGAGGCTGACGGACGGCGGCGACCGCTGGAAGCCGAAGGGGAACTGGTCGTTCTGCGCAATGATCGCCTGACGCTGTGCGTCGGTGAAAGCGAAGCGTGAGCAGTCGAGCGGTGGCAGAGGTGGGGTGAGGCGCGCGAAAAGCTCGTTCTGGGCCGTGCACTGGCCGATCGATCCGGCGACCTGGGCCTGCGCCTGGGCGATCTGAAAGTCGGTGCTGCTCGCCTCCCGGGCGAAGCCACTCCACGCCGTCTGGATGGAGACACTCGGGTAGTACGAGCCACGGGCCGAGCTTACGCCGATATCCGCGGAGCGCCGGGCGCTGCGGCGCTGAGCGAGGGTCGGATTCCTCGTGAGCGCCATCTCGCGGAGCTCTGCGATCTGCCACGTCGGCTCGCTGAGCGCGAAGGCGGTGCTCAGCTCGAAAGTGGCTCCCATGGGTTGACCGAGCTGCTGCAGCAGACGCATACGCGCGGTCTCCAGGCCGGCCTGCGCCTGGAGCAGCTGCACCTGAGAACGGCCGACCTGGACTTCCGCCTGTCCGACGTCGATGCCCGTGACGGCGCCCACCTCGAGCTGCGCCTGCGCGAGGCGGAGATTGAACTCGGAATTCTCGAGCTGGAACTCGGCGATGCGTACGGCCTCCTGCTGACGGAGCATCTCCAGGTAGCCGTTGGTCACCTGGGTCACCAGGCTCGACTCGGCGGCGCCGATCCCTGCCACGGTAGTTTCTCGGTTCGCCTTGGCCAGGGACGGCCCCTTGATCGCGGACCAGTCGAGCGTATAGGAGAGCCCGACGCGGTAGCTGGACGAGTAGTAGGAAGGCTGACCGCCGAAGCCGAGGTCACCGAGCGTTACGCTGCCGAACTGCTGGTCGCCCGTGCCCTGCCAGCCGACCGTGCCGCTGGCGTTCGCTTGCGGGAGGAGCCGTCCCCAGGCCTGTCGGACGTCCCAGTCGGCCAATCGTTCGTCGTTTCGCGTCTGTCGGAACGACGGATTCGATGCTCTCGCGATCTCGAGCGCCTGCTCGAGCGAGAGGTCCGACGGGACCTCTTGCTGAGCGTGGAGAGGCGCGGCGAGAGGCGCGGCGAGAGCCAGCGCCGTCAGCAGCAGGGCAGGCGAACCGATCTTCATCCTGACGGGGACCTCGAATTCATGGGGTCTCGGCGGCGGAGGACGAACCTGATCGCTTCCGAGTACGGGAGAGTCACTCGAGTTCTTCAAGGGTCGGAGGCTGCGTAAGCTAACCGCCACTCCGAAGCGACCAAGGCCGAACCGACCGGTCCAGCGCACGTGCGGGGGGCGCGGGGCCGGAGCGGCCGGCCTGGCCGGTTCTTCGAGCGTCGTGGCTCAGCCCCCGGAGCGCGTGCCTACGCCCGCGGCCGTGAACTGACCGTCGGCAATCGTCAGGAGCGACTGCATGCTCTCTCCTTCCAGCGAGACGATCATCATGGCATCGACGTACTGACCCTGGGCGTCCATCTCCCAGACCATCGTGAGGCCCTCACCCGTGCGGGCGATCTCGGTGATGTCCTGCATAGGACCACCCATCTCCGGCACACCGATGGCTGCTGCGACCTTGCCGCTCTGGTCCTCGATCTCCAGTACCATCGTGAAGTCGCCGAACTCGGACGAGATCGCGATGTCCCAGTTGCCGATGAACGCCTGCGCTTCAGAGGTGTCGAGGTCCGACTGTGCGGAGACCGCGAGCGGCGAGAGCGCAGCCATCGAGAGGGCGAGGCCCATCCCGAGGGTGCGCGCTGTGAGCGTGATGCGGCGCATGCTTCTAATCCTCCTGTTGACTGTCCCGAGAACCACGTTCGCGGCGCGACGTTTCTCGGGTGTGTAGCCCATGTTACAGATTATTGCGTCTACGCGCGTGGGCGCGGGACGGTTTCAGGGCGGCCCGTGAAACATTCGGTAACGTGGCCGCAACACTCCCGAAGGCGTCTCCCGAGAGTCTACGGACCAGGAAGAAGAGGAGTCGTTCATGAGGGGCACAGTCCTGGTAGTCGACGATGACCGGAAGCTCCGCGGTCTCCTGACCGAGTACCTGGCGACCGCGGGGTTCGAGGTGCTCACCGCGGGGCGGGCGGACGATGGCCTCAGGGTCGTGCGCACGGAGCACCCCGAGATCGTGATCCTCGACGTGATGCTTCCGGGCATGGACGGGTTCGACGCCTGCCGCGCGATCCGCAAGGAGTCGTCCGTTCCCATCATCATGCTCACCGCACGTGGGGACGTGACCGACCGGGTCGTGGGGCTCGAGCTGGGTGCCGACGACTACCTCGCGAAGCCGTTCGAGCCGCGGGAGCTGGTGGCCCGCATGGACGCGATACTTCGCCGCGGGCGCAAGAGCGCCGAAACGTGGTCGTACGGGGCCCTCACCGTCGACCCGGAGCGTCGGTCCGCGTCCATGCACGGCAAGCCGATCGCGCTCACCACGGCTGAGTTCGATCTTCTCGAGCTCCTCATCCGCAGCCGCGGGCGGGTGCTGTCCCGAGGGCACATCCTGGACGGTGTGCGAGGGGAGACGTGGGACTCGCTCGACCGATCCATCGACGTGCTCGTAAGCCGCCTGCGAGGCAAGCTCGGAGACGACCCGCGCTCGCCCCGCTGGGTCCGGACGGTGCGTGGTGCCGGATACGCGTTCGTCGGAGTGCCCGATGACGCCTAGGCTAAGGCGGCTCCACGCGTCGTTCTTCCTGAAGATCCTGCTCGTCTTCGTGGGGGGCTTCACCGCCGTCGCAGTGTATTCGGTTTCGAGCTACTGGCTGTTCGACTGGCAACAGAACCGCCAGACGGTCCGCCGAACCGCGATGACGTACGCGCAGCTCATCCTTCAAGAGCTGGCCGATCCTCCTGACATGACGGCGGCGCAGGAGTTGGCGGAGCGCCTGGGGATGGGCATGCGCATCCAGGGACCGGGCGTCGATTGGGCCACGGACCCGGCGTTCCCGCACTTCGAGGAAGTCGACCTGCCGCCGGCGCTGGACGCTGGGGCGGGCCGCGCCGGCTTCTCCCGTGAGCTGGGGTTTGGCGCCGACGTCACGAGGGGCGAGTACCGGTACCTGCTCTCACTCCAGGCTGGGCCGCTGGGGTTCGGCTCGGAAAGCGTGACGGAGGAGCTCGCTGATGCGCTCTTCATGGTGCTGCTCCTGGCCTGCATCTACTTCGCGACCCGATACCTGCTCCGCCCGGTGCGTGACCTGAGCGAGGGCGTCGAGCGACTCCGCCAGGGGGACCTGAACGTGGAGATGTCGACCCGTCGGACGGACGAGCTCGGGCGTCTCATGGTCTCCTTCAACGAGATGGCCCGCGCGGTGCGGGAGCGCCTGCGGGCGAGAGACCAGCTGCTGGTCGACGTGAGCCACGAGATCCGGTCGCCGCTCACGCGCATGCGTGTCGCGTTGGAGATGATGCCGGAGGGGGCGGCCAAGGAGAGCGTGGTCGAGGACATCGCAGAGACCGAGGCCATGATTTCGGTGCTGTTGGACACGGAGCGCCTGGACTCACCGCACGGGGGCCTCACCCTCGACTCGGTGGACCTCGCCGCCCTGGTCTCCGAGATCGCGCTCGAGCGCGCCGACCACCCACCGGGCGTGCAGGTGGGCTCACCAGCGGGACCCGTCGTGGCTCGCGTCGACGCCCAGCGGGTGCGGGTCGTCGTCGGAAACCTGGTGAGCAACGCGCTACGGCATTCCGACGAGGCCGGCCCGCCCGTGCGTGTGGCGGTGGAGCGTTCGGGGGGGGACGCGCTGATCACGGTGAAGGACTGTGGCGTCGGCATCGAGGCCGAAGACCTCCCGCGCATCTTCGAGCCGTTCTATCGCGTGGATCGCTCTCGCTCGAAGGACACAGGTGGTTACGGCATCGGCCTGAGCCTGGTGAAGCGCATCGTCGATGCGCACGGCGGCACCATCGACGTCGAAAGCCAGATAGGCCAGGGGACCTCGGTCCGCGTGAGGCTTCCGGTCGAGCAGAACGGAGTGCGCCGCGACGGACCCCGTTGGTAGGCGCTCAGCCTACCAGGTCAGTCCGCTCCGCCAGGTATCCCCGCCGGGGCACGGAGACACGAAGCACTCTGCCGAGTCGATCGAACCACACGATGCGCCGGTCGTCACCCGCGGAGAACTCCACCCTGCGCGCCTCCACGATGTTCGGGCCGAGTTGGATTTGCTCGGAGCTCGCACGCCCGGCCAAGAGCGTGCTTCGAGCTCGATCGCCCGGAGTGAGCACGGGTGCCCTCGCGCCCTCCGCGACGTCGCGCAGGAAGTAGTAGAGGTGCGCCACGTCGTTCTCGAGGATCCTGGTCCCGGGCGCGGCCGGAAACTCGCGGATCTCTTCGCCCGCGGAGTCGAGAATACGGGCCACGTACCGCCGCCCGGAGAGCCCGAGTCGTAGGCTCATGGCGGCCGCCCCGGTGACGTCCACCTGGTAGCACGGTTCGGTACCCTCGCACTTGGGAAGGCCGTCCGCCGGCGTGGCGCGCAAGAGAATCCTCACCTGCTGGGCCCCGCCTTCCCGTCTCAGGTCCACTGTGGCTGTGGCGAAGAGCGCATCGTCGCGATTGATGCCCGCGCGCCGGATCGTGAACTCCTCGGTACCGGCCTGACGGCCGTCCAGGCTCACGGCGAAGGTACCCTGGTCGACGACGACGCCCTGCGCCGCCACGCTCTGCACCGCTGCCAGCGAGGCCAGCGCCGCAGTGAGGCAGGTCCCGGTCGGCCGCCGCAGTCGTGCCCATTCGAGTCCTCGGAGTGTCATGCGGCCTGGTACCCCGGGTACGAAGGCCTGTTCGTCGGGCGGAACGTGAGCGATGCCCCGGCGCTATTGCTCCGGGTATATTCGAAGGTCCTCTGTCGGCCAGCCGTGGGAGACGACGTCGTGGCGATGCCTGGAGCCGATCAGACAGACGCGGCGCGCTCGGACCCGGCACGCGGTGTGGGGCGGATTGCTGCCGCCGCGGGTTGGTTGGGGCCCTGGTTGGCGCTCTGCGCCTTGGGGCTGTGGACGTCCTCACCGGAGCCGCTCTCCCTGCTGGTGGCGGCGCTCGGCGTGGTCGCCGGGGCGGTGCTCCGGCCCCGGGGGCAGGGTGCTGCCTGGGGGTTCGCCCTGATC
>JAHEKM010000078.1 GCA_024638325.1 Gemmatimonadota bacterium | reverse complement strand
CCGCAGCCGCCACGGTGGCGGCCACGGTACCGGACGGCTTCATGGGCTATGTCCTCCGTGAGGAGGGAGAGCGGCGCCGCAACATGATTGCCAGCACGCAGGGTAACGGAGGCGGTGTGCAGGCCGCCGGCTTCGTGCAGGGGCCGGTCCGGCTTAAGGACGCCACCAACAGCTACGGCTATACGGCCCTCGGCGCACACCCGGTCGCGGGCACGCCAAACGCCGGTGGCTGGCCCAATCCGGTGCCCTACACGGGCTACATCGACCTGGCCCTCGATTCCGAGGGTCGCGCGATCGACAACGGTGGGTTCCCCCTCACCACCGCCTCGACGACCGACGTCGTCGGTGCTCTCGCCGCGGACACCCGTGTTCCGCTCGTGATCGGTAACACGGCAGGTGGCCCGGACTACGTCGAGGCCAAGTACGGCGACCTCTCGGCGGACATCCCGCTGGTGAACTGGCGCGAGATGCGCATCATCCGGGCGCAGGACGCTGGCCCGAGCGCCGCAGGCGTGGACCACATCAACGCCGTCCGTGCGGCGGACGGTCTGACCCAGATCCAGGGCGCGTACCGCACGCTCGTCGAGGGTAGCGCGGATCGTTACCGCGACATGATCATCGAGGAGAAGCGCCGGGCCCTATGGCTCGAAGCGCGCTTCTACGCCACGAAGATCCAGCAGAACGAGATCCTGTGGTTCCCCCGCGCAGCCGGTGACCTCATCAATGCCGGCGCTTCGTACAGCACGGGTGGTCAGGTGCGTTGGCTCATGCAAGACGACGAGTTCGAGATCAACCCGAACCTCACGCTCGCCGACCGTGCCACGGGCTGCCCGCCCGGAGAGGCGCCGGTAGGCTTCTAGCAGGAGCAGTAGCCGAAGGCCTTCGCGGCCTAGGCAGAAGAACACCGGGCCCGGGGATCTTCCCCGGGCCCGGTTCTTTTTCGGCAGCTACTCCTCGAGCTCGAGGTTCCCGAGGCCGACCGCGCCGAGCAGCTTCAGGGCGTTGCGGGTGGTCGCCACGCCGTCCCTCAGCCGGTAGTCGAAGGTGAGGACAGGGTCCGCCTCCGCCCCACTCCCGTCGTGCACGTCTTCCCTGAAATTGACCGGCCTGGCTGCGGCGCGCAGGTCGTCGGCGTCGGCCAGGGTGAGGTCGTGGGAGCTGACCGCGCCGATGGCCCCGGTCGTGAGTAGATGCCGCACGACCCCCCGCGCGGCGATGCGGCGCTCGGCCGTGTTCGTGCCGTGGAGGATCTCGTCCAGGAGATAGAGGACCGTCCGCTCCGACCCCTGGGCCGCAGTCGCTGCCTGCACCACATCCTTGATGCGCAACAGCTCGGCCATGAAGAGCGAGATGCCCTCCGAGAGCGAGTCCTCGATACGCATGCTGGTCCGGACCAGCACGGGCGGCAGCTCTAGCGCGCTGGCGCAAACCGGCGCCCCGGCGGCGGCGAGCACCGCATTCGCTCCCAGCGCCCGCAGCAGCGTGCTCTTGCCGGACATGTTGGAGCCCGTGACGAACAGGAAGGTCCCGGGGGGGCCGACCGAGACGTCGTTGCGGACGCAGCTCGCGGGTGCGAGAAGCGGGTGCCCGAGGTCCGCGGCGCGGAGCGCCGTCCCGGGGTCCTCGTGGAAGGTCGGGAATACCCAATCGGGATGGTCGTGCGCCAGCGTGGCCAGCGCGGAGAGGGCCTCCCATTCCCCCAGGGCCTCCAGCCAGTGACGCGCAGCGAGACCGTAAGAGGCGCGCCAGCGATCCAACGCCAGCCACAGGTGGATCTCGAGGAGGAGTACGGGCGCCAGCGTCGCGTAGAAGGCGTTTCGGCGGCTCTCGACGTAGTCCAGGAGCTTCGACAGTCCTTGGAGGTGTCGGCGCGCGTCGTGTTCGCCCCGCTCGAGCCGCTCGGCGATTGTCGCCAGCGTCGCGTGCTCCCAGCGCCGCCCCGCGAGGAGGTCGAGCTGCGGCACCAAGGCCTTCAGGTGCGGACCGCCGAGGGCGGCCTCGGCGAAGGCAGCACGGGCGTCGGCCGACGCCCGCCGCAGCACCCAGAAGTTGAGTCCGGCAGGCACGACCCACCACGGTAGCCAACCGTACGCGAAGTAGCCGATCAGCCCCACCACCAAGATCGGTGGGAGAACCCATGCGGCGAGCAGCAACCAGCCCTTGTCCCGGCGCGCGGAAGTCCCCTCTGCCCAAGCGAAGAAGCGCTCGAGCACCCCGAGGCTGGGCGCGGCCCCGAGCCGCCCGAGCGCCGCGAAGTCGGTACGGAGCTCCCGGTACCGAGCCAGCTCGGCCACGGCGCCCTGCCGGGTCCGAGACGCTTCCGGCTCACCGTCCTCCATGAGCCAGCCTCGTAGAAGCGCTCGGCCCCGCTCCGAGGTCACAGGGCCGGCGAGGCGTGTGAGCGAAGCACGACCTACCACGTCCAGGTCGGCTGCATAAGGGTGGCCGGGCACCGGCTCGTCCGCTGCCCGCTCACCCTCCGGCAGCGTCTCGTCGAGACCGCGCCAATCCCTGTCCAGTCGCAGCACGCCCTCGCGAGCCAGCGAGGCGTGCGCGGACTCCCATCGTTCCACCCGCTGTACGCGACGGTGCAGGACGATCTCGACGAAGAAGGCGACGCTGAGGGCCGCCGCCAGCACCACCATCGCACCGGATAGTGGTTCCGGGAGGACGTCGAAGGTGAGCCACGCCGCGGCCGCGGCCAGAAACGTGACCGCCCGAACGTTGGACAGCCACGCAGAGCGACGCGCCGCGGCTTCGCGGCGCGCCTCGTGGTGCGCGAAGCGCTCGGCGTAGCCGGCGCGTGGACTGTCGTGCGGGTCGTCTGTCAGCGGAGGGACATCCCTACCGCATGGTGACCAGGACGTCCTTCAGCACGCCCCGCCAGGACTCGACGAGGTCCGACAGATTACCCGTGAGCGACTTGAGCGTGTCCTGCTTGCGCTTGAGGTCCAGGATGACCTCGTCCCTCACCTTGCCCCAGTTCGGCAGCGAGCGCTCGATCTTCTTCGCGGCCTTGAGCGCTTCTTCGGCGTCGTTCAGGACGAGCGTTTCGGTCTTGATCACGAAACCTTCGGCCGAGCTCCTGGCCGTCCGCGAGTAGGTCACCTCGGTCGGGTACTCGACCTTGGGATCTTCCGCGATACGATAAAGCTGAGCAGCCACCTTCTCGAGCCGCTTGATCTCACCCTTCTTCTCGGCGAGCTCGTCTGCCACCGTACGCTCGATGGACTTGGCACCGCTGCGCACGAGCTTCTTCACGTCGCCGGCGGCGATATCCACCGGGTTCTCGCTGAGCGCGGCCACTTCGGACCAACGCAGCGGCTCACCCGCTTCCGCGAGTGCCCGCCTGAGGCTCTCGCGCCGACGAACGTTGAGCTTTTCGCCCTTCTTGATGCGAACGAGCCCCAACGTGGCGAGGCTCCTACCTATTTCTTTGATTTCGGCGGATCTGAAACTGACCTCGCCGCGGGGTTTCTGCTTCTTCTTGCTCTTCCTCTTCCCGTTACCGTTGCTGGCGATGATTCCACCTCCCCGGATGCGATCCCTGCGAGTCATGTGAGTCGCAGCAGCTAAGTCTTTACCCTCGCTGGCCTTAGATGTTCCAGCCCAGCAATGGCGCGGGTTTCGGGGGTGTATCGGTCACCTTGCTCCCCGTCGAAGCGGCGCGTAGCGTGCCGTTCCCACCCGGCTACCCCACAGGATGTGCATGGACTCCCGCATGCTTCGACTGTCTGTTCTGGCCCTCGCGATGTTCGCCCTGGGTCTCCTTGGAGCCCCCCTGATCTCCACGACTGCCGAAGTATCAGCGCAGTCGTACCGAGCCCGACTCTCGCCCCTCCCGGTCGACGGGCGCCTGGTTCAGACGATCACGGGAGTCGGAGGCGTTTCGGCCAATCTGTCCGGTAGCCGACTGACGGTGTCCGGGACCTTTCGGGGGCTGAGCTCCCCCGCCACGGCGGCGCACATCCACATCGCTCCCCCAGGCCGATACGGGCCGGTCGCGCAGCCCCTCACTGTGACCAACGCGGCCGAGGGATCGGTGTCCGGCGACGTACAGCTCAGCAGCGAGCAAGTGGCGTCCCTCACAGGCCAGTCGCTTTACGTGGTGGTCCACAGCGAGGACAACCCGGCCGGCGAGCTCCGCGGCTGGCTGTTCGACGTCGAGCGGGTCGGGGCCGAGGCGGCCAACGTCGAGCCGACCTCGCTCACGGTCGAGGACCTCATGGGCAGCTTCGTGCCGGCCACGGACGAGGTGCTGCGGAACCCCGACCCGGCCGACTGGCCCATGATGCGGGGCAACTACTACGCCCACAGCTACAGCCAACTGGCCCAGATCGACGCGGGCAACGTCGGCGGACTGCAACTCGAGTGGGTGTGGAGCATGCACGACGGCAATTCGGAGCCCGCGCCCATCGTGTACGACGGGGTCATCTACCTGATCAACCCCGGCAACGTCGTGCAGGCTCTTGACGGACGCACCGGCGACCTCATCTGGGAGACCTCCAGCGGCCCCGAGAACGGGCAGGACATGCGGAGCATCGCGCTGTGGGGCGACAAGATCATCCAGGCGACCACCGACGCGCGCATCGTCGCGCTCGACGCCCGCAGCGGCGAACAGGTCTGGGAGACCACGATCATGGAGGGCCGTTCGAACTCGAGTGGACCCATCGTCGCCGACGGCAAGGTCATTTCCGGCATGGCGAGCTGCGCCCGCTACATCGAGGAGCGCTGCTTCATCAGCGCCTTCGACGTGAATACGGGAGAGCCGCTCTGGCGCTTCCACACCATCGCCCACGCCGGCGAGCCCGGCGGGGATACGTGGGGCGACCTGGACAACATCTACCGCCAGGGCGGAGAAACCTGGATCACGGGCAGCTACGACCCCGACCTGGGCCTCACCTACTGGGGAACGGCCCAGGCGAAGCCCTGGTCACCGCCCAGCCGCCATCAGTCGATCTTCGACGAGGGCCTTTACACGAACGCTACGGTGGCCGTCGACGTGAACACCGGTGAGTTGGCCTGGCACTTCCAGCACGTCCCGGGCGAAGCGCTGGATCTCGACGAGGTCTTCGAGAGGGTGCTCGTCGACCGGGACGGGCGCCGCATGGTGTTCTCGATCGGCAAGCACGGGATCCTGTGGAGGAACGACCGCGTCACGGGCGAGTTCCTCGGCTTCGCCGAGACCATGTACCAGAACGCCTTCGCCGACATCGACCCGGAGACGGGAGCGGTCACGTACCGGGACGACATCATCGACGCCCAGATCGGCGAGTGGATTCCGGCCTGCCCGAGCAGCGCCGGTGGCAAGGACTGGCACTCGATGACCTACCACCCGCCCACGGGATACTTGATCGCTCCGCTCAGCCAGACGTGCCTCGAGAACAACGCCCGCGAAGTCGAGCTCGAGCCGGGCGGCGGTGGGCTGGCCTCGGCAAGGCGGTTCTACGAGATGCCGGGAACGGATGGCAACCTCGGGAAGCTGGCCGCTTACGACGTCACGACCCTCGAGCAGGTCTGGAGCTTCGAGCAGCGGGCGAGCTTCATCACCGGCGCGCTGTCCACGGCAGGCGACGTGGTCTTCGCCGGCGACCTGGACCGCCGCTTCCGCGCCTTCGACGTCCGCACGGGCGAGATCCTGTGGGAGACCCGACTAGGGACGTCGGTCCAGGGTCACCCGATCTCGTTCGCGATCGACGGCAAGCAGTACATCGGCGTGACCACCGCCCTCGGTGGCACGAGCCCTCGCACGGTGCCGCGCCTCGTCTCGCCGGAGATCACGTACCCGAACAACGGCAACGCGCTGTACGTCTTCAGCTTGCCCGACTGAGGGGTCTAGGAGACCTGGTCGTCGTCCGTCGAGTCCTCTTCGGGCTCGGGCCCGTCCATCTCGCACGGGATGCGGGAACGGAACCTGGGCTGGAAGCGGAAACGGCCCTCCCGCCACACGAGCGCGCTGCGCACCGGAAGCATCAAGCCCACCACGGCGGTGGCGTCCTCGGCCACCTCGAATGGACAGAGCGGAACGACAGCGGTCCACCCTCCGCCCGGCGGATCGATCGTGATGGTCGTGTCGTCGCGGAGCACGCCCTGCACCTGGCTCATGACGACGACGATCTGGTCGTACGTCGCGGGCGGCAGCTCGCCGTCGGGGAGCGTGACCGTGCGGCCGACCTCCTCCATGGCGATGATGTCCACGGTGGCCGGCAGCTCCATCTGTACATTCACCAGCACGCCGTCCGTGTCCCGGGCGAGGATGCTGGTGAACGTCACGTTCGCCGCCTTGAAGAAGGGGTGGCGGTCGTTCTCCCACTCCCCCGTCGCGGAGGGTGACGACGCGTCCGGGGCGGCAAGAACGGGATCGCCGCTGGACAGGGTGAATTGCACGCGACCGCTGTACACGCCCAGCGGGTCGTCACCGGGCTGGCAGGCCGTGAGGCCCAGAGCCAGTGCGACGAGGGTGAGTGAAGGGGCGCGGAGAAGGAGGTGCTTCGTGCTCATGGATCGGCTGCCTGATGGAGTACGACTCTACTGAACAGTAGAGCCCGCCCACGGGGTCCCGCTAGTCGCAACACGCAGCGGCTGTACCGCGCTTGCACAACAGGGTGGCATCGGCGGTGCCAGGTGCACACATTCGATCGGACCGCCGACAGGAGCGGTCGACCGGGTTCACCGAGTCGTGGGAGTGTGCGATGTCGCGCGCCGTTTCCGTCGGAATCCTCGTTGCTATCCTGGCTGTCCCGAGCGCGTCGAGCGCCCAGACCGCCCAGCCTTTCTCGATTCAGCTCTCCGGGTTGGGCGTGCGCCTCACCGGTGCCCCCGCCGACGACCTGAAGTTCGGCGGCGGCGGCGAGCTGCAGCTGCGCTGGAATCCGAGCGCGTTCTCGATCGGTATCGGTGGGCAGACTACGGTACACGAGCTCGACAACGTGACCGTGACGTACCGGGGAGCGTTCATCGAGCCCCGTCTCATTCTGGGGACTCTGGGGAACTCCGTCGCCCTATACGGCTCGGGGCGCTTGATGAGTCTCAGCGCCACGGTCACGTTCGGCGTGATCGAGCGCGAGATCGACGGCTGGGCTCTGAGCGGCGGCGGTGGCCTTCTCATCCGCCTCGGGGGGCGAGTGAACGGGGACCTCGGCGTCACGGCGGGCAAGGAGTTCTACAACGGCAACGCCGCCGACGGCCTGACCGTCGTCAGCCGGATCGGCCTCGCGGTCGGGCTGGGATAGGGCGTCAGCTTCCGGCCGGCCAGCTCCGACGAAGCAGGGCTCGGGGCTGCTCGACACCTCGCAGGTACACGTCCTCGATGGAGCGCGTGTTGCGGATGTCGTCCAGGGGATTATCCCTGAGAATCACGAAGTCGGCGCTCTTGCCGGACGAGAGCGTGCCCATGTCCCCGAGGCCGAGCAGGTCGGCGGGTCGGCTGGTGGCGGCCATGATCGCCTGCATGGGCGTCATCCCGAGCCGCACGAAGATCTCCAGCTCACGGTGCCCCGTGTAGCCGAAGAAGTGGTCGGGGACGGCTCCCGCATCGGTGCCGAGAATCACGTCGACGCCCGCGTCGACGAGCCGCATGAAGCCCTCGCTCAACTCGCGCTCCCGCTGCGGGTCGGACGGTGGCGGTCCGGAGCTCAGGCGCTCCCGATAGGCGCTCCTCAGGCGCTCGACGACCGAGTCGGACACGGCCTCCTGCAGGAACGGGTCCTCGGACACGGGCTCCCACCGGAGCTCACCGAGGCCGAGGTTGGGCACGACGAACGCATTGGCACGTCGGATGCTCCGGGCGAGCGTCTCGTCCAGCTCCGGACCGATGCGTCCATGCAGGAATCCCGAGACCCCGGCCTCGAGAAGTCCCGGCATGTCGTCGGCACGCTGCTGATGGACCACGACCTGGACGCCCCGACCGCGTGCTTCGTCCGCAGCAGCCTGGTACACGAGGGGGTGCATCTTCGACTGCGTGCCACCCCGATCGTCGACCCAGATCTTCACGAACTCGATACCCTCGGCCGCGATCTGTCGCACGGCGCGGCGGGCTTCGTCGGGTGACGACACACCCCACAGCACCGTCATGTCCGCACGCGAGGCCACGGCGAGCGCGTGACCCAGGAACTGGTTGTTCGGCCCCTGTCCGGGCGGTGCCATGCCGGCCGCGAACAAGAGGCGGGCACCCCCGATTCGCCGGAGCTCCTGGTCACGTTGAAGCCCCAGCGCCAAGTCGTCCGGGTCCGTGCCGGCCGAGAACACCGCTCCGAAGCCGTAGTAGGCGTATCGCTCCAGATGCTCGATCAGATTGTCGCGGCTGTAGTAGTCCGCCCCCCAGCCCGTGTATCCCTCGTACCCGAGGTGGGCATGTGCGTCGATGAGAGCCGGAATCACGGTCATGCCGGTGAGGTCCACGACCACGGCATCGGCAGGCGCGCGCACCGCCGAGGCCGGTCCGACCTGTCGGATCCGCTCTCCTTCGATCAGGAGGGCCCCATTCTCGATGACCCGCCCGTCGCCGAGGATCAGTCGTGCGCCCTCGAGGTAGGTCGTTCCGCCCGCCCCGCCCCCACCAGCCGAGGCGCACCCGGTGAGCACCGAGGTCGCCAAGGTGAGGGCAAGCGCCGTGCGTCGGTGCATGGGGTCACTCCGAAGGGCCGACAACTGCGAGCCTCAGAGTACGATGTAGGACACCCCGTTGCCAGCCGAGCCCGACCGCTGCGTCCCTAGCGCGCCGCCGCCTGCTCCGCTTCCCGGACGACGGCCTCGAGGGCTTCGAACGTCACGGCTCCGAGGACCGGCGTCCCCTCGACGAAGAACGTCGGCGTCCCACGGATACCGGCCCGTCTCGCGGCCCGGTTCGCTGCGTCCGTGCGGTCCTCCCCGCGCTCGTCGTCGTAGCACTCGCGGAACTCCTCGACGTCCAGGCCCTCCTCCGCGGCGTACCGTCGGAGGACGTCGTGGTGCCCCCGGCCGCGGGCCCACTCCCGTTGTCCCTCGAAGATGCGGTCGTGCATGGTCCAGAAGGCGCCCTGTTCGGCCGCACACTCCGCGGCGTTGGTCGCGTCGTCCCCTCGGTCGAACCCGAGTAGGAACGGCACGTGCCGCCACCTCACTCGGCCCGTCTCGATCAGCTGGGCTTGGACCGCCGGCCAGGTATCCCTCCAGAACTCTGCGCACGCCGAGCACGCGAAGTCGCCGAACTCGACGACCTCGACCGGCGCGAAGTCGTCGCCGAGCACATAGCCGACGCCGTCCACTTCGAGATCCTGGGCCGACGCGGCGGAAGCCGCGCCAGCCAGGGCCACGAAGACTGCAAGAACCGGCTTGGTGCTTCGTCGCTCAGCGGTCACAGGCCCCATCCCACACGATACCCGACGCTGAGTCCGGTAGCGGCGGGAAGGGCTCGACCCTCGACGGGAATCTGTCCGGTGGCCTCCAGCCGGCCCGGACCCACCGCGTACCCGAGCGTGGGTAGCAGGAGCACCATGCGCCGCTTCTCCGACGGCAGGAGGATGCCCGACGCGCGGGGCGCGTCGCCCCACATGCCGTCGGCGGCCAACTCCCAGGTCAAGTCACCTGCGAAGCCACCGACCGCGAGGTGGGCGAACCGCTCCGAGCCGGGACGCCGCACAGCCTCACGGTTCGCGCCCCTCAAGCGGTAACCGACCCAGCCGGCCACGTACACGGGGAGCGAGCCCAACTTCGCTCCGGATTCGAGGCTCACCTCCATGTCGATCTGGCCCTCGGTGAGGGGGATGACCGTGGCGTCGACCGGGAAGTCACCCCCCGGCACTTTGGCCCCGACCCGGAGCGCGACCGGAGCGTCGATACCCATGAGCTCGGCGCCCATGCGCACGGCGAATCTCAGGTCCCCGACCCCGTTGCTCGCGCTCGTGCCGCTCGACGCATTGATACTGAGCCGGTGGGTCGGCACCTGTGCCCATACCTCGAGGCCCTCGGTGACGCCATACGCCCCCGTGATGAACAGCGAGCGCGTGTTGAACTCCGCGTCCGCCAGGAAGGGGCGGCGCTCCCCCATACTCCCGTAGAACTCCGTGGCGCGCTGCCCGTTCAACGAGAGCTGAATCCAGCCCGCACCGGGATCGAGCGTGCCCACCTCGCCACTCTGGGCGAGCGTGGGCGACGAGTGCGGCGCGCTGCATATGGCCTGCGCGACCGCGGAGCCGGGGAGCAAGGCGCCGAACACCGCGCACAGGGCGACAGCGGCGGCGGACCCCAGTCCCCGTCTCCCCGTCCGGGCGCTCATGCGGCCTCCCAGAGCGTGTTGTTCTCTTCGAACGCCGACCAGGCGAACCAGAACGCGATGTAGGACTCGGACACCTGTTCGAGCTGAGCGCCCGCGTGCGTGCCCGATACCGCGACGCCGTTGACCCGCCAGACGCTGCCGGTCTCCTGATCCACGATCTGGCCGCCCACCACCTCGAAGGTGAGCTCCGAGCCATCCACCACGTTGCTGAACGCGGCCGCGGTTTGAGCCTCCGAATCCCAGAAGACGAAGGTAGAACCCGCGCCGATCGGCGAGCCGATGTGCTCTACGACGGCGAGTTCACCCAGGCTGGCCAGGTCACCGAACGGGTATGCCACACCACCGCCAGCGTCCCGGACCCCGAGCACGCGTTCCTTGAGCGGACGGCGGAAATCCAGCTCGACCGGGAACAGCACCTCGTCGTTGCTGGCATAGTCACCGTAGGGATCGACGTTGTAGCGGTTGTCATGCCCCGTATCGCCCGACAGAACCCACGTCTCGGGATGCATCTCGAGCCAGGAGCTGTACGTCATTTCCATGACCGGATGGGGGGCCAGGTCTGTGCCCTTCCGGGGCCCACAACGAGCCCCCAGGCTGAGCTGCGGCCACAGTGAGTCGTCGTCGTTGCGGTTGTACATCATGAGGTTGTTTCGGTAGAGGAGCCCCGAAACGCCGAACTCGACTCCGCCGGCCGGGCCACGATCGAACGCGAGACTCGAACCCGTCAGGGGGCAGTGCGTCACGGCGAAGGGACGTCCCGCCAACTCGACGTTCAGGATCTCGTGGTACCAGAGGATCTTGACCGGGATCGCGACGACGTCGAAGCCGATGCGGATGCCGATAACTCGGTCGTCCGGCTCGATGTACTGGGCGGCGGAGTTCGTCGGGAGGACGATGTCCATGTCGCTCAGCGCCGGAATCGCATCTCGCCCGGATGCCGCCAGGAAGATCTCGTTCTCCGCGATGAGGCAGTTCGGTTCGCCCGGATTGTTCGGGTCGAACGGGTGCACGATGATCCCCGGCAGATCGGGGGTACAGCCCGCAGTGATCAGGAGTGCGGCCAGCAGGCCGCCCGTGGCCCATCTTGGTCTCTGACAAAGCGTACGTACCATCCAATGCCTCCGGTGACGAGGTGGAACTAGGCGTCCCTTCTCCATCAAATGGGTCTCGGGGCGGTGGGGTTCCCGAGGCCGCTCCTTGCGAGTCCTGGGTACGCCGCGGGATGTTTCTTCGTGGAAGCCATGCTGACCGCCGTTCAAGATACGCTGCAGCGCCTCGCCGAGCTCCTTCCGGAGCTGATCGCGGCGGCGCTGACGTTCCTGCTCGTCCTGACCGCGGGCCACGTCCTGGCCACGGCCGCGGGCCGGGTGCTGCGGGTCGGGGAGCGCGGTAACCGGTATTCCCTCCTCGTCAGCCGGGTGGTCCGTGGGGGCTTCGGCCTCGTGGGCCTCGTGCTCGGGCTGCAGATCCTGGGGCTCACCGCTGTCGCCACCTCGCTGCTGGCTACCGGCGGACTGGTGGCCGTCATCCTGGGTTTCGCGTTCCGCGAGATCGGCGAGAACCTGCTCGCCGGGATCTTCCTGGGTATGAGCCGCAGCTTCGAGGTGGGCGACCTCATCGAGAGCTCGGGCCACATGGGAAAGGTGCGAGACATCGACCTGAGGCAGGTCTGGATCCGCTCGGCCGACGGGCGTGACATCTTCATCCCCAGCGCCCAGATCTTCCGCAACGTTCTCGTGAACTACACCAGGGACGGCCTACGGCGGGGCGAGTTCGTGGTCGGCATCGACTACGGGGACCCGGTGGGCGAGGCGCGCGACCTCCTCCTTGCTCACGCGCGAAGGGTGCCGGGCGTGCTAAGCGAGCCGGAGCCCACGGTGCGGATCTCGGAGTTCGTAACCCAGTACTGTGAGATGCAGGTCTACTTCTGGGTCGACACCGACTCCGGTCCGGGGCTGTCGGAGGTGCGCTCCCGAGTCATGGCGGCGTGTCTCGCCGCACTCCGCGAAGCCGGCTACACCCTCAGCTCGGACGTCTCCACGGCGGTAGCTGTGTCGAAGGCCGAAGCTACTCCGCGCCCAGAGCGTTGATGTCGCGCGTCTCGAGGATCCGCTTCGGGTAGCCCTCGGTCACGACCCGAAGCATGGCGCGTCCGACCACCACGCTCGTGGTGACGTGGTCCGGGAAGAGCCGCTTGAGGATGGGTGTGATCGGCCTGAAGACGGTATAGAGCACGTGGTACATCGCGGTCCTGGAGCGCACGCCTTTGAGCGGCTGGATCACGCCCGGGCGGAACATGTAGGACTCGACCGGCAGGCCCTGGACGTAGTTTTCCGCTTCGCCCTTCACGCGTGCCCACATGACGCGGCCGCTCGCCGATCCGTCGGTCCCCTGCCCCGAGACGAAGCAGATGGTCACCTCGGGGCTCTGCTCCGCCACCACGTCCAGGGTCGCGACCGTCAGCTCGACCGTCATGCGGCGGTACTCGGCTTCGCTCTTGCCGGCCGACGTGGCGCCGACGCAGTAGAAGCAGGCGTCGTAGTCGCTCAGGCGGTCGGCCACGGAGCCGAGGTCGA
Source organism: Gemmatimonadota bacterium (assembly GCA_024638325.1). Classification (GTDB taxonomy): domain Bacteria; phylum Gemmatimonadota; class Gemmatimonadetes; order Longimicrobiales; family Gaopeijiaceae; genus UBA2982. The sequence continues at coordinate 2,057 of JAHEKM010000078.1, read as the reverse complement.
ACAGGTCCGCGTGGACGAGCTCCTCGAGCTTGGGGTGCTGCACGCCGCAGCTGCTACGGCCGACCGCCAGCACCGCCTCGACCGTGTCGTCCTCGAGACACTCCAAGAAGACTCCGTGGCCGACCATGCCGGTGGCACCGAAGAGTATGACCTTCATGCCGCGTGGTCAGTCCTCTTTCGGCGCCGCGCTGAGAATCTCCTCGGAGGCCTGGTCCGCGTACTTCTCGAAGTTCTTCACGAACATCCCGGCGAGCTTTCTGGCGGTGGCGTCGTACGCGTCCTTGTCCGCCCAGGCGTCCCGCGGGTTCAGCACCTCGGTGGGGAGGCCGGGGACCGCGTCGGGCACGGCGAGGCCGAAGACCTCGTCTCGCTCGTACTTCGCGTCGGCCAGGTCACCCCCGTGGATCGCGTCGATGATGGCCCGCGTGTGCTCCAACGCGAACCGGTGCCCCACGCCGTGCGAGCCACCGGTCCAGCCGGTGTTGACGAGCCAGACCTCGGCGAAATGCTTCTTGATCTTTTCGGCCAGGAGCTCGGCGTAGACGGTCGGGTGCAAGCTCAGGAAGGCCGCACCATAACAGGCCGAGAAGTTCGGCTCCGGCTCCGTCACGCCCATCTCCGTACCGGCCACCTTCGCCGTGTATCCGCTGATGAACTGGTACATCGCCTGCTCGGGCGTCAGGCGGCTCACAGGCGGCAGTACGCCGAAGGCGTCGCACGTGAGGAAGATGATGTTCTTCGGGTGCCCTCCTACGCACGGGATCTTGGCATTGTCGATGAACTCGATGGGGTACGAGCAGCGCGTGTTCTGTGTGATGCTCACGTCGCTGTAGTCGACTTCACAGGTCACGGGGTCGAAGCCGACGTTCTCGAGCACGGAGCCGAAGCGGATCGCCTTGTAGATTTCCGGCTCGCCTTCGGCGCTCAGGTCGACGGTCTTGGCGTAGCAGCCGCCCTCGAAGTTGAAGACGCCCTCGTCGCTCCAGCCGTGCTCATCGTCGCCGATGAGGCGCCGATTGGGATCGGCCGAGAGCGTGGTCTTGCCCGTCCCGGAGAGGCCGAAGAAGAGCGCCACGTCGCCCTCGTCGCCCTCGTTCGCCGAACAGTGCATGCTGAGGATGCCCTGCTTGGGCAGTGTGTAGTTGAGCACGCCGAAGACGCCCTTCTTCATCTCTCCCGCGTACTCGGTGCCCAAGATCACCATCTCGCGCGTCTTGAAGTTCACGTTCACGCTGGTGCGCGTACCCACTCCCGGAATCTCGGGGATGGCGGGCATCTGGCCTGCGTTGAAAATGACCCAGTCAGGATCGCCGAAGTTCTCGAGCTCCTCGGCCGTCGGGCGAATGAGCATGTTCCGCATGAACAACGCATGATATGCGCGGGTGCAGATCACCCGCACCTTGATCTGGTGCTTCGGGTCCCAGCCGGCGAAGCCGTCGATCACATAGATGTGGTCCCGGCAGTTCAAGTAGTTGATCGCGGTCTGGCGATTGAGCTGAAAGGAGCTCTCGGAAAGCGGGATGTTCACGCTCCCCCACCAGAGGTCGTCCTTGGTGGTCTCCTCCTCGACGATGCGCTTGTCCTTCGGCGACCGCCCCGTCTTCGGCGCCGAGTAGGCGATGAGCGCGCCGCTGTTCGCCAGCGCGTAGCGCGCCTGGGGAATGGCCAGCGAGTAGAGCCTGGCCACGGTCGGATTGCGATGGACGTGGTAGCCGACGATGGAGTGGTTCGTCGACTCTCCGGTGATTCCGTATTGGGCTAGGTCGAAGCTCACGGGCGGGATCCAGGCGAGGGTACGGGTACGGGTACACACAGTCTAAGAGGACACGCCCCAGCGAGAAGAGGCCGGGGCCGCCGCGGCGACCCCCGGGCGCCCGAAACCTCGCTCGGGGGGTCCACGTAGATTGACATGGGACCGGGCGGATTCTCGGCCAGCCCACCCTCTTTCTGAAGAAGCGTGCCCTCTCGAGGAGTCATTGATGGGAATCATCTGGATGTGGCCGAAAAGCTCCCAGTCGCCTTCATTTTCCCAGCGGCGACTGAAGGGGATGGTGCTA
>JAHEKM010000077.1 GCA_024638325.1 Gemmatimonadota bacterium | reverse complement strand
GGCGGCGACCGGCGCGCGGGGTATGACCGCGACGGATTACGCACAGCGGAGTCAGTCGGAAGAGGCCAGGCGCCTACAAACCGACCTGCTGGAGGCGATCCGCTCCATGAGCGGCGACGCTGGCGGGGTGATTCTCGGCGGGACGCGCGAGGCGAGCGCCGCGGTGCGGAGAGAGCTCAGCGAGGATCTTCCCGGGCGGGTCGTCGAGGTATCCGAGCTCTCCTTCGACACGAACCCCGGCGACCTGCTGCGCCACGTGGGGGACGCGGCCTCCAGGCTCACGGAAACCCGTCAGGCGCGCCTGCTGGAGTCTTGTGAGGACCCGCGCCACGGGAGCACGGGATGGAACGAGACGCATCGAGCGCTGGCCGCGGGAGCCGTCGACACACTTCTGATCTCGGGCGACTTGATTGCCTCGGAGCCTGACGACGCCGAGCGAATCGTGCGTCTCGCCCTGGCACAGGGGGCGCAGGTCGAGGAGGTCTCTGGCGAGCTCGGTGCACGCCTACGGGCTGAGCAGGAAGGGATCGCCGCCCGACTCCGCTACGTGCCTGCCTCCCTGCGAACGTAGCAGGCCTTCAGCCCCAGGTCGCAACGGTCCGGCCCTCGCCCCACCGCGGGCGGGGGCCGTCAGCGTGAGAAGCCGGCCGGGAAGGGGAAGCTGTGTCCCTGATCGATGCGGGCGTACTGGCCTGGCGCGAGGTAGGCTAGGAGCGGACTATCCGCTATCACCGCCCCGTCCTCTCGCTCGCTTTCCCGGAGCGCGGCCTCCTGGACCCTGGCGGCCACGATCGTGCCGATGATCAGGCCGTTTTCCCCGAACCCTTCGACAATACGGTCCAACTCGCACTCGAGGTGAACGTAGGCGTCGTCCAGGAGGGGACCGGGGACCACCTCGCCCTGCACGATGGTCAGGTCCGCCAGGGACGCCTTCTGACCATCGGCGCACCGTGGCTCGGCCGAGAGGCTGGTGTGCACGAGCTGATCGGGCCGAGGGTAGCTCACCGTGAATCCCCGCTCGCGAATCGCGTTGCCGTACGTCGCATGGCGCGGCGTGCACACGAAGCCGAAGTAGTTCTGCCACCCCATGGGCGAGGCCATGTGCTTCGGCGCGAGGTCGAACGTGCCGTCCTCTTCGCGTGTGCCGATCACGACCAGGGGTGAGACCCAGAAGAAGCGGTCCCAGACCGGGTGGGTGACGTCGAGCGAGGCATAGCTCATGTATGGGCCTCCGCGAGCTCTTCGCGTTCGTTCGCAGGAGCCTTCACGGTGACCTCGACGTCCAGCCCGTCGCGCACGCTCGCCGTGACGATGCAGAAGTCCTCGAAGATGTCGAGACACCTCTTGATCTTCTCGGGTGGCACGCCGCCCACCGCCGGATCGATTTCGACCTTGACCTGAGTGAGTCTCAGTCGGCCGCGCTCGTTCCGTGCCACGCTCCCGGTGATGCGCGTCTGTACGTCCGCCACATCGATTCGTGCCCTTTCGAGGCAGAACACCAGGCTCGCGCTCAGGCAGTTCCCGATGGCGGCCGCCGCCACGCGGGCCGCATTGGGTCCGACACCGTCGCCGAGCGGTTCCGGCTCGTCCATCCTCAGCGTGGTTCCGGACCCGTCCTGGAAGTCCACGTCGAACTGATAGCCGTCGTGCCTCGCCAGGGTGACCTCGAATGTCCCTTCCATGATCGCTCCTCAGTCGTTCGCGGTGTCGGCCAGCGCCACCGCCACCTTGGACAGGAGGCTGCGCGCTTCGTCGGCGACCGCGGACAGGTTCTCGTCGGCGTCGAATCCACCGACACCGAGCATGATGGCCGGGTCCGCGATGCGTACGAGCGCGCCGCCATTCGATTCCTCGACCGTCACGTTGCACGGCAGCATGAGCCCGACGTCTCCGCGCACACCCAGCGCGCGATGCGCGAGCTTCGGGTTGCACGCGCCCAGGATCGAGTACTTACGGAAGTCGACGTCCAGCTTTTCCTTCAGCGTGTCCTTCACGTCGATTCGGGTCAAGACGCCGAACCCCTGCTCCTTCAGAGCCACCGCGACGCGCTCGAGAGCCTCCTCGTACGCCACGCCGAGCTCGACTTCCATCGCGAGTGTCGTCGTATCCATCACACCACCTCGAAGTTGATCATCATGTCCATGTCCTCGTGCTCCAGGTTGTGGCAATGGAGCAGGTACAGCCCCTCGTAGAAGAACCGCGCCATCACGTCCACGCTCTCTCCGGGCATGACGAGGACGGTGTCCTTGAGCCCGGTCTCCCACGGCATCAGCCTTCCGCGGCCTCCCGTGCGCGACAGCGGTCGTAACTGACCCGCGTGCGCGTGCACGGGGTGCGGTAGCTCGCTGTCGTTCACGAAGGTCCACACCTCCGACTGCATCCTGCGAATGCGGGCGTCCACTCGAAGCATCTCGAACTGGAGCCCGTTGATCGCGTGCATAGGGCCGTCCGGGCCCATCATCGAACTCGTGAACCGAAAGCTCTGCCGGGGGATGTCACCCGATGGCTCACCGCGCTCGGGGACGGGCGCGAAGCGCTGAGGCAGTGGACGACCTGGTTCCGGACGTGTGTCCTGCACCACGAACTCGAGGAAGTCCATCTCGGACTGCCCCTGCAGCTCGCCGCCGCCCATCATCATGCCGCCTCCGCGACCGCCACGGCCTCCCCCGCGTCCGCCGCGTCCGCCACGCATGCCCATACCCATGCCCATGCCGCCGGGCACGTCGAAAGTGAACGACCGCAGCATGATCCGCTCACCGGGCCGGGCACCGGAGAAGTCCACGACCACGTCGGCGCGCTCCGCGGGCCCCAGCAGGATACGCTCCACGCCCACTGGCGCGGCGATCAGTCCACCGTCGCCTCCGATCAGCGTCATGGCAGCCCCGTTCGAGAGGCCGAGGTTGAGGATGCGCGCATTGCTGCCGTTGAGGATGCGCAGCCGATACCGCGTACGGTCGACGGCCGTGGTCGCGTCGCGGGTACCGTTGGCGAACGCCGCGTTGCCGAGCAGACCGTGCATCATGTCGTGACGCATCGTGAAGTCATAGGTGAGATCGAGCTCGCCGTCGATGCGTTTGTCCTGCAAGATCAGCGGCAGCTCGTACTCGCCCGAGGGAAGCCCGTAGGCGTCTTCCTCGTCGTCTTCGAGGATGAGCAAGCCGCCCATGCCCATGTAGGTCTGGGCGGCGGTCCGATGGTGGGGGTGTGGATGGTACCAGTACGTGCCTGCCCGGTTCAGGGCGGGGAACTCGTACGAGTAGGTCTCACCCGGACCGATCGCGAGCCGAGGATGCCCGTCGGCCTCCTGCGGCACCGCGAGGCCGTGCCAGTGCAAGATGGTAGGCTCGGGCAGCTCGTTGACCAGGTCGATGCGCGCGGTCTCGCCCTGCCGGATCCGCAGCGTCGGGCTGGGAACGGAGCCGTTGATCGCGTAGGCGTCCACGGCGCCTGGCCCCAAGTTCACGCGCGCGGGGCGGGCGGTGAGCGTCACGCCCTCTGCCGACACCGTTTGCGGTAGTCGGAGCCCGTGACGCCGCGCCTCCTGGTACATGGCGCGCTCGAAGGCGGTCAGGCCCGCCGGCGCCAGGGCGCCAGCGCCCACTACGCCCAGAAAGGTCCGTCGATCCATCGGTGTGGTCCTCTCGAGAAGTCCCGCGTATGAAATATCATCCAGCGAAAGCGCTCTGAGCGCTGTCGGGTGATTTCGGCCCGCGCTCGTGGGGATAGTCCACGCCCCGGCCCCTCACTACTTGAGTGCCACGCGTCGCAAGGGGGGTTCCCGGCCGGGCGCCCGGCCGGGAGGGATGTGGCGGCTCAGCGAACGACGACGTTCACCAGATCCGCGAAGACGGTCTCGTCGACGGTGCCAGTCATCGGGTCGACCGCCTCGAGCCAAGCCAAGGAGTTGAGGTCGACCACCAGCTCAGCGCGTGCTCCGGGCTGGACATCGAGCAGGATCGGCCGCGAGACGAGCAGGCTGAGGTCCTCGAGCTCGACGTGTATCTCCTCGACCGGCACCCCGTTCACCACGAGCCCTTGGACCTCGGCGTCGATATCGGTGAAGATGAGCCGGAACTCCGTGTAGACGACTGCGGGGATCGGCTGTCGGTCCACCACGTCACCCTCCATCCGTCCGCGCAGGTCGACGCGGATGCGCATCTCCTCGTCGCCCAGCTGTAGGAGTCCTCCGGCCTCGTTGACCAGGTAGGCCAGAAACTCGACCTCGATCTCCCCTTCCGCCTCTTCGGCGGAGGTCGCAGGTCCGGAGCCACCCGGTGTGGCCGCGGACGGCCCAGGCGTCAGGAAAGAGCGATTCGACCCGAGCGGGTGCGCCGCAGTCGATAGGGTATCGGCATCACCCGAGACGACGACGGTCGCCTCTCCCGTGAAGCCGCCGGGTGTGAGGTTCCCGCAGCCGGCACTCGCGAGCGCCAGCAGAACCAGTGGGGTCCATCGAAGTCCCCGTGTCGTCATCAACATTTATTCTCGTCCCTGGGCAGGGATATCGTCGTCTCGTGCTGGGCCGAAGACGTCGGCCCAGCGTTGTCGCACTGCGTCGGCCCCCGACATCGAGAACAGACCCTTGGCCCGTTCCAGAAGTGACTCGGCCACCTCGGTTTCGCCCTTCCGACGTTCCGCCTCGGCGTACGCCTGAAGGGTCAGTGCTTCCTCCATTGCCGGAAGGCCGTAGTCGCGCACGATCTCCAGCGCCCGCTCGAAAAGAACGAATGCTTCCGGGTTATCCTCCGCGGCCGCGATACGCCCGAGGAGCCTATACACCTCAGGCAGCTTGGTGACCGTTCGGCTCCGAATGGTTTCGCGCTCCGCATCCCGCGCATGCTCCATCGCGTCGAGTGTCCTTCCGGCCGCGAGGTGCGACTCCGCCAGATTGAGTCGAATCACGATGCGCGCGCGCGCGTCGGCAGCGGCGTCCAAGGCCGACCTGAAGGCTTGCCGGGCGTCGCCGTACTCGCCCTGTGCCATCAGGAGCTGACCGCGCGCATTCTCGACGTACGGAGTCGCCGACTCGTCGCCTAGCGCTGCGGCGGCAGCCGAAGCCTCTTCCAGCAGCGGAATGCTCTCCTCGATGGCACCACGCGAGCGGGCCACGATGTGCAGGGTCAGGAGAGCGTGCCACCGCTCGGGCGATGGCGCGTCCGCGTCTTGGAGGGACTTCAACGCGGTCCGGTACCAGGCTTCGGCTTCCTCCCATCGCCCTTGCTCCTCCAGCACATTGCCGGCTCCAACCGCGGCTTCGGCGGCGCCCCTCGCGTCGGACATGCCGATGGCGAGATCGTACCCGGTTCGGTACCGATGAAATGCCTGCGTCAGCCGGCCCATCGCCTTCAGTGCGCGGGCCGCTCGGCGCGTAGCCAGCGAGGCGGTGGTCCGATCACGCGAGTCTTGGACGGCTCGATACGCCGCCTCGGCGTACGCGAAGGCCCTTTCGGCGTGGTCCAGGCGCTCTTCCTCCGCGGCCACGTCCAGGAAGGCTCGGGCGGCCGCCTCCGGATCACCCTCGGAGAGCGCCTCGAGCGCTTCGGCAACCTTCGCGTAGGTGCTCGCCAGGCGTTCGGCCTCACGTCGGGCGAGCGAGGCGGTGACGTCTGCGAGCGCGCCCGTCCCAACGACTCTCGAGCCCACGGTCCCGAGTTGGCCGGAGCCAGCCCACGTCCTCGAGTCGTCGGCCTCCGACCTGCGCAGGAGCTCCTCGAAGATGGGCCGCAGCTCGTCGAGCTCCGGGAGCGCCGTGCGTACCTGGTCCAGGCTCAAGCGGGTCATGGCCGGAAACCAGGGCAGGACCCGTGCCCCAACGGTCGAGGAGGGCAGACGGGTACGTAAGTCATGGACGTGCAGACTGTTACGGTGATATCGGGCGCCGCGTCGCGTGCCGTGCCGCTGAGCGCGGCGCACCGTTTCGGTGCACTCACGGCGCCACCTCGACGCCGGGGTCCCCATCGATTCCGTACTCCTTGAGCTTCCGGGTGAGCGTGTTGCGGTGAATGCCCAGCGTTGAGGCCGCCTTCGCCATGTGCCCGTCCACGGAGGTGAGCACGCGTCGGATGTGGTCCGACTCGACCTCCTCCAAGGAGAGCTCAGGGGCGTATCCGTGTGCTGTGCCGGGGCCTGCCTGAGCGGATCCGCGCGGTGCCGCGGCACCGAGCCGGAGATCGGACGATCGGATGACATCCCCGTGCGCGAGCAGAACCGCGCGGTCCATGACATTGCGCAGTTCGCGCACGTTGCCGGGCCAGTCGGACGCCTCCAGACGCTGGAGCGCGCGCTCCGTGATTGCCCGCACGGGCCGGCCGTGGCGCTCGCTGAACACCGCACCGAAGTGCAGCGCGAGACGGCGGAGGTCAGGACCGCGAGCCCGGAGCGGGGGCAGCTCCAACTCGACCACGGCGAGCCGGAAGTAGAGGTCCTCGCGGAATCGGCCCGCACGGGTGCTCTCTTCCAGCTTCTGATTCGTGGCCGCGATGACGCGGACGTCCACGGGCACCGTCTTCTCCCCGCCCACCCGCTCCACCGCCCGCTCCTCGAGCGCCCTCAGCACCTTGGCCTGCAGCACGAGGCTCATGTCCCCGATCTCGTCGAGAAACAGGGTTCCTCCGTCGGCCCGTTCGAACCGACCCACGCGTCGCGCCACGGCACCGGTAAAGGCGCCCCGTTCATGACCGAACAACTCCGACTCCAGCAGGTGCTCCGGAATGGCGGCGCAGTTGATGGCGACGAAGGGCCCCGCGCGGCGGTCACTGGCCGCGTGGATGGCCTGGGCCACCAGCTCCTTCCCCGTCCCCGACTCGCCCGTGATCAGCACGGTGCTTCCAGAACGCGAGACTTTGGCGACCGTCTCGAATACGGCACCCATCGCCGGCCCCTCGCCGACCAGCGTCGGAAGGCCGTCTTCGCGGCGCTCGTCGGCCGGGTCGGGTAGCGGGATCTCTCGCCCCTCGTCGGCGAGTGCGGTCAGTCGCGGCGAGAGATCCGCGGGGTCGAGCGGTTCTCTGAGTAGGCCCACCGCACCGACCCGTTCCATGAGAAGCGCCCGCTCGAGCGACACCGCCGGGGCGGTGAGCAAGAGGGCGCCTCCCGACCCCAGGTCGGCTACCCGTCTCACCAACGCCTCGTCGACGTGTGTCGTCGAGAGCGAGACAAGGGTTGCCGGCCACGGTTGGCTGGACAGCTCACGCAGGAACTCGGCCACCGAGTCCGTGGACACGAGCTCGAGCCCCGCGGCGCGGGCGGCGCTCTCGGCCGCCGCGACGTCCCGGGGCTGAAGCAGCGCGAGGATGCGGTCCTGTAACATGGCACTAAAATAGGGCATTATGATCGCCATGTGCAGTGTTATGGTGCTATCGCTTTGGGCGCCGTACCGCTGCAGTGCACGTAACTAGATGTCCTGTAGATACTTAAAGATTGCGGCATGCCGTGTGCATTCTCCTTGACGCGAGAGGATCGATTTTCAACCCGCTCGAGGGAGCAGGAGAGGTCAACAGCATTGACATTCGACAGTCGATGAGGTCTTTGGTTGTAGGCGCGCTGGGAGTTGGACTCCTGGCGGGCTGCAGCGATGGGCTCGGGGTGGGCGGGATGACCCCGGTCTCGGTGAGCTTCAAAGTGGTCGGAGCGGGCGGAGCGGCCCCCGTGTCCACCCGGCTGGGCGGCCCGGCGATGGTGGCGGGCCCGCCGATGGACATTATCGGGACCAACGGAACGCTCACGCTCGACGAAGTCCGCGTCATCATCAACGAGGTGGAGCTGAAGAGGGCGGATGCTTCGTGCTCGTCCGGTTCGGGGGACGACTCCGATTCCGGGAGCGACTCGAGTGACGACTGCGGTGAGTTCGAGATCGGGCCACGCTTCCTCGACCTGCCGCTGGACGGACAGACCCTCGAGGCCGTGTCCGCGACGATACCCGCGGGCGCCTACAAGGAGCTCGACTTCGAGATCGAGGACCTCGAGGACGACGAGGAAGATCCGGTCGAGGCCGCTCTCATCGCGGCCGTGCGACAGGAGGTCCAGAGCGAGTTCCCCGACTGGCCGCGGGAGGCCAGCGCGCTCGTCGTGGGCTCTTTCACCCCGAGTGGTGGTTCCCCGGTCGACTTCCGGGTCTACTTGGAGGCCGAGGTGGAGATCGAGATGGAGCTGATTCCGAACCTGGTCGTCGACGAGGCAGGCTCACGCAGCCGTGACCTCACGGTTGCCGTGTCACCGGCCCTCTGGTTCAGCCGCCCGGATGGCACGGTGATGGAGCTGAACCTCTACGACTACGACGACACGGGGACGCTCCTCGAGTTCGAGGTCGAGATGGAAGACGGCTTCACGGAGATCGAGTTCGACGACTGATCGGGCTGGGCGGCTGGCAGGACATTGGCCCGTGGGGTCCTGGGACCCCACGGGCTCATCCATTTCAAAGAGGGATGGACATGTTCAAGAAGAGAATCGGGCCCATGGTGGCCCTTGCGGTGCTCGTGATCGCAGCCGGTTGTTCGGACTCGAACACGCTCGGCCCGAGCAATCAGCTCGAGGTCGTGAATCAGGCGGGCACGTTCGAGTGGCAGGCCACGGCCCTGGACAAGATCCAGCAGACGCTCACGTACCAGTGGACCAGCACGGACACGGTCGCGAACGTGGACCAGTCCTCCAGCATCTCGGCGGGCTCCGCGTCGGTGCGCATCACGGATGCCGACGGGACGGAGGTCTACCTGAGAGGGTTGGAGCAGGACGGCACCTTCCAGACCAGCGCGGGGACGGCCGGTACGTGGACGATTACGGTCGTCATGAACGACGTCTCCGGCGCGCTCAACTTCCGGGTCGACAACCCCTAGGCTCGGGCTAGATCAGCAGCACCCGAAGCGTCGCATACCCCACGTACAGGACGACCAGGGCGACGGCCTCCGCGCGTTGGAGGCCGCGCCTCCGGGTCAGGAAGATCAGGAGGGCGACGGTGGCCAGGGCCACGGTCGGGAGGTCGATCCAGATCGTTGCCGGAGCCACCATGAGCGGGTACATGACCGCCGCCAAGCCGACCGGGACCAGCAGGTCGAAGATGTTGCTGCCGATCACGTTGCCCACCGACAGGCTCGCATGCCCCTGTCGTGCCGCGCCCACGGCGAGCGCGAGCTCGGGAAGGCTCGTGCCCGCGCCCAGGATGAGCGCGCCGAGCACCGTCTGGCTGATGCCCCACAGCTCCGCCAGCTCGACGGCTTCGGTGACGGCCACATGCGCGGACAGAATGACGGTTACCAGGCCGATGCCGATCAACATGAGAGGGTTCGCCCGGCCCGCGAGCGGTGGCCGAGGCTCACCCGATTGATGCTCGGACTGGAAGAGGGCAACCAGGTAGATCAGATACGCGATGAGTAGCGCGGCGCCCTCGACCCGGCCGACGTGCCCGTCGAAGGCGAGGAAGCCCGTCAGGAGGGCAGCGAGCAGAAGGGTAAGCCCGTCGCGGCGGACCATCCTGGGCGCGACGCTGAGGTATCCGACCAGCCCCGCCGTGCCGAGCACGAGCGTGCCCTGGGCGATCGCGCTGCCCGTCGCATTGCCGACGATGACCCCGGATGCCTCCACGCCCTGCAGCTGCTGTACGCTCCCACTCACCGAGACCAGGAGTTCGGGGAGGTCCGTTCCGATCGCGAGGATCGTGAGCCCGATGAAGCCCTTCGACAGCCCGTGCTGCTCGCTGAGGTCGACCGCACCGCGGACCGTCAGAATCGAGCCGCCCCAAAGACCGAGGAGGCCGAGGATGAGAAGTAGGAGGCCGAGCAAAGGCGGTCGAGGCGTGCTGGGGTGGGTGGGTCAGGCGGGGTAGGGCGTCGGAATGTACTGCACGGGAGGGGCTTCGTGTGCCGCTTCCCGCCTGAGCCGAGATACCCGGGTCAGGTCCCGGGAGCGCGTCCAGCCCGCGCGTGCCGGCCCAGCAAAGCCATCCCCAGAGTCCCGACCACCACGATGAAGAGCCCTGCCAAGAAGTGGTCGACACTGAGCCAGGGCTGCGCGGCGCCGACGAGCCATCCGTGGTCACCCGCGTGTCCATCGTGTGCCGCCAATAGGGTCGGCGACAGGAGCAGGAGGGCAGTCGTCAGGGCTGTCCGCCGGGGTAGCAACGTCTTCATGATGTCCTCCTCGCTAGCAGATTCGGGGGAGCTGATCCCCTGGAAGCATGTCCACCACCCTCGTGCCACCCAGCCCCGTGCGTAGGACGACCATGCCTTGGTGCTCCGCGACCACGCGGCCGACGCGCACCGCCGAGGCACCGACCGGGTGGGCCCGGAGCGCCTCGAGCGCTCGGGTCTCGGCCTCGGGCGCCACGAACGCGACCATGACACCCTCGTTCGCCACGTAGAGTGGGTCGAGTCCCAGCATCTCACACGCGGCCTCGACCGCCGTGGGCACCGGCAGGTCGCCGGACAGCTCGACGCCCACTCCCGAGGCCGTGGCGATCTCGTTGAGTGCCGACGCGAGCCCCCCGCGTGTCGCGTCACGCAGGCAACGCACCTCAGCCCCGGCCGCCGCCCTCAGCGACTCGACCAGCGGGGCGAGCGATGCGGTGTCGCTCACGATGTCGGCCTCGAACGCGAGACCCTCCCTCGCCGCCATGATCGCCATGCCGTGGCGTCCGAGTGGTCCGGAGACCAGCACCACGTCGCCGGGCCGAGCCATGTCCGGGGACGGCCTGAAGGCCGAGTCCAGGAACCCGATGCCGGTCGTGTTCACGAAGATCCCATCGGCCTTCCCACGGTCCACGACCTTGGTGTCCCCGGTCACGATCTCGACGCCACACGCCGCGGCGGTTTCGGTCATCGCGTCCAGGATCCTGTCCAGGACCTCGAACTCGAGACCTTCCTCCAGCACGAAGCCGGCCGAGAGGTAGCGGGGCACGGCGCCCATCATAGCGACGTCGTTGACCGTGCCGTGCACGGCCAGGTGGCCGATGTTGCCGCCGGGAAACTCCAGCGGGCTCACGACGAAGGTGTCGGTGGACACCACGACCTCAGCGCCCTGGACCGGCACACGAGCGCCGTCACCGAGCCCGACCAGGTACTGGTTTCCGAAGCGCGGCAAGAACCGATCGCGCAGGAGGCGTGCGCTCATCTTGCCACCGGACCCGTGCCCGAGCTGGATACGACCCTGGTCGATACGGGGCGTGGGGCACGCAGCCTCTGCGAGCTTCGTGGCCTTCGCAGTCGTGGTGATCATGAGTTCGCTCCCGCGGCGGCGCCCGCTTGGACGCGGCCGAAGTTGTAGTACGCAGCGCACGCTCCCTCCGTGGAGACCATGGGCGCACCGAGGGGGCTCTCCGGGGTGCAGCGTCCGCCGAACGCAGGGCACTCGTACGGCTTGAGACGTCCTTTGAGGACGTCGCCGGCCCGGCACTCGGCCGGCTCTTCGGCGTGGATGTGCTCGAGCCCGAACTTGATCTCCGCGTCGTAGGCCGCGAACTCGGGACTCAGCCCGAGGCCGCTACCGGGAATCGTACCGATGCCGCGCCACCCACGGTCGACGACGCGAAAGACCTTGGAGACCAGGTCCTGCGCGGGTCGGTTTCCTTCGCGTCTGACGGAGCGCACGTACTGGTTCTCGACCTCGTGGCGCCCCTCCTCCAGCTGGCGGACGGCCATCCAGATGCCTTCCAGGATGTCGAGCGGCTCGAAGCCGGTCACGACGATCGGGACATGGTACCGGTCGGCCAGCGGCTCGTACTCGTCCCAGCCCATGACCGTGCAAACGTGACCGGCTGCCAGGAAGCCCTGTACGCGGTTCTCGGGGTCCTCGAGGATCGCTACCATCGCGGGCGGAACCGTCACGTGCGACACGAGGACGCTGAAGTTGTCGACGCCGAGCTCGTGGGCTCGCCAAACCGCCATCGCGTTCGCGGGTGCCGTCGTCTCGAACCCGACGGCGAAGAACACGACCTCCTTGTCGGGGTTCCCGCGCGCCAGCTCGACGGCGTCGAGGGGCGAGTAGACGACGCGGACATTGCCGCCACGCGCTTTGACCGACAGCAGGTCGCACTCGCTCCCGGGCACCCGCAGCATGTCGCCGAAAGACGTGAAGATCACGTCGTCCCGGGTCGCGAGGTGGAGGGCACGGTCGATCTGCTCGAGCGGCGTGACGCACACCGGACAGCCAGGACCGTGGATCATCTCGATGGCGTCCGACAGGACCTCGTTGATGCCCTGCTTCACGATGGTGTGCGTCTGACCGCCACAGACCTCCATGAGCGTCCACCGCCGGGTTGACGTGTCGAGGATGCGCTTGACCAGGCCGCGAGCCATCTCGGGGTCGCGGTACTCGCTGAGATACTTCATGGCTGTACCCGCTCGGCGGCGTCCGCCAGATCGGCCATCCACTCGAGCTCTTCGAGCTGGCTCATCTCGCGCAACACCTCGAAGGTCCGCTTCGCCTCCTTCTCGTCGACCTTGGAGATGGCGAAACCGACGTGAACGACGACGTAGTCGCCGACCTCCACCTCGTCCGCCACGTACGCCAGGCAGACTTCGCGACGCACTCCTCCGAAGTCGACGGTGCCGACCGGCAGGCCTGCGTCGTCACGCCGGTCGAGAATGCGTCCAGGAATTCCGAGGCACATGGGGTCCTCCTTCAGTCGACCATGCGGGCGGCGGCCACCACGGCCTGCCCATAGCTGATGGCTCCGTCGTTCGGCCCGAGGGTCTCGGGCGCCAACACTGTGGCGCCCGCGGCCGTGAGTCGGCTTTGCACGAACGAGAGCACGCGAGCGTTCTGGAAGCAGCCGCCACCCAGTGCGACGCGGTCCAACCCCCGCTCGTCGCAGAGGCTGAGCGCGAGATCCACGACCGCGTCCGCGACCGTGTCGTGGAAGGCCGCCGCGAGCTCGTCGATCGGTGCGCCGCGAGCCTTCCTTCGTACCAACGAAGACAGCAGCGGCCCGGGGTCCAGGACAGGCGTAGCCCCTTCCTCCCGTACGACGGGGAACGGGAGCCGGTCGCTGGATCCCGAGGCGGCGAGCGACTCCAGCTCCATGGCTGCTTGCCCCTCGTGGTCCGCTTGGAGCCGAAGCCCTAGTGCTGCGGCCGCGGCGTCGAACAGGCGTCCCATCGATGAGGCCAAGGGGGCGTTGATCCTCCTGCGGAGCTGGTGGCGAGCGACCATCACCTCCTCGGGGGGCACCCGAGAGAGAGCCTGTTGCACCCAACTCCAGCCCTCGTCGAGCGACGCGTATCCCAGCAGCGAGCGCCAGGGGGACCGGGCGGCCTTGTCACCTCCAGGAAGCGGTGCGTAGCGCTGGTGCGCGAGTCGCACGAAGCCGCGCAGGTCCGCCTCGAGGAACTCGAAGCCCCACACGTTGCCGTCCGCACCATAGCCGGTTCCGTCGAACGCGAGGCCGAGCACTCGCTCGGTAACGCCGTGCTCCCCCAGCACAGCCGCGATGTGCGCGTGGTGATGCTGCACCGCGGGGAGCTCGACCATGCCAGACTCCTCTGCCACGCGTGTCGAGAGGTAGCCGGGGTGGAGGTCCCGCACGACCCATTCAGGCCAGATGCGGAACAGGTCCTCGAACCGGGTGAGCGCGTCCTGGAAGTGGGTGAGCGTCTCCAGGTTCTCGAGGTCTCCCACGTGTTGACTCACGTACGCGTCGCGGCCTTGGGCCAGAGCGAACGTGTTCTTCAGGTGTGGGCCCACGGCCAACAAGGGTTCCTGAGCCGGTACGGGTAGCCGGAGCGGCATCGGCGCGTAGCCGCGCGACCGGCGCAGGAAGACGGCACGGTCGTCGACTACGCGGACGAGGGAGTCGTCGTAGCGTGCCACGATCTCCCGGTCGTGCAGCAAGAAAGCGTCGGCGACGGACGCGAGGCGGATGCGTGCCTCGTCGTTGCCGGTCGCGATGGGCTCGTCGCTCAGGTTACCGCTGGTCATCACCAAAGGGCGACCGCCGAAGGCCTCCAGCAGAAGGATGTGCAGCGGCGTGTACGCGAGCATCACCCCGACCGAATCGAGGCCGGGCGAGACGCCGGTAGCCAGCCTGGCGTGCGGACGACGCTCGAGCACCACGATGGGGCGTTCGCGCGAGGTGAGCAGGCCCGCTTCACACAGCGACACGAAGGCGAGGCGCTCTGCATCGGCGAGGCGGCGCACCATCACGGCCACCGGCTTGGCCTCGCGTCCCTTGCGGGTCCGCAGGTCTTGGACAGCCGCCTCACTGCGCGCGTCGACTGCGAGGTGGAATCCGCCCAATCCCCTGATTGCGACGATATCGCCGCGTGCCAGGATGCGGGCGGCCTCGAAGATCGCGTCCGCCCCGCGGGCCGACGGTGCTCCGCCGGCGGGCTCGAGCCAGACCGTGGGCCCGCACACCGGGCACGAGTTGGTCTCGGAGTGATACCGACGGTCGGTCGGATCCCCGTACTCGTGCAGGCAATCGGGGCACTGCCGGAAGCGCGACATCGTGCTGCGCTCTCGATCGTACGGCATGCTCTCGATGACCGTGAATCGTGGGCCGCAGTCCGTGCACGTGATGAACGGATAGCGGAAGCGTCGGTTCGTCGGGTCGAGCAGCTCCGCCTCACACGCCGGGCAGATGGCGACGTCCGGGGAAACCGGCAGTCGGCCCACGGGTGCCAGATCGCTTGCCACGACCCGGAAGCCGTCGAGGGGCAGACGCTCGGTCTCACGCACGTCCAGCGAGTCGATGCGGGCCAGCGGGGGCAGCTCACACTCGAGCGCTTCGAGGAAGGCAGCCACGTCTGGCGGGCTACCCTGCGCGATGATGCGAACGGCGCCCGCCTCGTTGCGCACCCAACCGCCCAATCCGTGCCGCAGGGCCAACCGGTGCACGAAGGGACGAAATCCCACGCCCTGCACGACGCCCCTCACGCGCGCCTCCAAGGCGCGCGTGTCGGGAGCGGGTTGGCCGGGATCCGGTCCGGCTCCGAGCCGTCGGACCTCGTGGTCCAGCGGCCTGCGCGGGAGCT
>JAHEKM010000076.1 GCA_024638325.1 Gemmatimonadota bacterium | reverse complement strand
GATCGCCGGCTTCCATCTTCACGAGGCGCTGACGGAGTGCTCCGCCCACCTGAACCGCTACGGGGGCCACAAACAGGCGGCGGGCATGGACCTGCACCGGGCCGCCGTCGCCGACTTCCGCAGGGCGTTCAACGATGTCGCGCGCCGAAGGCTGACCCCGGAACACCTGAGCCCGGTTCTCCGCCCCGACCTCGAAATGGCCCTGACCGATATCGATCTCGATCTGGTGCACTGGCTGGGCTACCTCGGGCCGCACGGCATCGGAAACCCTGGACCGCTCTTCGTGAGCACGGGAGTCGCCCTCGGCGAGCCCCGGATCGTGGGCGAGCGTCACCTCAAGGTCCGCCTCCACCACGGTCAGGCGACGCTGGAAGCCATCGGCTTCGGCCTGGCTGAACGCCATCCGCCCGACGCTCTGGGAGATGGAGCGTACGACGTACTCTACCGCCTCGAGCGCAACGAATGGCGGGGCGTAGCGAAGCCGCAGGCTCGTCTGGTGGACCTGAGACGGAGCGGTGCCCCGTCATGAGGATCATCGCCGGGCGTTGGAAGGGGCACGGGCTCAAGCCGCTACGCGCCAAAGGAGTCCGGCCGACGACCGACCGCGTTCGCGAGGCGTGGATGTCCGCGCTCGGTGACGACGTGATCGACGCGAAGGTGCTGGACCTTTTCGCGGGGTCGGGCGCGCTCGGGCTCGAAGCGCTGAGCCGTGGCGCGCGTTCCGTGGTCTTCGTGGAGCGGGGCAGGGCCGCGTTGGGCGTTCTGCGCGCCAACATCGAGCACCTGGGCGCCGGTTCGCAGTGCACCGTCGTGGACCGGGAAGTCTTTCGATACCTCTCGCAGTCGACCGACGCGTTCGACCTCGCGCTGGCGGATCCACCGTACGCGGGGGACGCATCGCGGAAGCTGGTTGAACGCTGGGCCGCCGCACCATTTGCGCGGGCCCTTTGGTTGGAGCATCCTTGGCGCGAACAGCTGCGGCTGCCCGACGGCTCTCGGACTCGGCGCTACGGCGATACGGCCCTCTCCACCCTCACCGCCCCCCACTGATGAACTCGACACGCGAACGGGTCGGGCTGTATCCAGGATCGTTCGATCCCATCACGCTCGGGCACGAGGACATCGCACGTCGCGCCCTCAGCGTGGTCGATCGGCTCATCATCGCGGTGGCCCACACGTCGACGCACGACAAGCGCGGTCTCTTCAGCGTGCAAGAGCGGGTTGGGCTGATTCGGGAGGTGCTCGAGGACGAGGAGCGGATCGAGGTCCGCTCCTTCGAGGGACTCCTGGTCGAGTTCGCGAAGGCCCAGGGTGCCCACCTGGTCTTCAGGGGTCTTCGGGCGGTGTCCGACTTCGAGTACGAGCTGCAGATGGCGCAGATGAATCAAGAGCTCTGGCCGGACATTGAGACGATCTTCCTCGTGCCGGAGGTCCGCTACAGCTTCCTGTCATCGTCGCTCGTCCGGCAGGTGGCGACGCTCGGGGGCGATGTCTCCGGCCTGGTTTCCCCGTCGGTTCTCAAGCGCCTGCACGAGAAACTGGGGGGCGGTTGACGGCTCTCGGCA
This sequence comes from Gemmatimonadota bacterium, assembly GCA_024638325.1. Lineage (GTDB taxonomy): Bacteria > Gemmatimonadota > Gemmatimonadetes > Longimicrobiales > Gaopeijiaceae > UBA2982. The sequence continues at coordinate 13,397 of JAHEKM010000076.1, read as the reverse complement.
CTCGGAAGTCGCTCAACTGCGGGAATTTCTTGCCCACACAAACGTTTCTTTCTTACTATTAGGGTCGCCCGTCGGGTCGTGCGGAGTTCGTTCCGCCACTCGACCCGACCTTCGACCTGCGCGAGGAGCATCCAGTCCATGGGCTTTGAGGTCTCCCAGAACGGGGAAGTGACCCTGGTCGAAGTAGAAGGCCAGTTGATCGTCGGCAATCGACAGGAGCTCAAGCAGCAGGTACTCGAGCAACTCGAAGGCGGCGACCGAAAATTCGTCATCGATTTCGCCAAGACCGGATATATCGACTCTTCCGGGCTTGGCGTTTTGGTTTCTCTGTCCAAGAAGATCCGCGAGCAAGGTGGCGAGCTGCGGCTCTCCAGCCTGAACGAGGACCTGCGGACGCTGTTCGAGCTGACCAAGCTCGACACGCTGTTCCGCATTGCGGACAGCAAGGAACAGGCGCTCGAGGGCTTCTGAGCCATATGGCGACCGAACGCACCCCGGAGCAGGACCTGGTCCTCGAGCTGCCGACCGACATCAGGTCCATCGAACGCGCGGTGGACTACGTCATGCAGCGCTGCAGTAGCTGCAGCGAGCAGGCCCGCCGGCTCGACTTCAACTTCCGCGTCGGCCTGACCGAGGCCTTGTCGAACGCGATGCTCTACGGGAACTCGCGCGATCCGTCGAAGCGGGTCCTGGTGGAAGTCGCACTACAGCGCGGACGACTCGAGGCGCGGGTCACCGACCAAGGCGCCGGGTTCGATCCGAGTGTAGTCCCCGATCCGACGAGCCCGGAGAACCTTTCGAAGCCCTGCGGCCGCGGACTCTTCCTCATGAGGCAACTCCTCGATGAGGTCTCGTTCAACGACGAGGGCAATCAGGTGACGCTGGTGCTGAAGCTGGAGTCCGGCGGCATCCTGGAGGGCGGCGTCCAGGCGTGAGCGTTCCGCCGGGCCGGCTCGTCCTCGGGGCGCTGCCGGATCCGGTTCTGAGGACCCTGACGCACTTCGAGCAGGCGTTCGGCGCGGTAGTGCGCCTCAAGCAGGTAGCGAGGGAGCCTGGGGCCGCCGACGAAGTGCTGTACGCCTCGGCGGGCTTCGACCACGCGGACGAAGATCCGGCGTCCGTCGCAGCCTTCAGCCACGCTGGAGGCGAGGTGCTGGTCGAGATCGGTAGCGCCGACAACGCCACGCCCTCCGCGGTGTGCCAAGCGCTCGCCCCTGCGCTCGAACTGGCGTTCGAGTCATCCCGCGAGATCGAGTTCTTCACCTCTGAGCTCTCCGAGCGCTTCGAGGAGATCAATCTGCTCTACTCGATCTCCGAGACCCTTGGCTCCACGCTCGATATGGACAGTGGCGCCCGGAAGATCCTGAGCGAGGTGCGCGACGTGATGGGCGCCAAGCGAGGCTCTCTCTGGGTACATCGCGACGACGACGACGAGCTCGTCCTCGCCGCCGAGGTCGGCGAGGACGGCCGGGCCGGACCCATTTCGCCGCACGACCCCGACGCCATCACGTCCATGGTCTTCCGTGAGGGCCGTTCGATCATCGCCTCGAGGCGACCGACGTCGGCAGAGCGCGAGGCGGGGGGCGGCGGCGACTCCTTCCTGTCCGTGCCGATACGCTATTCGCCGGGCTCGGGCGAGTCCCGCACGGTCGGCGTCGTGAACCTCATCGGACGCCAGGACGGTGGCCGCTTCAGCGCTGCCAACCAGAAGCTGCTGGCGGCGATCGCGACCCAGGTCGGCGCGGCCATCGAGAACAACCGCCTGGTACAGGAGAGCCTGTCGAAGGAGCGCATGGCGCGCGAGATGGAGCTTGCCCACGACCTGCAGATGAAGCTCCTGCCGGCTGTCGAGCGCTTCGAGGCGGCGCAGGTGTCGGCGCGGGTGCAGCCGACCGAGCAGGTCGGTGGCGACTTCTACCAGCTCTTCGAGCTGCCAGAGGGGCGCGTCGGCGTGATGCTGGGCGATGTCTCACTGCACGGCTTTCCGTCGGCGCTCATCATGACCCTCACCATCAGCGCCGCGGGCATTTACGCGCGAGAGACGGACTCGCCGGCCGAGGTCCTGCGTCAGCTCGACGACGCCCTCGCCGACGAGTTGGCGACCACGGAGATGTACCTCACGGTCTTCTACGGCGTCATCGACCGGGCGGCCGGAACGCTGGTCTACTCAAACGCCGGCCACCCGCACGCGTTCGCGGTCCACGAGGACGGGACGTACGAGCGCCTCACGGCGACGGACCCGCCCGTCGGGTTCGCGGGTCCCGATTCGTACGGCGAGGACTCGTTGAGCTGGAACGCTGAAGACGACCTGCTGTTTCTCTTCACGGACGGGCTTCCCGACACCCTCCGAAGCCCGGATGGGCAGAAGCCCGAGGATTTGGTACTCGACACCGTCGTGCGCCACCGGTTCTCCTCACCCGCTCAGATCGTCGAGGCCCTCTTCGCCCTCGCGCCGGCCGAGGCCTCGGGCCGGATGGGCGACGACCGCACGGCGCTCGTCCTGAGGCTGTAGCGGCGCCCCGCTGCTCCGACCTCCGCATGTCCTCCCATCCGCCGGCCAAGCGCTCGCTGGGACAGAACTTCCTCGTCGACGAGAACCTGCAGCGCAAGATCGTCGACGCTTTGGGCGCCGGGCCGACCGACCACGTGGTCGAGATCGGGCCGGGCCGGGGGGCGCTGACCCGCCACCTCGTCGGGACGGTGGGTCGCCTGACCCTCGTGGAGCTCGACGATCAGTTGGTCGCTTCGCTGGAGGAGGAGTACGGACCGCGCGCGGACGTGCGCGTGGTGCACGCCGATATTCTAGACGTGCCCCTGACTGGCCTGACCAGCGGACAGGAGCAGGTGGAAGATCTGCTCGTCGTCGGCAACATCCCCTATAACATCACGACGCCCATCCTCTTCCACCTTCTGGGACGCCCCCGACCCGGGCACGTCGTGCTCATGGTCCAGGACGACGTCGCGGCGCGCATCGTGGCGGCGCCCGGCACGAAAGAGTACGGGGCTCTGTCCGTGGGAGTCCGCACGGTCGCTTCGGCCGAGCGGCTCTTCAAGGTCGGAAGGAAGGCGTTCCGTCCCGTGCCCCGCGTCGACTCGGCCATGATCAGCGTGCGCCCGTTCCTTCCGCCGCCGCTGTCACCAGAAGAAGAGACTCGACTGCGTGTCCTGGTGCGTGCGGCCTTTCAGTGGCGTCGGAAGCAGCTCGCGAAGATCCTTCGCGATCACCCGGACCTGGGCATCCCTCCGGGCGCCGCGGAGCGCGCCGCAGCCGCGGCTGCGGTGACGCTTACGGACCGTCCTGAGCGCGTGTCCCCCGAGCAGTTCGTCCGCTTGTCGGCTGCGTTGCCGTGAACCCGCCCCACGCCTAACTTGTGAAGGATTTCACAAGCGGCGAGAACCTTGGTAAGTCGAGCGATCCTTACGTCCGTGACGCGACGCATTCCGGCCAGCACGATCCGGAGATTGTCCCACTACCTGAGGTCGCTCGAGGACCTGGAGGCTTCCGGGGACGAGACGGTTTCCAGCGAGGAGCTGGCGCTACGGGGCCAGACTACGGCCGCCCAGGTCCGAAAGGACCTCTCCCATTTCGGGTCCTTCGGAAAGCGCGGACTCGGGTACCGGATCGAAGAGCTGAGCGCGCGGCTGCGTCAGATCCTCGGCGTGGATCGGGTTTGGAAGGTGGCCCTCATCGGGGCCGGGCGTATCGGGTCGGCCCTCTTCGAGTATCCTGCGTTCGAGTCGCGCGGGTACGAGTGCGTGGCCATCATCGACTCCGACCCCGCCAAGATCGGCACCTACTGGAGCGAACTCCAGATCCACGGACCGGACGACCTGGAGTCCCTGCTCGCCGAGCTGGGCGTGGAGCTCGTCATCCTCGCGGTGCCGGCACGAGCGGCCCAAGAGATGGCCGAGCGGTCCGTGCGGGCGGGCATCAAGGGCATCCTCAATTTTGCCCCCATCCGACTCAAAGTGCCGCGCCACGTCCCGGTTGAAGACGTCAACCTGGTGATGGAGCTCGAGGCTCTCTCCTTCGCCATCACGCAGCACGGCTCGGAGCCATGACCGCGGGGCGCGACGCGTCCCTTCTCCGGAACGCGGCAGAGCGTCTCGCGTCCGGGCCCGCCCACACGCTCGATCTCGCCCGGGACGTGCTCGGGCTGGTGGGGCACGACGGCGCCGCCTCGGCGGCCGTATTCCAGCTGCTCGGGACCGACCCCCGCTTCGAGGTCGATGCGGAGGGCGTGTGGAGCCTGGGTTCGCCGGAGCCTTTTGGCGCACCCCTTTCCGAGACGGCCTTCGCGGTGGTCGACGTGGAGACCACGGGCAGGGCGTCCTGGGGAGGGCACCGCATCATCGAGATCGCGATCGTGGAGGTGCGCGGCGGCGCCATCGTGGACGAGTACCAGACCCTCCTGAACCCGGGCCAGGGCATCCCCCGCGTGATCACTGGGCTAACGGGTATTCGGACCGAGATGGTCCAGGAGGCCCCCTACTTCGAGCATGTGGCGGACGAAGTCGAGCGCAGGCTCGAGGGTCGCGTCTTCGTGGCCCACAATGCGTCCTTCGACTGGGCGTTCGTGTCCTCCGAGCTCCTGCGCGCGGGCGGAGACGTACCCCGCATGTCCAAGCTGTGCACGGTGCGCATGACGCGACGCCTGGTGCCGCAGCTCAGGCATCGGAACCTGGACGTGCTGACCCGCCATTTCGGCATCGAGATCCACGACCGGCATCGCGCCTACGGAGATGCGCTGGCCACAGCCCGCGTCTTGCTGAGACTCCTGGACGAGGCGTCCGGACGGGGCATCGAGGATCTGGCCACGCTGGAGTGGTACCTGCGGCGAAGGCGGAAGCAGAAGCGGTTCGACCCCGAGCAGTACTCGCTGGAGCTGCCGGGCTACCGAAAGCGAGGGCGCCGGCGCTGACACGCGGCCCTCGTCACATCGGCACACCAGCGTACCTTAGGTAGTCCGTACACCCCCCTGCCGCGAGACCGGCCGATGACCGACTCGTTCGAAGGCCTGCCACTGTCGCGGAGCACAGCCGTCGGCTCGATCCGCATTCACGGAATCGAGGCTGGCGTGCAGCTGTTGGACGGTGGAGCCATGTTCGGCGTCGTGCCGAAGCCCTTGTGGGAGCGGCGCATTCCCGCGGACAGCCGCAACCGCATCCCCCTCGCGCTCCGCTGCTTGCTCATCGAGGCGCCTGAGGCCCTGGTTCTCGTCGACACGGGGGTCGGCAACAAGTCCGACGAGAAGTTCCGGGACATCTACGGTATCTCGAATTCCGGCGACCCTACGCGGCTGGAAGACGGAATCCGACATGCCGGTTTCGAGCCCGTGGACGTGGACATCGTGCTCAATACGCACCTCCACTTCGACCATGCCGGCGGCAACACGTTCCTCGATGAAGACGGGGAGCTGCACGTCTCTTTCCCGGGCGCGCGCCACGTGGTCCAGAAGGGCGAGCTGGACTTCGCGCGGAGCCGCAACGAGCGCATCCGAGCCAGCTACATCCCCGACAACTTCGAGCCGGTCACCCATTCCGGTCTCTGGGACCTGGTCGAAGGCGCCGCGGAGATCACAAAGGGCGTGAGCGTCGTGCCGACGCCGGGTCACACGCCCTTCCACCAGTCGGTCATGATCGAGAGCGACGGAGACGTGGCCTGCTACCTGGCCGACGTGTGTCCCACTTCCGCCCACCTTCCCCTGCCGTGGATCATGGGATACGACCTCGAGCCGCTGGTCACCTTGGAGTCGAAGCGGGGGCTTTGGCAACGTGCCCGCGCCGAGGACTGGCTGCTGATCTTCGAGCACGATCCGCGCACTCCATGGGGTCGGCTGGACCCCGCCGAGACCGCGCCGAAGCTCGTGGCAGGATAAGGCCCGTCTGGCGCGTAGCGGCCGCCGGGACGCCGGTCCCGAGGTGCCCTGATTTTGGGTATCTTCACGGCCATGACCGACCCATCCAGAACGGCTGTCATCCTTCGCGGTGGCGTACGTACGCCCATCGGTCGTTATCTGGGCGGGCTGAGCGCGCTGTCCGCCCCCGATCTCGGCGCCATCGCCTTGCGCGAGGCGGTGAAGCGCTCGGGCATCGACGTCGCGGACGTGGACGAGGTCGTCCTGGGCAATGTCGTGTCGGCCGGAGCCGGCCAGGCCCCTGCGCGACAGGCGGCGGTGGGCGGTGGTCTTCCGGCCACCATCCCAGCCCTTACGATCAACAAGGTCTGCGGCTCGGGGCTGAAGGCGGTGATGCTCGCGGCGCAGGCGATCAAGGCCGGGGACGCCAGGCTCGTGGTGGCCGGCGGTATGGAGTCCATGTCGAATGCCCCGCATTACCTGCGAGGGCTCCGGCAGGGCGTGAAGTTCGGCGACCAGACCCTTCAGGACGGGCTCATCCACGACGGTCTGTGGTGCTCCTTCGGAGCATGCCACATGGGTGGTCACGCCGAGTACACTGCGACGAAGGCGAGGGTCAGCCGGGAGGAGGCCGACGCCTTCTCGCTCCGGTCGCACCAGAAGGCCGTCGCAGCCATCGAGGCCGGCCGGTTCCGCGATGAGATCGTGCCCGTGGAGGTGCCGGGGCGGAAGGGCCCGACCGTGGTGGACACCGACGAGGGACCCCGCGCCGACACCTCCCTCGAGGCGCTGGCCAAGCTGCGTCCGGCCTTTACCCGCGACGCCCCGGAGGGCGTGGAGGAGCTCGTGGTGACCGCGGGGAACGCACCGGGCCTCAATGACGGGGCCGCCGCCCTCGTGGTCGCGTCTCAGGAGTATGCAGACGCACACGGCCTGGCCGTGGAGGCCAGGATCAACGCGTACGCCGTGAGCGCCGTCGAGCCCCGCGACCTGTTCTTCGCGCCGATCCAGGCGGTGGAGCGCCTCATGGAGAAGGAAGGCAAGTCCATCGGTGACTACGACGCCATCGAGGTCAATGAGGCCTTCGCGGTCCAGGCCATCGCCGACATGCGGGCGCTGGACATGGACGAGGAGCGCGTGAACGTCAACGGAGGTGCTGTGGCTCTCGGGCACCCGATCGGGGCGTCGGGCGCGCGCGTGCTCGTCACGCTACTCCACGCGATGGAGCAGCGCGGCAACGCGACCGGACTCGCGACGCTCTGCCTCGGCGGGGGGAACGCCGTGGCCCTGTCGGTCGAGAAGGCTTGAGGCGGGACGGCCGACCCCGGAATGGAGCAGCGGCCTGCGCTCGACGTGATCCTGAAGACGGAGGTGGGACGGCTCCGGCTCGGATGGAGGCTCGCGCTCTTCGTGGTGGTCACGGTCAGCGTGGCCGGCGTGATCGGTCTCGCGCTCCCGGCGACGCTCATCAGCGGCTCCCTCGCGCTCCTGGTTGGCTCGCTCACGGCCGGCGTGCTGCTACTCGCCACCGACGGTCGCGATCCTGGAGCGCTCGGCTTCTACCTGGGTCGAGCGGCCGTCACCGAGTCCCTGTGGGGCGTGGTGCTCGGAACGGTGGTCGCGCTCGGGGTCGTTTTGACTCTCTACGTCGCGGGTGGACTGCGGTGGTCGGCCCAAGAAGGCACACTGATCCAGTGGGTCACGACGGGGCTCGGGGCGCTCGCGTTCCTCGCCCTACCGGCCGCCGCGGAAGAGGCGCTGCTGCGAGGATATCCCCTGCAGGCCCTGGCCGAGCGTTGGGGGCCGTTGGCCGCGCTCGCCATCACCGCCCTGGTTTTCGCGGCGCTGCACCGCGGCAATCCGGGCGTCACCTGGATCGGAACCTTGAACGTGGCGGTGGCGGGCATCTTTCTCGGGGTCGTCTACCTGCGCACGGGCAGTCTGTGGTGGGCGACCGGCGCCCACCTTGGATGGAACTGGGCGAACGGGTTCCTGGCCGACGTGCCGGTGAGCGGGCTCGAGCTCATGGACGCACCGTTCTACGAAGGCGTGATGCAGGGCCCGGCCTGGCTCGGTGGGGGGAGCTTCGGGCCGGAGGGGAGCGTCGTCAGCACGGCGCTCCTCGGCGCCATCACCGTGTGGTGTTGGCGGACCCGCGTGCTGCGCCCGAGCGCCGCCGCCCTGAGCGTCCGCCCGCTGGCCATTATGGGTCGAGGAGAGGGTAGCGCATGAGCATCGATCGGATCGTCGTCGTGGGTGCGGGGACCATGGGCAACGGAATTGCGCACGTCGCCGCGCTGGCCGGTCGAAAGGTGACGCTGGTCGACGTCGATCCCGCGGCGCTCGAGCGGGCGCTGGCGAGCGTCGAGCGCAACCTCGGCCGGCAGATCGAGAAAGGCGTCATCGAGGAAGAGGCCAAGCCCAAGGCGCTCTCGCTGATCGAGACGTCGACCGAACTCGAGACGGAGGCGGCCCGCGCGGACATCGTCATCGAGGCCGCGCCGGAGAAACCGGAGCTCAAGTACTCGATCTTCCAGGCGATCGACGGTGCGGCCCCCTCAGGGGCCATTCTGGCCACGAACACCTCCTCGATCTCGATCACGGAGATCGCTGCGCGCACGTCGCGCCCCGAGCAGGTGATCGGCATGCATTTCATGAATCCGGTTCCTGTCATGGAGCTGGTGGAGGTAATCCGGGGGCTCGCCACGAGCGACGAGACCACGGCGTCGGTGCTGGCGCTCGCCGAGCAGATGGGCAAGACGCCGGTCGAGGTGAACGACTACCCGGGATTCGTGTCCAACCGGGTCCTTCTGCCCATGATCAACGAGGCGGTCTTCGCGCTCATGGAGGGCGTCGCGGAGGCGGAGGCGATCGACACCGTGATGAAGCTCGGGATGAACCATCCCATGGGACCGCTCACACTGGCGGACCTGATCGGGCTCGACACCTGCCTGAGCATCCTCGAGGTGCTGCATCGGGAGTTGGGTGACGACCGCTACCGACCCTGCCCGCTCCTGAGGAAGTACGTCGCGGCGGGATGGCTCGGCCGCAAGACCGGGCGCGGGTTCTACACATACGAATGACGGACCAGGCGATGGCTGAGGCGGAGGCACACGAAGGCGTGTTCGCGCTCATGGCCGAAGGCGGCCATGAGCAGCTCGTGTTGTGGAGCGAGCCGGAGTCCGGGTACCGGGGCATCATCGCCGTTCACGACACGACGCTGGGGCCGGCGCTTGGCGGCACCCGCTTCTGGAACTACGACGACGAACGGTCCGCCGTCGTGGACGCCCTGCGGCTTTCGAGAGGCATGACGTACAAGGCAGCGATCGCCGGCCTGCCCCTCGGGGGAGGAAAGTCGGTCATCTGGGGCGACAAGAAGGCCCCCAACAGGGAGCCGATCTTCCGTGCCCACGGTCGCGCCATCGAGAGCCTCGGCGGGCGCTACATCACGGCCGAGGACGTGGGCACCTCGCCTGAGGACATGTTGTTCGTCCGCGCGGAGACCGAGCACGTGGCGGGTCTGCCGGGGCGCTCTGGAGACCCCTCACCCGTCACGGCGTACGGCGTGTACCGTGGCATCAAGGCGTGCGCGCGGGTCGAGTACGGAAGCGACGAGCTGGAGGGGCGGCACGTGGCCGTCCAGGGACTCGGGCACGTGGGCTACTACCTCTGCGAGGACCTCGCAGCCGAGGGCGCGCGGCTCACCGTCACGGACATCGATGCCGAGAGGGTGCGGCGCGCGGTGGACGACTTCGGCGCGACGGCCGTGGAGCCCGACGCCATCTTCGACGTCGAGGCGCATGTCTTTTCGCCCTGCGCCCTGGGTGCCTCGATCAACGACGCCACCATCGATAGGCTGAAGGTCGACATCGTCGCGGGAGCCGCGAACAACCAACTGGGTCGAAGCCGGGCCGACGGCCAGGCGCTCCACGAACGCGGCATCCTCTACGCGCCCGACTACGTGATCAACGGCGGCGGCCTGATCAACGTGTACGGCGAGCTCCAGGGCTGGACGCTCGACCAGGCCAAGGACAAGGCCGCCGACATCTACGACACGCTGCTGCACATCTTCGAGCTCGCGAAGTCCGAGGGCCTCCCCACGGGCGACGCGGCCGATCGGGTGGCGGAGGCACGTCTCCGCGCCGCACGACAACTCCAACTCACGACGCCATGATGGACCACCTGAAGGCCACCGACCCCGCGATCTTCGACTCCATCGTCGCGGAGGCCAGGCGGCAGGGCGACGGCCTCGAGCTCATCGCCTCCGAGAACTTCGTGTCCCCCGCCGTGATGGAGGCGATGGGCACGGTCATGACCAACAAGTACGCGGAGGGCCTTCCCGGGAAACGGTACTACGGGGGGTGCGAGCACGTCGACGTGGCGGAGGATCTCGCCCGCGACCGGGTCAAGGAGCTGTTCGGGGCCGAGCACGCGAACGTCCAGCCGCACTCGGGCGCCCAAGCCAACATGGCCGCGTACTTCGGCTTTCTGGAGCCCGGCGACAAGATCCTCGGCATGAACCTGAGCCATGGAGGACACCTCACGCATGGCTCTCCGGTCAACTTCAGTGGGAAGCTCTTCCAAGTGGTCGCCTACGGGGTCACCGACGAGGGGCTCATCGACTACGACGCGATCCGGAAGCAAGCGCGAGTGGAGAAGCCTCGGATGATCGTGGCCGGGGCGAGCGCGTACCCGCGCACGATCGACTTCGAAGCGTTCGCCGACATCGCGCGCGACGTCGGCGCCAGGCTTCTGGTGGATATGGCGCACATCGCGGGGCTCGTCGCCACGGGCCATCATCCCTCGCCGATTCCGCACGCCGACGTCACCACGACGACGACCCACAAGACACTGCGTGGCCCCCGCGGGGGCCTCATCCTGTGCGCAGAAGAGCACGCCAAGGCGATGGACAAGGCGGTCTTCCCCTTTATGCAGGGCGGACCGCTCATGCACGTGATCGCGGCCAAGGCAGTCTCCTTCCTGGAGGCGCTGCAGCCCGACTTCGCGCTCTACTCCGCCCAGATCATCGCGAACGCCCGCGCGCTGGGGGACGGGCTGTCCCAGCACGGGTTCGGGCTCGTCAGCGGAGGCACCGACAACCATCTACTGCTCGTGGACCTCCGCAAGAGCCACGAGGAGCTGACCGGCAAGGATGCGGAGGCGGCCCTCGAGGCCGCGGGCATCACGGTGAACAAGAACACGGTGCCGGGCGAGACGCGTTCCCCCTTCGTGACCTCCGGCCTGAGGATCGGCACCCCGGCCCTGACTACGCGAGGCATGAAGGAAGCCGAGATGACCAAGATCGCCGACTGGATCGCCGACGTACTCGCCGCTCCCGGCGACGACGCGCGGATAAAACGCGTTCGCGGAGAGGTGCTCGAGCTGTGCAGCAACTTCCAGCTCTACCCGGAGTGGGTGACGAGCTGACCCGGGCCCGGTCGAGGCGTGCGTGAGGGGACCGAAATCGGCCGCTCCTTGACCCTCAGCCGGGCGCCCACCTGGCGAACAGCCTTGAAGAACCACACATTTTCAGCATGACCGACCTGCAATTCGCCGACGAAGTCCTGGACCGACTCCAGGAGCGGAACCCGCGTTTTCACGCGCGGTCGTACATCTTCGTCCTGCAGGCGCTCCATTGGGTCATCCAGTCGCTGGACGCGCCACGCCATGTGTCGGGCCAGGAGTTGGCCGAAGGGGTCCGTGAGCTGGCGCTCGAGCGCTTCGGACCCATGGCCCGCACCGTTTTGGAGCATTGGGGCATCCACGACACCGAGGACGTCGGGAGGGTGGTGTTCGCGATGGTGGAGCAGGGGATCTTGATCAAGCAGGATGGGGACAACCCCGAGGACTTCTCGGGCGTGTTCGACTTCGAGGAAGCCTTCGAGGCGAACTACCCCTGGGAAGCGCGACCCTGACACTTCCGATCCCGGGGTGGGATCGACGAATCGTCGCCAAGCCGATGGGAGGGGACGTACATGGTGGAGCCGAGCGGGTTTCCTCGATGTCTGAAGTGCGAGAGCGGGATCCTTCTTCCGCTCTCGGATTACGGTCGCGACGGCGCCCCGATCCGCTACAAGGCCTGGGTGTGCTCGAGTCCCGAGTGCGGGTTCAACATCCGCATCGACAACGGCGAGATCACGATCGGGCGCACGATCGGTCAGAGCTACAAGTAGCGGGCCTCTCCCCCGCTCGCGGCGCACCCTCCCTCCGCGCCATCCCATCCCCGACACCGAGACGCAGGGCCGCTCCCGACCGACGGAGCCGGTGAAGATGGCGTACCCCCCCATTCGGCCGTTCGCGCAAGGCATGGTCGCCGCGCCGACCGCTGCGGAGTCCGTCGAACTCGACCGGCATGCGATCGAGGAGGTCGGCGTCCCGCAGTCCGTGCTCATGGAGAACGCCGGTCGCTCCGCCGCAACCGTACTGCAGCGCCTCTATCCACGCGGGCCGGTGGTCGGCCTCGTCGGTGGCGGCAACAACGGGGGAGACGCCCTCGTGCTCCTACGCACGCTGCACGCGTGGGGTCGGGACGTTCGAGGAGTACTCGTGGCGGATCGCGAGGCCGAGGATCCACTGCTGCACGGCTGGCCCGTCCCGCTGCTTCGGGACGTCGACCTCGATGACACGGGGTGGACGTCCACGCTGGGCGCGGCCTCGGTACTCGTCGACGGGCTCCTCGGGACCGGCGTGAACGGAGCGCCCAGGGAGCGGCAGGCCGCGGCCATTCGCCGCATCAACGAGGCCCGCGCGCCCGTGTTGGCGATGGACGTCCCATCCGGCATCGACGCGACGACGGGGGCCGTGCCAGGCGACGCCGTCCGCACCGACGTGACCGTCGCGTTCGGGGCACCCAAGCTCGGGTCCCTGATCCATCCGGCCAGGGAGTTGGTCGGCCGGCTCGTCGCCGTGGAGATCGCGTTTTCGCCGTGGAGCGCCGAGGCCACGGAAGCCAGGCTGGCCACCCCGGCGTGGGCGCGGGCACAGCGTCCCCGCAGAACCGCCGACACCCACAAGAAGGCCGTGGGAAGCGTGATGGTCGTGGCGGGCGGCGCTGGCATGGCGGGCGCCGCGATCCTCGCGGGCCAGTCGGCGTTCCGGTCGGGAGCCGGGCTCGTGCGCGTCTGTTCAGTCCCCGAAAACCGCTCGGCGGTCCAGGCCGCGCTGCCCGAGGCGATCTACGTGGACGCGGCGGACTCGGCGGCCGTACGCGCGGCCGTCGAGCAGTCGGATGCCCTCGCGGTCGGCCCGGGACTGGGCACGTCGGCGGCGGCGGCGGACCTCGTGACCTTGGTCGCGAGCTCCGAGCCTCGCCCCACGGTGCTCGACGCCGATGCGCTCAACCTCGCGGCGGCCGGTGCCGTCGATCTCGGTGCGATCGCCGCGTCCCGGCCTGTCCTGATCACTCCGCACCCCGGTGAGATGGCCCGCCTGGCAGGCGTTCCGGTCGAGGACCGGCTGGCTTCGGTTCGGGCCGCGGCCACTCGTTTCGGATGCGCCGTGCTGTTGAAGGGAGCGCCGTCCCTCGTGGCGTCGGCGGGG
>JAHEKM010000182.1 GCA_024638325.1 Gemmatimonadota bacterium | reverse complement strand
GTGGACCTGGTCATCGACGCCGTCCACGCGCTGGCCGAGCGGGGCACGCACGTCGACCTCGAAGTGGCAGGTGAGGGTGAGGAGGAGGCGGCGCTGCGCGGTCGCGTGCGTCGACTCGGCCTGGAGGACCGCGTCCACCTCCTCGGCCACCTGGACGACCAGGAGAAGCTCGGTCTCTTGAGGCGTGGCTGGGTCCACGTGCTGACGTCGGCGAAGGAGGGGTGGGGCATCACCAACCTGGAGGCCGCCGCGTGCGGGACGCCGAGTATCGCGAGCGACGCCCCTGGACTGCGTGAGTCCGTGGTCGATGGTCGCACCGGGCTGCTGGTGCCCCACGGCGACGTCGCAGCCGTGGCCGACGCGATCGAGCGACTCGTCACGGACCCCGAGTTGCGGACCTCTCTGGGCAAGGAGGCGAGGGCCTACGCCGAGACCTTCTCATGGGAGGCGGCGGCCGACGCCTTCGAGGCATACCTCCGCCGCCTGGTAGAGCACTCGGTCCCGGACTAGCTTCATCGCACCTCATGTCACGAGAAACGATTGGAGAGAGATCGACTTGAGAGTCCAAATCACGGCGCGGCACTGTGAGGTGCCCGACGACGTCCGAGAGCGCACGGAAGCCCAGGTACAGGCGCTCTCGAAGTACTCGCCGAGAGCGTCGGCGGCCGATGTGGTGTATATGGAGGAAAAGCTGCTGAAGATCGCTGAGATCCTCGTGCACATCGACGGTGGTGAGCCGGTGGTGGCGCGAGGTGAGGGCCATGAGTTCCGCACGGCTCTGGACGAGATGATCGAGCGCATCAGCCGCCGTCTGCGACGTCAGCGGGAGCGGCGGACCGACCACAAGGCGCCGCCACTGGGGAAGGGGGTCACGGAGGGATGACGCGTTTCGTCCCGACGCGCCCCACCAGGTTCTTACGTGCCGCCCGAGACCACGCGTAGCATCTCCGTCCAGGAGCTCCTGGACGCGCGCGGGGAGGTCCTCGAGCTGGAGGTGCTGACCTCTGGCGTCAGCCTCGAGAGCTCCACAGACGATCCCGACGTCACGTCGCCTGGTCTCGCCCTGGCGGGTCATACGACCAGGGTGCCGGGTGGGCGCATGTGGGTCTTCGGCGAGACCGAGATGACCTACATCTCGACGCTGGATGAAACCGACGCCCGTGCTCGCCTGGCGGCGCTCTTCGGGTTCGGTGTGCCGGCGGCGTTCGTGACGAAGCGACAGGAGGTGCCTGCCTACTTCCTCGAGGTGGCTGACGAGTACGGCGTGGCAGTGCTGCGCTCCGCGAAGAGCACGAAGGAGTTCTACAGGCGACTGAAGCCGTACCTCGAGGTCGCTCTCGCGCCCTCGACGACGCTGCACGGATCGTTGGCGGACGTCTACGGCATCGGGGTGCTCTTCGTGGGGGACAGCGGGGTCGGGAAGAGTGAGTGCGTGCTCGACCTGGTCGAGCGGGGGCACCGTCTCGTCGCGGATGACCTGGTCATGGTGACGAAGCAGGGCAACGAGCTCCTCATCGGGCGGGGCCACGAGCTGCAGAAGCACCACATGGAGATCCGGGGGGTCGGCATCATCGACGTCCAGGGACTCTTCGGCGTCCGTGCCATTCGTCAGCAGAAGCGCATCGAGGTCATCGTGCACCTGGAGATCTGGGACCAAGCGCGGGCGTACTCTCGCACGGGTTTGGAAAAGGAGTACGAGGAGATCCTCGGGGTGCAGATCCCCAAGGTCACGGTGCCCTTGAATCCGGGTAAGAACATCACCGTCATCGCGGAGGTGGTCGCCATGAGCCACCTCCTTCGGTACACAGGCGTGGAATCGGCGGAGGCGTTCGACCGCAGGCTCCGCCAATATCTCGAGCAGGACTATGAGTGAGTCGGTGCGGGGCGTCGTAGTCGGCCACGGCCAGATGCCGCAGGGCCTCGTCGACGCCGTGCGTCGCATCGCCGGAGGCGCGGCTGACGCGCTCGTCGCCATCTCGAACGAGGGCAAGGGCCCGGAGCAGCTGGCGACCGAGCTGAACGAAACGGCCGGCAGCGACGCCGTCATCGTGTTCGCGGACCTGCAGTCGGGCAGCTGCGCCCTGGCAGCCGCGTACACGTGCCGAGACGCGGAGCGCCGTGCCGTGATTTGCGGCGTCAACCTGCCCATGCTTCTCGACTTCGTCTTTCATCGAGAGGAACCGCTTCCCGAGCTGGTCGACCGGCTCGTGGAGAAGGGGCGCGAGGCCATCGCGCCCGCCCATCGGCACCAGGGCTGAGCCGTGCCCATCGTCCTCTATCGGGTCGACGAGCGGCTGATCCACGGACAGGTCGTGATCGGTTGGGGTAATCAGCTCCGCCCCGACCGGTACGTGGTCGTGGACGACGAGCTCGCCGCGAGCGACTGGGAACAGGACCTCTACCGACTGGGAGCCGGCGGAGCCGCCGTCGAATTCGTGACCGTCGCGCATGCCCGGTCGAACCTCGCGGAGTGGCGGACGGGCACGGACAAGACGATCCTGCTCACCCGCGACATACCGACCATGCGCCGACTGGCCGAGGGGGGCGTGATGGAGGGTGAGTCCGTGAATCTCGGAGGTCTTCGACACGGGCCGGGTCGAGCGGAGGTCCTCACGTATCTGCACCTGAGCGACGAGGACCGCGCCGATCTCGATGCCATCGCCGGTTCCGGGGTTCGGGTGTCCGCTCGGGACCTGCCCGACGCTCACAAGGTTTCGCTCGAAACGCTGTCGAAGAGCAAATGGAAATAGTCCTGCTCAGCGTCCTGGGCGGCCTACTCGCCCTCGATGGCACGTCCGTCGGCCAGTTCATGTTCTCGCGGCCGCTCGTGGCCGGGGCTCTCGTGGGTTGGCTCCTGGGCGATCCCGTGACGGGTGTGGCGGTCGGAGCCATTCTCGAACTGTATCTACTGGTCTCGTTTCCGACCGGCGGCTCGCGCTTCCCCGAGGGAGCGACGGCGACCGTCGTCGCGGTGGCCGCCAGCCAGGTGACGGACGCGACGGGCGCCTTACCGCTCGCGATCGCCGTGGGGCTCGTCTGGGGTCAGCTGGCCGGATTCTCGGTCTCGGTCATGCGTAAGCTCAATTCGCGTATCGCCCCGGAGGCGGACGACCGCCGGCGTCGGCCTAGCGGCATCGTCACGGCGCACCTGAGCGCGGTCCTGATCGACTTCGTCAGGGGTGCCGTCGTGACGCTCCTCGGTGTGCTCGCGGGCCGCGCCGTCGTGAGTCTCCTACACGAACCGTGGGCCCTGTCCCCGAGCTCGTCGGTCGGCCTCGTGCTCGTCGGTGGCGCGGCCTCGCTCGGCATCCTCCTGCGCGATCTCGGGGGATTTCGGCGGCGCAAAGTGCTCTTCGTGGCCGGGATGGCCCTGGGCGTCATCGGGGGGAGGTTCCTGTGAGCGGCACGCTGACGCGCGGTGCGGTCGTTTCGACCTTCCTCAGGTCGTTCTTGATCCAGGGGTCGTGGAACTATCACACGATGCTGGGATCGGGCTTCGCGTTCGCCATGCTTCCCGGCTTGAAGCGGATCCACGGTGCGGACGGACAGGCGCTCGACGCGGCTGTCCAGCGGCACCTGGAGCACTTCAACGCCCACCCCTACCTCGCCGGTGTGGCACTGGGGGCCGCGCTGAGGCTCGAAGCCGACGGTGCAGACGCGGAGACGGTACGTCGCTTCAAGCTCGCCGTGCGCGGACCGTTGG
>JAHEKM010000075.1:5472-15025 GCA_024638325.1 Gemmatimonadota bacterium | reverse complement strand
GCCCCCAGAATGAATCGCACGTTTCGTTGCTTGTCTTGCAGCTGGGCAATCGTTTCTTTGCTGATCATGCCGCGGTCGGGTAGGGCATAGGGGTAGGACGGGAACGTGATCACCGACTTGGCGTCCATGGCGAAGCTGAACTGGCGCGCCGTGCCGTCGGCGAGCGGGTCGGTGTACTTGGATGTCTCGTCTCGCGTATAGGTCGGCTGGTCGGTCACCTCGATTCTGCGGAGCCACTTCACGCTGGTGTTCCCCTCCCAGCCCGGCAGGAAGAGCCGGAGCGGGTAGCCCTGCTCCGGTCTCACGCGCTCACCGTTCTGCCCATACGCCAGCAACGCATCGCCCATCGCCTTGTCGAGCGGCACGCTCCGCGCCATCAGCCCCGAGTCGGCGCCCTCCGCCAGGATCCAGCTCGCGCCGCGGCGTACCCCGACCTCTCGCAGGATGGTCGACACCGGCACCCCGATCCACTCGCTGGTGCTCAGGAGACCGTCGAGTCCCTGTGGAGTGATCTCGGTCGGCATGCGGTCCCGGTTGTACGCCCCGCCGCCGTTCCCCGAGCACTCCAGGAAGTGGATGCGTGACACCTGCGGAAAGCGCATCAGGTCGGCCATGCGGAACGTGGTCGGTCGGTCCACCATCCCGTGCACGAGTAGCTCGTGATCGTCCGATGCGAGGGTCGGCACGCCGCCGTGGTGCCGCTCGAAGTGCAGGTCCGCGGGCGTGATGATGCCCATGAGGTCCTGGAGGGGCGTTCGCGAGGCGCTCGACAGCGCTTCTCCGAACGTGCGTCGGGGCTGCTCGCCGGGCGCGCGTTCGCCGAGCGCCGATGGAAAGCGCCCAGGCGGTCTCGGTGTGTTCAGCGGCATCGGGGCCTGCTGTGCCGGCAGCGCGACGGCATCGGCCTGGGTCTTGATCAGTCCCGCTGCCACGACTCCGGTGGCCGTGGTGATCCACGCCCGACGTGACAGATGAGGGCGGTCGCCTGTGGGCACGCGTTGCTCCGGCTGAAGGGTTGCGGTCGCGTACTGGGCCGGCCCGCCCCATTCTGGACGTCGGAGCGGACAGCGGGTCCGCTGGATCATTGAGACCGGGAGCACGTCATGCAACGGAAGGGCATTTGGCTGTCGGGCCTCATGGCGGTGGGAAGCGCCCTAGTGGGGACGTTGGTCGTCCGCGCTTTGGCGGTCGCCCTGCTCGATATCCCGCCCGAGTTCCTCCCGTTGGCCGGACCGGGGCCCGTGATCTTCTTCACGACCGTCGCGTCCGTTGCGGCGGTCGGTGTCTACGCGATCGTGCGGCGCGTCGCGCTCCGGCCGAACTTCGCGTTCCGCATCATCGCCGGCGTCGTGCTGGTGCTCTCGATCATGCCGGACCTCTGGCTCCTGACGGAAGGCGCCGAGGAGGCCTTCCCCGGCGCTACGCCGGCGGCCGTGGGCGTCTTGATCCTCCTCCACGTCGTCGCGGCCATCGCGGTCGTGTGGTCGTTGACCGCCGGGGGCGACGAGGGAGATTCCGTATCCAGTGAGGCATCTGGCGGCTGAGAACCGCCAACGCGCACCCCATCCAAGACCCCCTTGTCGGCTCTTCTCTTACTGCTCTTCGGGCTGGCCTTTCTCATCAAGGGGGCCGACCTCCTGGTGGACGGCGCTGCCGCCTTGGCCGCCCGCGCTCGTATCCCACCCATGGTGGTCGGCCTCACCATCGTCTCGTTCGGGACGTCGATGCCGGAGTTCCTCGTCACATTGATCTCGGGCTTGGAGCACAACTCCGACCTGGCGGTCGCCAACGTGATCGGGAGCAACATCGCCAACGTACTCCTGGTGCTTGGCATCGCCGCCTTGATCCGGCCACTTCCGATCGGTGACGCGACGGTGGTCACGGAGGTGCCATTCTCGCTGACGGCGGCGCTGCTCGTCGGCTTCCTGGCCAATGCCGCCCTCTTCTCGCCCTACCGCGAGTTGAGCATCAGCAGGCTGGACGGGCTGATTCTCCTGTCCTTCTTCTTCCTGTTCATGCTCTACGTGTACAAAGTCGCTTTGGAGGAGAAGGCGCCTGCCCAGGCGGCCCCCACAGGTGGGGCGGGCTGGCGCGTGGGGGTGGGTGTCCTGGCCAGCTTGGTGATGCTCTACTTCGGTGGCACCTGGGTCGTGAACGCCGCGGTCTCCCTCGCTTCTGCGTTCGGGGTAGACGACGCGCTCATTGGGCTGACCATCGTCGCGGTCGGCACGTCCTCACCCGAGATCGTCGCCTCGGCGGTGGCCGCGAACCGGGGCGAGGCCGACTTGGCAGTCGGCAACGTCGTGGGTTCGAACATCTTCAACCTGCTCTGGGTGCTCGGCGCCACGTCGGCCATCGTCGAACTGCCCTTCGAGGTCATCAACAACACCGACCTCGTCATGGTGATCGCCTCGAGCGCCCTCGTCATCCTGGCCTTGGTGAGCAGTCGCAATCGCACGATCACGCGGTACCATGGCGCGCTATTCATCGCTCTCTACGGCACGTACGTAGTGTACGCGATACGCCGAGGCTGAGTCCGGGGGCGGGAAGCTCGGCGGCTGGACAACAAGAAAGACCCCCTGGGCCGCCCGAGTGAAGATGACGAGGGCCCCCCGCATAAAAGCGTTACCCAGCGCCACTCGAGACGAATCCCAGAGGGTCGTGGAACGAAAGTGGCGGGTCCGCGGTTAGGGCGCTGTAAGGATCCCCCGACACGGCTGCAAGGATGTGCCGACCGCATCGTCGCTGAGCGTTCGCAGGAAGCACGCATTCCGCGAATAGGGTGTTCTGCTCAGCCTTGTTCTTCGTCCACCTCCGGCACGATGCCGTTGCTGACCGCGTACCGGATGGCCTCCGCCTGAGATTCCAGCTTGAGCTTGTCCAACACACGGCGCCGATACGTGCTCACGGTCTTGGGGCTGAGCCCGAGCTCCTGGGCGATCTGCTTGACCGGCCTCCCGGCTGCCGTGTACCGGAGCACGTCGAACTCCCGATCGGACAGTTCCTCGTGGAGGGGACGCTCCGAGTTGGTCACGGCGTCGACCAGGGAGCCGGCTACGGACGGGGAGAGGTACCGCCGTCCGTCCGCGACCTCGCGGATTGCGGTGGCCAGCTCCTCGGAGAGGCTGTCCTTGCTCACGTATCCCATGGCGCCCGCGCGCAGAACCCGCACGGCGTACTGGCTGGCCGGCTGGCCGGACAGTACGAGCACCGGGAGACGGGGGCGCTCCTTCCTGAGCGTTCGGATGACCGTGGTGAAGCCGGGTCCGGGCATGGAGATGTCGAGCAGCACGACATCGACTAGAGTATCACGTACGAGGTCGAGCAGGTCTGCGCCGTCCGTCGCCTGGCCGACGAGTCGCATGTCGTCGTGCTTGGTGATGAGGCGGGTCAGGCCCTCGAGGACGATGGGGTGATCGTCCGCGGCTAGCACGCGGATCACGTGTCGGACAGTTCGGTAGGAATCGGCAAAAGGAACGCCCGGGGAGGGCCCCGAGGGCGAGGGTGGAGTTTGTACAGAGGGGTCGTGGCAGACAAGCGCAGTGCGAGGAGAAGCGATGTCGTCGAGTGACGCTCGGAAGGATTCGCCGGCCCAGTCCAGCGGTGTCGACGTACCCCGCCAGGAGGGCCTCGGCGTGTTCGATCGTGTGCCCACCCACCCTTCCCGCGAGGAGGACCTCTCCACGCTCGCCCAAGCCGCCGCGCGCGTCGGCTACTGGACCTGGGACCTGACCACGGGTGTGGTCTGGCACTCGGAGGAACAGTACCGCATTCACGGCGTCGCTCCCGGCGGGCTCGGTCACAGCGTCGAGGACTACCTGGCCTTCGTTCACCCCGACGACCGGCCACACATCGAGGAGGGAGCGGCGGCCGCCGCCAGTGGGGACACGACCCCCGCGGAGTATCGGTTCGTCCACCCGGACGGTGGCATCCGTCACCTGATCGGATCTTCGGCGCTGGTCAAGGACCGGTTTGGTCGCGCCCAGCAGCTGGTCGGCACGGTCCAGGACGTCACCGAAATCACCCGCGCTCGGCGGGGCCTGGCAGACGCGCTCCGCCAGGTGGCTGCCTACTTCGACCAGACGCCGAAGTCGGCGTATCTGTGGAAGCGTGAGGGGGACGACTTCTATGTGCGTCGCCTCAACAAGGCGGCCCACGACCTGTGGGGCGCGCGCGCGCCGGATGTACTCGGGTTCAGCGCCAGTGAAGCCTCTGTTCACGTTCCGGGCGTGCTGGACGATCTACGAGAGTGCATCCGGACTCAACAGCCGGTGACTCGAGAGATCTCCCTCGACAGCGAGCGGCTCGGGCAGCGGCGTCTGCTCGTCTCGTTCGTCCCGGTCGGCCCGGACGCGGCAGTCGCGCACTCCGAGGACTTATCGCCGCTCCTCGAGTTGGCTCGCCGTGAGGAACAAGCGTCGGCACAGCTGGCGGAGTACTTCCAGAGGGTGCCGACGCCCGCGTACATGTGGCGAAGCCACGACGGTACGATGGTTCTCGAGGCCTCGAACCTCGCGTCGGAGGCAGTCACCGCGGGCGCCGTGACGGATTTCGTCGGGACCACTGCAGACGAGATGTATGCCGGGCGCCCGGACATCGTGGAGGATCTCCAGCGCGCCCTGGCCGGCGAGACGTTCACCCGCGAGATGTCGTACGAGATGCGATCCACGGGCGCCATGTCGGATTTGGTCGTCACTTATGTGCACATTCCGCCCGACGTGGTCGTGGTCCACACCCGGGACGTGACCCGGCAGAGGCTTACCGAAGCGGCGCTCCGTGACAGCCACGAGGCCGCGCGGGGCGTGCTCGACGCGTGCACCCAGCCGATCGTCCTCTGCGACCTGGAGGGGCGAATCCTCGAATGCAACGACTCAGCTGGCCGCGCGTACGGCATGTCACGGCGGGAGCTTGTCGGCCGTGTGGCGTTCGAACTCTACCCCGAAGAGCTCATCGCTGGGCGGCGAGCGGCGATCGACGAAGTCGTGCGCAGTCGGAAGCCCGTGGTCGTAGAGGACGAACACGACGGTCAGTACCACCGGGCAAGGGTCTATCCCCTCACGGACGGTTCCGGGAGCGTGGAGCGCGTGGTCGTCTATGCCGAGGACGTCACCGAAGAGCGGCGCGCCCGCGAGGCCTTGGTCCAGAGTCGTATCCGGCTCGAGGCAGCCCAACGCATCGGCCATCTGGGCCACTGGGACCTCGACGTGGATCAGGGAGAACTCACGTGCTCCGACGAGCTGTACCGGATCTTCGGACTGGACCCGTCCGTGCCAGCGTCGCTCGACGACTTCCTCGATCGCATTCTGCCGGAAGACCGAGAGCGGATGATCGCCGCGTTGCGGGGGGCCCTCGAGTCCGGCCGCCGCTACGACGTCGAGTACAGGCTACGACGCCCGGATGGATCCCTTCGCTTCGTCTTCGAGCAAGGAGAGGTGACGAGTGCGAAGCCCGGCGCCCGGACCCTGGCGGGTACCGTGCTGGACATCACGCAGCTGAAGCAGGCAGAGCAGTCGATTCGCGATCGCGAGACGGAGCTGTCGACGATCATTGAACAGAACCCGGACGGCATCTGCCTGATCGTGGGGGGACGCATCAGCATCTGCAACGGTACCTTGGCCGGGCTCCTGGGCTTCTCCAAGGACGACATCGAGGGCCGAGCGCTGCACGACCTCATGATACCAGGGGACCGAGAGCGGGCGCGCGCGCGCGGTCGCATGCTGCTCGAAGGCGGGCGGCCAGAACCGAGCGAGTACACCTTGATTCGCCGTGACGGGGAGCGGGTTCCGGTCGAGATCTATGGAGCCGCCCTCGAATTCCGCGGTGAGCCCGCGCTGATCTGCACCCTCCGCGACGTCAGGCAGCGCAAAGAGGCCGAGCGCGAGCTTGCCGAGTCGCGCGACGTGCTCCGGGCGCTCACGCAGCATCTCGAGTCCGTGCGCGAGCAGGAGCGCGTGCAGGTCGCGCGCGATCTGCACGACGAGCTCGGCAGCATCCTGACGGCCCTCAAGATCGACCTCGCGGAGCTGAGGGCCCGGGACGCCCCGAGCCACCCCGAGCTGATGGAGCAGATGCACGAGTTGGTCGACCAGGCCATCGAAGTCGGCCGCCGGGTCACGACCCGTTTACGGCCCGGCGTTCTGGACGATCTCGGCTTCGCCGCGGCGGCTGACTGGTTGGGCCAGGATCTGGAGCGCCGTACCGGGGTGCGGGCGCGCGTTACCCTACCCGACACGGACCCCGATCTCCCTGAGCCGGTCGCGACCGCGCTGTTCCGAATTCTCCAGGAAGCGGTCACCAACGTGATCCGCCACGCTGAGGCGGATTCGGTGGACATCTTGCTCGAGGCGGACGACGTCAGCGTGTCGCTGACGGTGTCAGACGACGGACGGGGGTTCGATCCCACCGTCCGTCGCCGGGGAGGGTTCGGCCTCCTCGGCATGGAGGAGCGTGTGCGACCGTTCCGTGGGCGCCTGGATGTGAGGAGTGCTCCCGGCTGGGGGACCACCATACGGGTCTCGCTCCCCAGTACGCTCACAACCCGGACGAACTAGGGAGCGCCCGCGAAGCTCCGCAGCCCGCGAGCGCGACTGCCCGCGCGAGTCCGACCCTCGGCCTACCGGGACGAGGGCGGCACGATCCCGTTGATGCGCATGTACGTCACGAGATTGCCGTAATGCTCGTAGTTGTGCGCCGAGTTGAAGGCGAGTACGCCCGCCGTCGTGTTCGGTCCGGTGAAGAAATCGACCCTGCGGCTGGCGTTGGCGTCCGTGGTACGCGCATAGACGCCGTCGCAGTACGCGAAGCCCTGCTCGAGCGCCGCTACGATCTGGGACTTGGTGGTGGCGGTCTGTTCGAAGGACTCGGGGTGCGGGTTGGCTTCGCCGGCGGCCGCGGAGCAGAAGGTGAACTGGCCGTCCGCGATGTGCGCGAGTATCTGGCCCGTGGTGCGGACCTCATCCGTCGGCCGGAAGGCGTACACCTCGTCGTTCAGGTCGACGGCGGTGGCCATGACGTTCTGCTTGGTGACCTCGTACAGACCCTGCAGTGACTGCACGAGCGGCTGCTGCGCGCTCACGGCGATGGGTTGGGCGAGTAGGGCGAGCGTGAGAATGATGAAGCGCATGATGGATCGGACTCCCGTGGGGCAGGTCGCTGGTTGAACGAATAACCTAAGTGACGCATCTAGAGGCCGGGAGGCGGGAAATAGGGGAACGTGCTAGTCTTGGGCGTGTTCGATGGGGACACGCTCGCGAGAGGTGGATGATGCCGGCGACGACGACGACCAGGGTGCTGTGGAGCGGCGTAGGACTGCTTCTCGCCTTTGGCTTCGCGCTCCCGTCTCCCGCGCATGCGCAGGTGGGCATCGAGGGCCCACGCCAGCGTGGCTCGTCGGGCGTGCAGATCTGGCGCTCGACCGAGGGCCGCTACGGGCGCCCCATCCACTCCGGGCTCCCCGACGTCCGCGCGGGCTTCACCTTCTGCCGCCTCTGGTACGACGCGGACCGGCGCATGGAGTCGGGGTTGGGTTGGAGCACCGACTATCCGGCCGCGGACGGCAACTTCTTGGCGCGGCTCGAGGAACTCACCCCGATCCGCATCGCGCGGTGGGACAACGGCGACCCGGGCATCGCCGGCCTGCGAGCGACGGACGACGAATTGATGGAGTGCCCCTTCCTGTTCATGACCGATCCGGGGTCGGTGGACTTCTCCGAATCCGAGATCGCCGGACTTCGCGAGTACCTCGACCGGGGCGGTTTCCTGTGGGCCGACGACCTATGGGGAGACTACGCGTGGAGGAACTTCGAGCGGCAGATCACGCGCATCCTCCCGGAGTACCGCATCGAGGAACTCACGCCGGATCACCCGCTCTTCTCGGTGCTCTACTCGGTTCCGGAGGTCCCCCAGATTCCCTCGTGGCAGTCATGGAACCGGAGCGGAGGTCGCACCTCCGAGTTCGGGATGGAGACCGAGACGCCCCACCTCCGGGCGATCTTCGACCAAGACGGTCGCTTGCTCGTCGTCATCACGTTCAACACGGACATCGCGGACGGGTGGGAGCGGGAGGGCGACCGGCCTGAGTTCTTCTACCTCTTCTCACCCAAGGCGTACGGCCTGGCCATCAACATCATGGTCTGGGCGATGAGCCACTGACGCTTCGCTGAGCGTCCCATCCCACGGGCCTGCGCGAAGCGAGCGACGCTTGGCAGCCCGGGCACTCGCCGACCACCAGGACTCCTTCGGGCCAGGGGCGGACATTCAACAGCGTCACCTGGCCGCGACAGGTCTGGCACCACGCTCGAACCGGCTCGGATTGAACGATCACCTGTCGACCTCCGGTAGTGCACTCCGCTTGAAACGGCGCTCCGGACCGGGCCTGTGACCCGGTCCGGAGCCTCCCAATCAGTGCCGCCTCGCGTTCAGCGAACGGTCACGGGGATGTACGCGTTCGCCCAGCAGCAGACGTAGTCGAACCCGCTGTCCTCCGCCGCGAAGTTGTCGACGCGGACGCGGATGACGTACTCGCCCGGCGCGGTGAAGGTGGCCTGCGTCGAGGCCTCGCCCCACTCCGCCTGGACCGCTCCCTCACCGGCGCTCATGCCCGGCTCAACGGTGACCGAGGGCGGATCGAACTCCGCCTCGACCCCGGCCGGACCCTGGTGCACGATGAACGTCGCCTCTACCGGCACGTATAGCACATCGGTGAGGTCGTAACGGTTGCCGCGGTCCTGGATGAGGGCCGACAGCGTCACCGGCGTGCCCACCGAGGCCATCATACGCTCGGCCCACGGGCCCTCGGCACCCCTGGACTCTGGGCTCGTCGGGCTGAAACGCACGGCCGGGCGTAGGGACCCGAAAGCCGCCGCGCCCCAACTCAGCTCGTATGCGGTGGACGTTGCCCTTCCCGGCACCGAGTACGAGCGCTGGGCATGGCTGAGCGTCCACACGACCTCCGTGCTCGGATCGGGCACGGTCACCGCGAACGTCCCGCGCTCGCGCTTCCCGTTGAATCCGCGGCGGCTGTATACGTAGAAGCGGGTTGGCTGAATGCCGTCCACCTCGGCCGGGACCGTGGTGCCGTCGGCGTACCGGAGTTCCAGCTTGTTGGCTTCGCCGAGGGGGATGTCGACCACCTCTTCGGTGTTTCGGTTCATGTAGCCGAACTGGTACGTGACCGACCCGTCGGGGTTGGCGAACCACCCGTCGAAGAAGGGTGCGACCACGTCGCCCGAGGGGCGTAGCGAGGCGAGCGGATACTCCTGCAGGTGTTCCGGGAGCTGAGCAGAGGCCGCTTCCGCGCCGAGGGCCGCCGTGACGGCCATGAGCGTTGCGGCGAAGATCGTGCGGCGGTTCATCGGGCACCTCCGACGTTCATGGCGATCGGCTTGGCCTCGCGCTCTGCGACCATGCGCTCGTAGCCCTCTTCGTCCAGGTGGGTGATGGCGATCCAAGCGTGGGACATCTCGTCCGTGGTGCGCTGACCCGTCCCCACCCACTGATCCGGATCCGGGTTGCGGGGGTTGTTGGCCGAGTTGTCGTACCAACCGGTAAGAAC
>JAHEKM010000075.1:0-5462 GCA_024638325.1 Gemmatimonadota bacterium | reverse complement strand
CCCGCTGGCAGGAGCGGCTGGTAGCCCTCCTCGTAGATGTGGCTGTGATTCCATCCGGCGTTCCAGTTGGAGGCCATGCTGAGCACCTCACGCTGGCCGGTCTCAGGGAAGAACGCCTCGATGGACATGGCCACGCCCCGTAGGTGCATGTGCGGCTGCCACGAGTCGATCCGGACCGGATGATCGAACGTGTGGAAGCCCTGGGTCATCAGCTTCCCGTGTGGCGGGATGTCGTAGTCGCCGCCCTGCAGGCCGTACGACCGCAGGTCTTGCATGTACGCGTTCTCACGATCGAAGTCCTCGTCGTGATACCAGATGCCGACCTGGACCTGGTCGTCCTCGACAGCGTTGCCGTCCGGGTAGTAGTGGATGCTCCAGCTCACGCGGGAGTTGGTCGGCGCGACCCGGCACGCGTCGTTCGGGACTTCCTCACCCAGCTTCCCGTAGGCGTACTCGGAAAGGCGGCCGAAGCGCTCCCACTCGCCGGTCTCTTCGTTGAAGGTCTCGAAGAAGGAATTCGCGTGGTGGGTCGAGCCGTGCGCGGGGCGCGAAGGCAAGGTCTCGATCGCCTTGATGCAGCGTTCCTGGGTGATGCCCGTTTCGACCTTGGGCTCCCACCACAGGTCCTGGCCGTTCGCCGGGACGTCCCAGGCGGTGGAGCGGATGACGTGGTCGGGCTCGCCGTAGAGCGAACCGAACCGCCACTCGCCGACCTCCGGATACTCGATCGGCTCGGGCAGCTCGGCCGGGTCACCCTCCGGGGCGCCGGCGTCGACCCAGTCGACGATGGTCCGGATGTCCTCTTCGGACATGCGCCAGTCGTTCTGTAGCGCCTGAACGCCCACGTGGCTGTCGTACTGGTACGGAGGCATCTCGCGGTTCGCGACCAGGTCCCTGATGCGCCGGGAGTAGCGCCGGACCTGCTGGTACGTCATCAGCGACATCGGACCGATCTGGCCGGGCTGGTGGCAGATCTGGCAGTTCGCCTGGATGATCCGCGAGACCTCGCGCGAGAACGTCACCGGCTCGTCGTCCGTCGAAGCGAACGCGGCCTGCGCGTTGGTCGGGGCGGGCATCGCGGCGATCGCGGCCAAGACCAGCGCCGCTCCCCAGATGCGGCCGGATGGAAGTGTGTGCGTCATGTTCGCTCCCTTTGATGGGCATTTGCGCATCGGGGCCAGGCCCCATGTCACGACCACGTTGGCGCGGCCGGACGACCGATAGGGAGCAAGTTGCTTGTCGGCCACCAAAGATCGCTTTGGGGAAAGTCCTGAAAGATGCGTGGGGGAAACCCCTACAGGGGTGAAACGCGCGCGGCCCCGGAACCCGAAGGTCCCGGGGCCGCGAAGGGCGTGACGCGTTTGCGAGTCGCGTCACGCGCCCTCCCGCTGGGCTCGGGTCAGTCGACCGCCCAGACCTGGAGCCCGCTGACGGACACGCCGCAGACCGTGCCGGTGGTGCTCGAGTTCCCCTGCTGCGTGTTGAGGTTGGCCGTCGAGCTGAACGCGACATCGAACGCGCAGCTGCCGCTGCGACCGTCCGTGGACGTGAACGCGATACCGCCGGTCTGCGTGCCACTCACGTCGATGAGGGTCTCCGTGAGCACGAAGTCCATGTCCAACTGGATGAAGGGCGCACCGTTCAGGGTGATGGTGTTCGTCGTCGACTGGACCCCGCAGTTGGTCATGTCGAGACGGAGCTGATACCGGAGGTCGAGCTCGAATGTCTCGTCATCGACCGTGCCCGCGGCGGACCCGTTGCCGCTGACCGAGCCAGTGACGGGGCAATTCGCTGATCCGCTGAAGTTCTCGTTGACGCTGATGGTCGCGCGAGCGGGCCCGGTGGCCGCCGGGCCGAAGTCGAGCTGGGTGAACGCCTCGGCGATCGCGAAGAAGACGGACTGGATCTCGTCTTCGCTGAGCGGGTCACCGGAGTTGACCCCGAGAGGATCGCTGTCCCCTCCACAGGCGGTGAAGGTGGCGGCGACGGCGAGTGAAACGAGCGAGAGGCGAAGCTTGGACACGTGGGCTCCTGGTTCGCGTGGCGATGGAAGAGGACGGTGCGACCCGGAGGTCATTGCAATTCACCGTCGCCGCTTCCACGAATCAAGCTTTGCGTGTCAGCTCTCGATGGGGCTCTCCGGATTGTTGCCGTACTCTGCCCAGGACCCGTCGTAGTTCCGCACGCTCGGGTAGCCCAGGAGCTGGCTGAGGACGAACCACGTATGGGCCCCCCGCACGCCGCTCTGGCAGTACGTGATGATCTGCTTGTCGGGTGTGAAGCCCGCCGACACGTAGAGCGCGGACAAGTCCTCTCGCGACTTGAAGGTGCCGTCGGGCTGAAGTGCCACGGTCCACTCCAGGTTCACGGAGCCGGGGATGTGGCCGCCCCGCTCTGCGCGCACGTCGCGCCCGAGGTGCTCGTTCGGGCTTCGCACGTCACACATGAGCGTCTCCGGGTCGTCTGTCCGCTCGACCACGTACTGCCATGAGGTCTGGAGCGCCTCGTCGGCGGGTCCGGCCTGATAGTCCGAGGGGAGGATCTGCACCTGTGCGGTGGACAACGCGCCGCCGTCGGCCGTCCACTTGGCCGCGCCACCGTTGTAGAGTCGGACGTCGGGGTGCTGGTAGTACATCAGCACCCAAAACGCCCGGGCTGCCTGCAGGTTCTGCTGACGGTCGAGAAGCACCACGGTCTGGTCGCGCTCCAGGCCAATGTTCGAGAGGGCCGCCGACACCTGGTCCTGCGTGGCGATCATGTTGCGGATCGGCTCGTCCGGGTTCGACAGATCGCCCATGGACAGGAAGACCGAGCCCGGCAGGTGTCCCTCGGCGTATCCGTCGGGGCTGCCACCGACCTCCACCACGCGGACGCTGGGGTCATCCAGCCTGGCCTGAAGCCACTCGGTGTCGACCAGGGCGTCCGTGGCGTAGGAAGTGACTCCGGCGTCAGCGTCGCCCGAGGACCCCGAGCACGCGGCGATCAGTACGACCGCGCCCAGCAACAACCCGTTGCGAGTCCACGTGTATGGGCTCATGAAGCCTCCTCGTCCTTGCGGGTGAGCACCAGCGTCCACTCGGAACCGCCCGTTTCCTCGATACGCGTGTCGAACCCCAGGCGAGCCGCCTGCGTTGGAATCGTCTCGAGCGCCGGCGCGTGGTCCGTGACGACCTCGAGCACGGTAGCGTCCCCCGCGAGCTGCTTCAGCGCGCTCACGGTGCGCATCATCGGGTAGGGGCAGATTTCGCCCCTCACGTCCAGCGTGTCAGCCATCGCCATCGCCTCTCTTCGAATCATTGGATCCTGCGGATCGCGTGGGTACCGATCCACGCTCCGATTCCTAGGAACACCGCGAACACCCAGCCGTTCACCGCCAGGGACGGGATGCCCGAGAAGAAGGCCCCGATCGTGCAGCCCATCGCCAGACCGGACCCGTATCCCATGAATACCCCGCCGCCCAGGGACTGTGCGTACCGAGCGCGGCGCTTCGGGATCCGGATCTTGAACTCGCCGGCCCCGAGGGCACCTGCGAAGGACGCGAGCCACATCCCGGTAACCAGGAACAGCATGTGGTTGAAGAAGCTCCCGTCGGCCGGCACGAAGACGCACCCCGGCAGGTCTGCGACGCCCGCGAGTGTCGGTGGCTCCAGGCTCACGAGCGACGCCACACCGATCGACCACCGCGAGACCTCGCCGGTGAAGCCCCAGGGCTCCTGGGCCGTGAAGAGCAGGACGTTGAGGCCGCCGAGCACCGCGCCGGCCGGGATGATGCCCCAGCCCTCCACGAAGACGCCACGCGCGACGCGCCGGAGCTCGGAGGCCACCCCGGTCGTGGGCTCCTGGCTGCGCGGGGCACTCGGCACGACCATGCCGCCGCGCTGCTCCATCCAGATCACGGCGACGTAGGCTGCCGCCAGGGCGCCCAGCGTTACGGCGAGGGCCCCTGGATGCCCGATCCAGTTCGGAAGCCACCAGCGGGGTGAGGACGCGATCACCGTGTCCCACCACCAGTTCCACGTGTGTGCCGAAGCGAGCAGCCCGCCCATCACCCCCGCGAAGGCGACCCAGGAGGCCACGTAGCCCTCGCCCATGCGGTAGAGGCTCCCGGAGACGCAGCCGCCGGCGACAACCATGCCGACACCGAACAGCAAGCCACCGAGGGCCGTGTGGATCCCCAACGGCAGCACGTTCGCCGAGGGTGGCAGGATGTCCAGGAACGCCATGGGTACTTGCCGGCTCATCACGAGGCCGAAGCCCACCGACCCCACGGCGAGCCCCACGAGCACGCCCTTCATGTTTCGGCCCCAACCCAACAGGAAGAGATCCCGGAAGGCGGACGCGAAGCAGAACCGACCCCGCTGCAAGACGAACCCGAACGCGAGGCCGAACACCCAGTACATCGCGAACTGGGTATCGACCCGGTGGGTCACGATGTAGATGCCCGCTGCCGCTGCCCACACGGCGACCGCGAACCACGCGCTACGGCTCACCCCTGACCCCCTCGGTCATGCTCCACTCCTGCCAGGATCCGTCGTACAGGCGCACATGGTCGTACCCCGCGAGCTTCAGCGCCACGTACGTGTGTGCTGCCCTCATGCCGGACCTGCAGTAGACAACGACCTCACGGTCTTTGCTTACGCCGAGCTCGGTCCACTCCGAGCGCAGCTCCCCGACCTCCCGTGCCACGTTCCATGCTCCGGCCGGCACCGCGTTGAACCAGTCCCACGGCTTCGCGCGCGGCAGATGGCCCTGCTCGAACTCCCCCGGCGTGCGGGTGTCGAGGAGCACGATGCCGTCAGCTCCAGTGCGCGCAGCGAGCCAGTCGGTTGTCGCCGCCACCGCATCGTCGGGCTCCGCGCGGAAGCGAGCCCGCTCCGGGACTAGCAGGGTGTCCTCCCGTGGCCGACCCTCCTCCTGCCACCGGTCCCAGCCGCCGTTCAGCACCGCGACGGTCCTATGGCCATAGCGATGGAGCGCCCACACGAGCCTCGCCGCCGCCAGGCCCCACTGGTCGTCGTAGGCGATCACCGTGCTCTCCGACGAGATGCCGAGCTCCTCCATCAACGCCGCGAAGTCGTCCGGAGGCAGCAGCACGTTGTCCAGGCCGCCGACGTTCGTGCCCAGCCGCGTCAGCCCGAGCTGCACCGCACTCGGGACGTGGGCGCGCCGGAACGGCTCCGCCTCTCGCATGTCGACGATGCGAAGGCCGGCGTCTCCCAGGCGCGACTCGAGCCAGGCGGGCTCCACGACGATGCCGGGAAGGCTCGTCGACCGCTTCGTCATCCGATACTCCGGCGTCGAGTTGGCATGAGGCGTGAGATTGTCGGGGCCGCGAGGAGGCCGCAATGGCCGAGGTGCGGACCCGCTTGTCGGGGTCGAACGTCTCCGACGATGTTCATGGCGAGTGCTGCTACCCCAAGAGACAAGAGCGGGTTTTCATGTGCCTCGACCCCAGGACCGCG
>JAHEKM010000074.1 GCA_024638325.1 Gemmatimonadota bacterium | reverse complement strand
ACGACGAACCGGAGGTTCGACCGAACCAGCTTGTTGAGCGCCTCTTCCTCTCCCTTGCGGATGAGCTTGGCGAGGCGTCCCTCCTCGGCCCGGTCGATCAGCGGGTACTGACTGATCTCCTTGAGATACTGGTCCAGCGATCCTTCCCGTGCTGCTCCACGTCGGGATGAGAAGGTCATTGCTGCCGGGTATCAGGCGGGTGGGAGATCAACGTGTCGAGCGGTGGACGAGCGGCTGCGAACCGTTCGGTGCGATGAAGTACGGCTTAGAATCTCAACGACAGGCCGATCGCGCAACAGCCCCCCTGGATTCGCCCGCCTCCGGACCTCGGGACGCCGGCACGCGATCAGCGGACGACCGTCCCCAGTCGGTCCCACCGGACCCTGCGATACCACGGCTTGCGCGTCGCACCCACGGGCGCCTGCGAGTAGTATACGAGCCACGGCTGCCCACGGATTTGGTCGCGCGGGACGAAGCCCCAGTACCTGGAGTCCTCGCTGTTGTCCCGGTTGTCGCCCAGCACGAAGTAGTGCTCGTCGGGAACGACGAGCGGCCCCCAGTTGTCCCTGGTCGGGTGGTACTCCCGCGGCGGCGCCGCGATGAGATGGTTCGATTGCCAGTCCATCGCCGGGTGCTCCGTGTCCCCACGCTCGTCCACATGCCGAGCGTAAGGCTCCGCAAAGGGGAGCCCGTTCAGCAACAGCCCCTTCCCTCTCATCTCGAGCGTGTCACCCGGCAGGCCGACCACTCGCTTGACGTAGTTCCGGTCGGGGTCGTGCGGGGGATGGAAGACCACTACGTCTCCCCGGTCGGGATCCTGTCCAGGCACGGCGCCCCCGTAGACCGCTTTGTTGACCAGGAGAAAGTCGCCGACGAGCAGCGTGTTTTCCATGGAGGACGTCGGGATCTTGAACGCCTCGACCACGAAGGTGCGCACGACCAGGAAGATGCCGAGCGCTACGACAATGGTCTTGAGCCAATCGGAAGCGATGGCGCCCCAGGGGATGCGTCGCCCCGCAGCGGTGCCCTGTGGGCTCTCCCGCGTCCCGTCCGGTGTCGTGTCCTCTTCGTTCACGTCGTCTCCCCAACCGGTCGTTCGCCCCCCCAGGCATCATTGATCCCCTACACGCTCCATGCAACGGCCGTTCCCGAGTTTTTGCTTCCGGGTCGCCCGTGCCCCTCGTACCTTCGACATGTTGACGCACCCCGTGTTTCAAGGCGGCCGACATGGCGAATAAGCCCGGAGGGAGGCTCGGCATCGTCCCGATCGTAGTGGGCCTGCTCGTCGCGTGGTGGGTGACGAGCCTCCTGGGCAGTCGATCTCCGGTCGACGGGGCGCCGTGCGATTCGACTGATCCCGAGTGCACGGTCTCGATCGAAGCAGGCCTGGTCGAGGCGCCCGTAGCGCCCGTCCTCCAGGCCGAATCCGCGTGTCGCAACGTGGGGTACCTGTGCGCGGAGCTCGTCAGCAACGACCGCATCCAACTGCGTCGTTGGAAGGACTTCGCGGGAGCCGTCACGGTGCACGTTCCGCGGCCGGATTTCGAAGACCGTGGCGATGCGGTGCGCCTCCAGGAGGCGGCCGCGCGCGGGCTCCAGGCATGGAACGGGCAGCCGTTCGAGATCCACGCCGACCTCCGCGGGGACCGCGAGGCACACTTCGCGGTGCGGTGGACCAGGACGCTCCCGGCCAACCAGATCGGAGTCGCCCGCACCCAGTGGTCGCGCGCCACCGGCCTACGGGTCATCGCGATCGAGCTCTCGACCCGCAGCCCCTACGACGGCAGCGTGCACTCCGACCGCCAGCTGCAGCTCACCGCGGCCCACGAGATGGGGCACGCGCTTGGCCTCCTGCACAGTGACTCCGAGCGCGACGTCATGTATCCGAGCAATACGGCCACACGCATGAGCGCTCAGGACTACCGCACGATGGAGGTCCTGTACTCGCTGGACGACGGCACCGAGATCGTTCGCTAGCTCGGGTCGCCGCCGACTCCCACGGACAGTCCGACGTAGAGCTGCCGCCCGGGAGCATCGAAGCCCCATGCCTCCTGGTACGAATCCCCCAGCAGGTTCTCGACGCGCACGGACAGTGCCACATCCGGCCGGCGACCGTCAGCAGCCGACACGTCCCACTCGCCGCCTATGGTCCAGAGCACGTAGGCCGGAAGCTCCTCCCTCGTGGCCGAGAACGTGACCGGATCGAAGCTGCGGTCGGCGCGCACTCCGATGTACCTCGCCGAGGAGTGCACCCGTACCCGATCGGTGACCGCCGCGGCCGCCCGCACGGACACAGTGTGACTAGGGCGCCGTAGAAGTGCCGCGCCGTCGACGAGCTCGGCGCTCGGCCCACTGTCGAAGCCTGAATGGGTGACCTCCGTGTCGAGCCAGGTGTAGGCGGCTCCCGCCTCGACCGCGCCTATGCGTGCCTCGGCGCCGATCTCGACCCCACGGGAGGCGGCGCCGGCCACGTTGTAGTAGTTGGGATCGCCGGGGTTTGGGGGCGTGAAGGTGTACTGAATGAGATCCTCGAACTCCTGGTCGAAGTACGTGGCCTCAAGCCGGAACCCGGGCGAGATCTCGTGCTCCAGGCCCACCTCCCAAGAGAGGGAGCGCTCCGGCTCGAGGTCCGGATTCCCGAGCACGAACCCGGTGGCGAAGTTCTCGAAGAAGCTCGGCTCCTTGATGGCCGTGCCCAACGACGCGCGCAGGCGGGTGCCGGGCCGTCGAGGAAGGTGCGCCGCAGCTCCTGCCTGGAACGTGAGTCCGGTTCCGAAGCGTTCGTTGTTCTCCAGTCGTCCACCGGCGTTCAGCGCCAACAGACCCCGCTCCCCCGTGGCGTTCACGAAGACCGCCTTGTTCAGACGCTCGTTCTCGGAGCGACCGAAGGACGTCCCGAAGGAGCTGCTCGACTCACTGAACGAGCGCAGCCGCTCCTGCTCGAGCTCGCCACCCAGGGTGAGGACCGCCGGACCGGCCTCCAGGTTCGCCCGCACCTCGGCACCCGTGCGTCGAAAGTGCTCGAGGCTCACGAAGCTCTCGTCGTCCGACGGGTCGTCGAACTGGTCATCCGTGCCGCCGTCGACTCCACTGACGCCGAGCAGCCCCTGGATCTCGAGTCTGTCGGTCAGAGCACGGGACACTCGCAGGTGGGCCATTGTCTCGTCACCGAAGTCGAAGGCGTTGCGGTCGACGACGTTACCCGACCCGTCCGTGGGCCGGTGGAACTCCCGGGAGGTCGTCGCCACAACCAGATCCAGGCGCGTGTCGGAGTCCGGGGCGAATCCGGCCCTGCCCGTGAACGCGGTGCGTGTGTGGCGATTGTTGAACTCCAGAATCCCCTCGTTCGACTCGTGACTCAGTGCGGCCGAATAGCCGAAGCCATCGGAACCCCCTGAGACGTCGGCCGACCAGCGAGCGCCGTCGACCCACTCGTCCGCTGGGCCGCCGAACGATGCGGTCTCGATGCGCGCCCTCACGCGCGGGCTACCCCTCCCGGTCCGCGTGACGACCTGAATCACTCCGGCCATGGCGTCGGATCCGTATAGAGCGCTCGCCGGCCCGCGCGCGACCTCGATGCGCTCTACGTTGTCGAGCGTGAGTCGAGAGAAGTCTAATCCGCCTCCGTCTCGATTGACCTGGACTCCATCGACGAGAACGAGCGTGTGGTCGCTCTCCCCGCCACGCATGAAGAGGGACGTCAGGGCACCGAACGATCCGGCGCGAACCACGTCTACGCCACTCACGTCGCGGAGGGCTTCGGCGACCGTCGTGAGCCCTCGCGCCCTGAGCTCCTCACCGTCCAGAACCGTCACGTGACTCGCGACCGCCCGGCGGTCCCGGGGCACGGGACTCACGGTGACCACGAGCCCGTCGAGCGAGAAGACATCTTCCTGGGCCCCCGCGAGGCCGGGAAGGAGCAGCAGCGACGCGGCGATCAGGGTGATGCGCATGAGAAACCGGTCCTGTCCTGCGCGGAAAGTCCGGTGTGACGGACGGCGCCCGTCCGACCCATGCCGCCTCCCCGCGGAGGTGTTGGCGTGGCGTCGGGTGGGTCAGGTCTCCTGGCTCAGGGCCGAGTGCTCGCCTTCCCAGGGGCATCCCCCCAGTGGCTCGTGACCTCGAGGTCGCGGTGAGCAGCCGTTTCCGAGCTCCCGCTCGGGCCCATTACAGTGGCGGGGCCGCGCCGGAATCACACCGGCTTCCGTGTTGACCCACCCGCCTAATGACTTGTGCGGCGAAGCTACCAACAGAACGGCCGACCGCAAGGGGCACGCGAGGCGAGCGCACCTTACTAGCACGCACGCCTGGGCGCCGTCAGTCCTCTCTCACGAGACCGTACTTCTCGATCTTCTTGTACAGGTTCGAACGCGGCATGTCGATGCGCCTGGCGGTCTCAGCGACGTTCCAGTCGCACTCACGCAGCCGCTGCAGGATGTAGGCGCGCTCGGCCCGGTCCTTGAAGACGGAGAACGTCTCGGCCGCGAGCAATTCACCACCGACGCCGGTCTGCGAACCGCCGCCAGACGCGAGCATCTCGACGTCCTCGGCCCTCACGACGTCCCCTCCGGCCAGAATCATGAGGCGTTCCACGGTGTTTCGGAGTTCGCGCACGTTCCCGGGCCACGGCAGCTCGAGCATGCGCTCGACCGCGCCCTCGTCGAAGCGGCGGGGCGTCACGCCCTCGTGTGTCGCCATGAGGTCCGTGAAGTGCTGGATCAGCATCGGGATGTCCTCACGCCGCTCACGGAGCGGGGGCACGTGGATGGGCACCACGTTCAGTCGGTAGAAGAGATCTTCTCGGAACTGCCCCTCCTCGATCTCGCGGGCCAGATCCTTGTTCGTGGCCGCGATCACACGGACATCGACCTCGATGGGCTTCGACCCTCCCACCCGAGTGATTACCCCGGTCTCGAGGGCCCGGAGCACCTTGGCCTGGGCGTCGAGCGACATGTCGCCGACCTCGTCCAAGAAGAGCGTTCCGCCGTCTGCCTGCTCGAACTTCCCGGCGCGGTCTGCGACGGCCCCGGTGAACGACCCCTTCATGTGACCGAAGAGCGCAGACTCGATCAGTTCGGAGGGAATCGCCGCGCAGTTGACGTCCACGAACTGTTCCTGGTCCCGCACGGACAGACGGTGCAGAGCCCGGGCGACCAACTCCTTGCCGGTACCGTTCTCGCCCGTGATGAGCACGCGCGCTTCGGTGGGCGCCACCCTCTCGACCCGCTCCAGCACCTTCTGGATCTGATACGACCCTCCGACGATCTCGTGGCGGCTCTCGACCTTGTTCTTCAGGTCGGCCATGCTCTCGGTCAGGCCCTTGAGCTCCAGTGCACGGGCCAGGGTGACCAGCAGGCGATCGGTGTCCAGCGGTTTCTCCAGGAAGTCGTACGCGCCCTTCCTGGTCGCTTCCACTGCCGTGTCGATGGTGCCGTGTCCCGAGATCATGACCACGAGGGCAGTCGGGTCCCCTTCCCGGATTCGACCCAGTACGTCCAAGCCGTCCAGGCCCGGCATCTTCACGTCCAGGAAGATCACGTCGGGCTGCAGCTGTTCGGCGAGCTCGATTCCCTCCTGCCCGTCCTCGGCCGCGGAAACCTCGTGGCCCTCGTACTCGAAGACCTGGACGAGCGCGTCTCGGATGCCCTTCTCGTCGTCTACGACCAGCAGACGCGCCATCAGCCGGCCAGTTTCGCGCTGGAGAGCACCGAATACCTGGCCCCCTCGCGAAGGAGCTGGCTCCGCATCAGGTCCACGGTATGCACCTTCACTTCCCCCCTGAACTCCAAGTCTGCGACAAGGTCGTCCAGCCCCCGGAACGCGCCCGCCCCGCCCCGGTCGTCCGCGCGACCCAGTGTCACGTGCGGATGGAAGGCCCGCGTCTCCGCATCGAAACCCAGGTCACCGAGCGACCACTCGAGGTCCTGCTTGAGGCAACGCAGCTCCGGGTTGGCTCCCAGCCCGAGCCAGATCACCCGCGGACGACGGATCGTCGGGAAGGCGCCGAACCCCGCGAAGTCCGTGGTGAACGATCGGGTCGCCGCGCACACCTTGCCCATCGCCCCCTCCACCTGAGTCAGGCGCTCTCGCCTCACGTCGCCGAGGAACTTGAGCGTGACGTGGTAGTCGTCGGGATCGATCCACCGCACCGGCATGTCGCTCTCACGGAGTCGTCGGGCTGCCCGATGGATCCGCTGCCGCTCCTTCTTGGGGAGATTGAGGGCGATGAAGGTCCGCATTCAGAATGGTAACTCGTGCGTGCGTGTGAGGTCCCCTGAATACCGAATTCGAGGGCCTGCTGGCAATGGGAGGCGTCCGTCAGCTGCCAGCTCGGGGCTCCTGCTCCTCGAGGGGGTCCGTGGCTCGCCGGGCGCGGTCGGCGGGTGCCTCTGGCGGCGCGGCCCGGACCTCACGATCCAAATTGATTCGCTGCGTCGGATAGGCCAACGCGACCGAGGGTTCAGCGGCGAAGGCGTCCAGGATCCTCTCCCATAGGTCACCCGCGGTCCCTCGACGTTGCCTCGGCTCACAGAGGTAGCGGAGCGTGAGCAGAACGCCGTGGTCGACAACGGACACGTACACGACCGGCGTCAGCTTCCGGTAGTGAATCAGAAAGCGCTCTTCGCGTCGTCGCGGCTTCGTCGCTTCCTGCGTGATGTCCACGGCGAACTCCTCCGCGAGCCCGTCGAGGATCTGCCTCGCCTTCCTCCAATCGCTCTCGAAGGTCACCACCACCTTGAGCTCATTCCATAGGTACGGAAAACCCGCGACGTAGTTGGCGAGGGGCTGGGTGAAGACGGTGGCGTTGGGAATGTGGATGAGTCGGCCCGTGCTCTGATCCGCGTCGACCCAGTTGCCGATCTCCATGATGGTGAACTGGAAGATGCGACGGTCCACCACGTCGCCCGCATTCGGTCCGATCTGGATACGGTCGCCGACGTCGAACGGCCTGCGCATGATGATGAAGAGCCAGCCGGCCAGGTCCGCCACAAGGTCCTTCAGCGCGATCGCGAGACCCGCCGAGACGAGGCCGAGGAAGGTCCCGAGGGACTGGATCGCCGTGAACCAGACCTGAATCAGGACCAGGACGGCAATGACGAAGGCCGCATAGCCGGTCGACTTGGACCAGCGGTAGCGGAGCTCCTTCGATTCCACGCGGGCGGAGACGACCGCCATGATGCCGCGCCGCGCGAACAGGAGCGCGAACACGACGATCAGGGACACGATCAGGTTGCCCTGGAGCTCTGGTGTGAGCCCCGGAACCACGAGCAGGCCGCCGCCGTCCTCCGCCACCTGGAGCACCAGCAGGGCTGCGCTCATCCGCTCCGTCCTGCGACACGGAAGGGCGCCCCGCATGTCATCGAGCTGTCTGCCTCACGCGCACCCCCCGAATACCGAGCCTGCCACGCTCGGACACGATCACGATCACGGATCCAAGGATGACCGCCGTCGCGGCGATGGAGCGTAAGCTTATAGGCTCATTCGCCAGCGCCCAACCCAGAAACAGGGCGATGACCGGATTCACGTACGCGTAGGTACCGACCCTCGCCGGCGTCGTGACTCGGAGGAGCCAGACGTAGGCCGTGTAGGCCACGAGCGAACCGAACACCACGAGGTACGCGAGCGACCCGAGCGAGAGCAGCGTCATGGCTCCGACGTCGACCCGCGGCAGCTCACCGAGCAGGAGCGAGGACGTGCCGAGCACGAGCCCGCCCATGAGCATCTGCATGGCCACTCCTTGCAGCGGGTCCGGAGTGGCTACCAGCTGCCGGAGATAGAGGGACCCTGCGGCCCATGACGCGCAGGCTCCGAGGAGGAGCAGCACACCGAAGAACTGGGGAGCGCCCCCGTCTCCGATACCGGGCGCTCCAGCCAACAGCGCCACGCCGAGAAAACCGATCAGCAGGCCGGCCTGGGCCCGCGGGGTGGGTCGCGCCTTGGAGCCCCACGCCGCGTCGAACGCGACCATGAAGAGGGGGACGCATGCAACGACCACGGCGCTGAGGCCAGACGGCACCCACTGTTCCGCAATCACCACCGCTCCGTTCCCCCCGCCGAGCATCAGCGCCCCCACGATGAGCGCGCCCTTCCAGTCGGCTCGGCTCGGTCGCGCCGGGCTGCGGGTCGCGCGCCATGCGTACAACAACCCGCCCGCGGTCAGGAAACGCACTGCCGCCATGAAGAGCGGCGGAATCGTCTCGATGGCGAAGAGGATCGCCAGGTACGTGGATCCCCAGATGACGTAGATCGCCGCGAAAGCCGCGACGACGAGCGCGACGCTGTGCTTCGCGCCGTCCGTGCCCGCGGCGGCAGTTGGGGTTCCCGGCATCGCCAAAGGTCACGCCGCCGGGCCCGCCCCTCAATGACCGCACCCCGTTGACACGGCGTCCCCCGGTGATCCACCATCGCCCTCGACCTCAGCCAGGGAGACCCCGTGTCCGTGCGAACCCTCAGCGCGCTCCTCGCCGCGGGCATCACTGCGTGCGCCGCCCCAGGAGAGCCTCCGATGTCCGACAACCAGGAGTACGAGCCTGTCACGGTCGCCGAAGGCGACATCCCGGCCGACGTCTACAGGGATTCGTGGTCGCGGGTGCCGATTCCCGACCCCGACACCCTCGACGCGGATGGGCGCCGCGGCTACGACGCGATCGTCAATCCGGAGAGCCGCTACGCGTCGGGGCCACGCGGGCCGGTGACAGCGTGGCTGTACAGCCCGCTCATGGCGGAGCACATCTTCCCTGCCAGCACGTACCTCAGGTACGGCACGGAAAAGGACCAGCGGCTCACCGAGCTGGCGATTCTCGCGACGGCCCGAGAGGTGCGCAATCAATACGAATGGACATCCCACGAACCGCTCGCCCAGCAAGCCGGTCTCGAGCAGGAGATCATCGACGCCCTACGCCGAAGAGACGACCTCGAAAGC
Source organism: Gemmatimonadota bacterium (assembly GCA_024638325.1). Lineage (GTDB taxonomy): Bacteria > Gemmatimonadota > Gemmatimonadetes > Longimicrobiales > Gaopeijiaceae > UBA2982. The sequence goes on along the minus strand of JAHEKM010000074.1, from coordinate 6,372 downwards.
CTCGGTGAGATCACGGGCATGGGCGACCTCGAACGCACCATCATCCGTTTCGCGCGGGAGGTGGTGAGCGCCGAGAAGGTCAGCTCCGAGACGTACGCGAGCGCCGTCGTGCACCTGGGCCAGAACGGCGTGATGGACCTGGCCGGGCTGATCGGCTACTACAGCTTCGTCAACATCACGCTCAAAGCGTTCGACGTGCAGCTGACACCTGGTCGAGAGAAGCTTCTGCCCGACCTCTGGTAGGTGGCTTCAAGACTGCTCGCGGTCCAGGCTGCGATATTGGACGGCTTCGGCCGCGTGCTCCAACGCCACGTCCTCCGCGCCAGCCAGGTCGGCGATGGTGCGAGCGACTTTGAGCACGCGGTGATACGCACGGGCCGAGAGCCCAGTCCTGTCGACGGCGTGCTGCAGCATGCGCGCAACGGGCCGGGCCGGGCGACACCAACGACGTAGCTCCCCGGGGCCCATGTGCGCGTTGGCCGACACGTCGGGGCGGGACCGAAAACGATTGAGCTGAAGCTGCCGCGCTTGGGCCACCCGGTCCCGCACCACGTGGCTGGGCTCCCCTCCCGCCGTGGCGTCGAGCATCTCGAACGACACGGGCGGCACGTGGAGTTGCAGGTCGATGCGGTCCATCAGGGGCCCCGATACCCGGCCGCGGTAGCGCCGGACGTGGCCGGGGTCGCACACACAGCGGTCGGTGCCATCCCCGAAGTACCCGCAGGGACAAGGGTTCATCGCGGCCACGAGAACGAATCGAGCGGGCAGCCGAAACGAGCCACGCGCGCGGGAGAGACGGATGGTCCCCTCCTCCATCGGCTGGCGAAGCGCTTCCAGGGCGTTCCGCTTGTACTCGGCCAGCTCGTCGAGGAACAGGACGCCATGGTGGGCGAGACTCATCTCGCCTGGCCGGAGTGGAGTGCCTCCACCGGCCAGCCCGGCGTCGCTCACCGTGTGGTGAGGCGCCCGGAACGGTCGTTCGGTCACCAAGGCGCCTCCGCAGCGGAGGCGACCCGCCACCGAGTGTACCCGGGTGGTCTCGAGTGCCTCAGCCGCCGTGAGCGGCGGAAGGATGCCCGGTAGGCGCCGCGCCAGCATGGTCTTGCCGGCCCCCGGCGGCCCGACCAGTAGGAGGTTGTGGGCGCCGGCAGCGGCGATCTCGAGCGCTCGCTTCGCGGCTCCTTGTCCGCGCACGTCACTCAGGTCGGGGCCAGCCTTCCCCGATTCGTGGAGCAAGCGCTCGATGTCCACCCGGGTGGTCGCGAGCGACGTGCTACCCGCGAGGTGGCGCACCACGTCCTCGAGTGAATGGGCGCCCAGGATCCTCAGTCCAGTCACCAGGGCCGCCTCGCGAGCGTTCTCGGCCGGAAGCACGAGGGTGCCGACACCGGCCTCGAGGCACCGGGCGGCCATCGGCAACACCCCTGAGACCGGTCGAAGCCTCCCATCGAGGCCAAGCTCCCCCAAGAACGCGTGGCGCTCGGGGCACGTCGGCCGGATCACACCTCCCGCGGCGAGGAGGCCGACTGCGATGGGGAGGTCGAAGGCGGCCCCTTCTTTCCTCACGTCGGCCGGGGCGAGGTTCACGGTGATGCGACGGTGTGGCAGGTCGAAGCCCGAGTTCCGGAGCGCGGCCGTGACCCGTTCCCGCCCCTCACGCACGGCGCCCTGTGCCAGACCGACGACGGTGAACGTCGGGAGGCCCGAGGCGAGGTGTACCTCGACCCGCACCATAAGCGGATCGAGTCCGTCGACCGCGCTGCTCATGACGTTGGCCAGCATGGCTCCAACGATCCCCCGTCGGGCGAGACGAGGGAATGCGAGAACCGGCCGCTGCGGAGAGGTCTGCGCGGCCCAATGCAGCCGCTTGTGCCCTATTGGGCGTGCCGATACCCTATGGCGCCCCTCACCACACCATCCCGTCGAGTGCACCGGATGAAGGTCGCCGTCCCGAAGGAGACTCGTCCCGGAGAGCGCCGGGTCGCCCTGGTACCGCTGGGCGTGAAGACGTTGGCCAAGGCCGGTCTTTCGGTCGTCGTGGAAGCCGGAGCGGGAGCCTCGGCGGGGGTCTCAGACGACGAGTATCGCGAGGCCGGAGCGAGCATCGCGGCGAGCGCGAGCGAGGTGCTCCAGGGGGCCGGTCTCGTGCTCCGGGTGAATCCTCCCTCCCTCTCCGACCCGGACGAGGTCGCGGGCATCTCCCCGGACGCGATCCTGGTCTCGTTTCTGAGCCCGCTCACGAATCTGGACCTCGTTCGGAGGCTCGCCGAGAGTAGGGTGACGGCGGTCTCGATGGAGTTGGTCCCGCGGATCACCCGGGCCCAGTCGATGGACGCCCTGTCCTCACAGGCCACCGTGGCAGGCTACAAGGCCGTGCTGATGGCCGCCGACCACCTGCCGAAGTTCCTCCCCATGTTCACCACCGCGGCGGGGACGATCCGGCCCGGTAAGGCGCTGGTCCTGGGCGCCGGGGTCGCGGGGCTCCAGGCCATCGCGACGGCTCGGCGGCTGGGTGCGGTGGTCGAGGCCTTCGACGTCCGCCCTGCGGTGAAGGAACAGGTTGAGAGCCTCGGAGCCACGTTCCTCGAGACCGAGCACGACGTGACGGCGGAGGGCGAGGGTGGCTACGCGAAGGAGCTGTCCGAAGAGCAGCACCAGAAGGAGCTCGAGCTCATCGCTGGCGCCATCACGGGTGCGGATCTCGTCGTCACGACGGCACAGATTCCAGGCCGCGACGCACCGCTCCTCATCACCGAGGAGATGGTGAAGTCGATGCGGCCGGGATCGGTCATCGTCGATCTGGCGTCGGAGTCCGGAGGCAACTGTGCGCTGACCAAGGCCGGCGAAACCGTCGTTGCCCACGGGGTGCAGATCATCGGACCGACGAACCTGCCGGCCGAGATCCCCGTCCACGCCAGCCAGATGTACTCGAAGAACATCACCACCCTCCTGGCCGAGTTCGTCGGTGAGGAGGGTCAGGTGGCGCTCGACTTCGAGAACGACGTCGTCGGTCCGGCGACCGTGACGCACCAGGGCGAGGTCAAGAACGAGCGCGTCCGCCAAGCGATGCAGCCCTCGGCATGACGCCGAGAGCCACGATCCACGGGAGATCCCATGGCTGAAATGGGTGAGTTGATGATCGGCCTCTACGTGTTCGCGCTCGCCACAATGGCCGGGCGCGAGCTCATCACGAAGGTGCCGCCGACCCTACATACGCCCCTGATGTCGGGCGCCAACGCGATTTCGGGCATCGCCATCGTGGGGGCCATCGTCGTCACGGGGCGGGCCGAGGGCACGCTCCAGGTCGTGCTCGGCGTCGCCGCCATCGCCATGGCGATGATCAACGTGATCGGCGGCTTCATGGTGACCGATCGCATGCTCGGCATGTTCAGAAAGCGCTAGGAGCTCATTCGACTCATGAACCTCACCGTCCTGGTCGAGCTCACCTACCTGCTTTCAGCGATCCTATTCGTCGTAGGGCTGAAGCGGCTCCAATCGCCCGCGACCGCGAGGGCCGGAAACGCGCTCGCCGCGCTCGCGATGCTGCTCGCGATCATCGCGACCATGGTCGACGCGGAGATCCTGTCGTGGACGGGCATTCTGATCGGCATGGCCATCGGCGGGGTGATCGGCGGCATCGCCGCACGCACGGTCGAAATGACGTCCATGCCCCAGCTGGTCGGCATCTTCAACGGCTTCGGGGGCGGCGCGTCGGCCCTGGTCGCGGTGGCCGAGTTCCTGAGCAACCCGGCGATCGGCGCGGGCACCCCTGGCGTCACCATGCTGCTCGGCACGCTCATCGGCGGCGTCACGTTCTCGGGCTCGTTCATCGCCTTCGCCAAGCTCCAGGAGCTGATGACGGGGAACCCGATCACGTTCCCTGGCCAGAACGGGTTCAATCTGGTCTTGCTCGTGGTGGGGCTCGTCATCGGGGCCACCACGCTCGGCGCGTTCGGCTTCCTGGAGCCGCTCACGGCCTTCTACATCTTCTGCGGCATCTCGCTCCTGCTCGGCGTTCTGCTCGTCATCCCGATCGGCGGCGCGGACATGCCGGTCGTCATCTCGCTGCTGAACTCGTACTCGGGCCTCGCGGCGAGCGCGGCGGGCTTCGTCATCGGCAACATGGTGCTCATCATCTCGGGCGCGCTCGTCGGAGCCGCCGGGCTGATCCTCACCATGTTGATGTGCAAGGGCATGAACCGCTCGCTGGCCAACGTGGCCTTCGGAGGATTCGGCGGCTCGGCCGGTGTCGATCGGTCGCAGATCGGCCAGCGACCCGTCCGCAAGGCGGACCCCGAGGCGGTCGCTGCCGAGCTGGGTTACGTCAACTCGGTCGTGATCGTGCCGGGTTACGGCATGGCGGTGGCGCAGGCACAACACGAGCTGCGCAAGGTGGGCGATCTGCTCGAGGGCCGTGGCGTGGACGTGAAGTACGCCATACACCCGGTCGCGGGTCGCATGCCCGGCCACATGAACGTGCTACTGGCCGAGGCCGACGTCAGCTACGACAAGCTGTTCGATCTGGACGAGATCAACGACGACTTCGGCAACACGGACGCGGTGCTCGTCGTGGGCGCCAACGACGTCGTGAATCCCGCGGCGCGCGATCCCGGCTCGGTCATCGCGGGCATGCCGATTCTGGATGTGGACCGGGCGCGCCGCGTCATCGTCATGAAGCGGAGCCTCTCACCGGGCTTCGCCGGCATCGACAACGACCTCTTCTATATGGACAACACCCTCATGTTCTTCGGGGATGCGAAGGAGTCGATGGCGGACCTGGTGCGCGAGGTGCGCGAGCTCAGCTGACCGAGACGCCCGGGTCAGTGCCCCGGGTCAGTTCCGGGGCGTCCGCGACGTCGCCTCGGCCGGCGTGATTTCGACGATCTGAGCCAACTCCTCCTGGACCAGTGCGAGCTGTGCCTCGGCCTCGCGGACGATGTCGCCCGGGGAGTTTTCCAGCGGCGTGTCCTGCTCCTCGAAAAAGCGGAAGAAGAGGGCGTCGGTGTGCCCCACGCTGGCGCACACGATGCCCCGGTCCACGATCCGGTTCAGTCGCAGGGTGTCTCGCAGGGAGACAGGGCCCTCCCGCGGGGGATCGCTGTGGAGTTGGCGGATGACGACGTAGCGGAGGATCTGGAACTCCTCGATGATCTCACCGGCCGCCAGGTCACGCTTCGCGCCGATGGAGCCGAAGAGCTCGGCGGTACTGTCCCAGAGGGGCTGGATGTGCGACGAGTGCGGACCCAGGAGCCAGGGGAGCAGCGCGGTCAGCTGGCACATGAAGCGACCGACCATGCCTTCGTACTCCGTACCCGGACCGACCTCGCGTGAGCTGATCTCAGCAGCCCACGCTTCCGCGATGGCCCCCGACCGATCTCGGAGGTAGTTGGCGAGGTCGAGGGGGCGGGCTCGCGTGGCGGAACCCCGCTCATGACTCGTGGGCGATCGATGGGCCAGTGTGGAGTGCTCGGTCTTCTCTATCGGTCATCTTCCCGGTCGACGGGCAGCTTGTCGGCTATGTATCAAGATGCCAGATCCGTGGGACTGGATCCAGTATCGTGTTGTGCGGTCTCGGACCACGTCCGCAGCGTTACTTCGACGACGGTCCCCTCCCCTACGCGGCTGGTCACCTCCACCGCGCCGCCCCACGCGGTGACGAGGCGCTGCACGATGGCCAGTCCGAGTCCTGTCCCGGTCGACCGCGTGCTGAACTGAGGCTCGAACACGCGGGGCAGGACGTGGTCCGGGATGCCCGAGCCGTTGTCGACGACGGTGAGCAGCACGGTTCCGGTCTCGCCTCGTCGGGCGCGGACAGACACCACGGTATCCTCGTCTCCGGCCAGCCTGGAGTTCTCGAGCAGGTTCACCAACACCTCCTTGAGCTCCGAGCTACGGGCGACGACCCTCGGTAGCCCCGCCTCGATGTCCTGCTCGAAGCGCACGACGGCCGGCGTACCTCCGTACAGATTCATGACCTCGCCCACGACTTCCTCCACTGAAACGGGCGCGAGTGGCGCTGCGTTCTCACCGGGGGCCCCGAAGCGAGAGAAGCTCTGCGCGATGGCCGCCAAGCGCTCGATCTCGGACAGCATGGCGTCGGCGTTCCGGAGAAGGATCTCCTCGAACTGAGGGTGACGGTCTTCCCAGGCCCGTCGCACGTGTTGGATGCTGAGCTTGATGGGCGTGAGCGGGTTCTTCACCTCGTGCGCGACCTGCCGCGCCATCTCGCCCCACGCGAGCACCCGCTCCGCCCGCAGCTCGTCGGTGACGTCGTCCATCGCGAGCACCACGCCCCGCTGCGTACCGCTGCTTCCGAGGCGGCGCACGCGGATACGCACACGGCGGTCGCCAGCCTGGAACTCAGCGTCCGCC
>JAHEKM010000073.1 GCA_024638325.1 Gemmatimonadota bacterium | reverse complement strand
ATCCACAAGAAGCTGGCGCTGGCGTTCGCCTGCCTGGTCTTCACGCTCATGGGGCCTCCGCTGGCGCTGCGCTTTCCACGCAGCGGCGTCGGATTCGTCGTCACCGCCTCGAGCGTGATCTTCTCGGTGTACTGGGTCGGTCTCATCCTGGGCGAGAGCCTCGCCGAGCGCAGGGTCGCCTCACCGGCGGTCACCATGTGGCTAAGTAACGTGATCTTCCTGACCGTCGGCATCGTGCTGCTGTCTCGGATGAGCCGGACGGGTGGTCACCAGCGCGGCGGCGGCTTCCAGCTCCCGAGCTGGCTGCGCCCCCGCCGCAAGCTCGACCAGACCGGAGCGACCGTGTGATCCGGACGCTGGACAAGATGGTGCTCGGCACCTTCTTCAAGCTCTTCTTGGTCGTCTGCGTTGCCGTGCCGCCCCTGTTCATTCTCGGCGACTTCACCGAGCAGGCGGACAGCTACCTCGACCGTGGCCTCAGCCGCGCCGAGATCCTGGAGGCGTACCTCTTCAAGCTCCCGGAATACCTCTGGTTCTCGTTGCCCATCGCCGCGCTCGTGGCGACGGTCTTCACGATCTACAACATGACGCGGCACCGTGAGATCGTGGCGGCGAAAGCCGGCGGGATCTCCTTCTACAGGATCCTGGCTCCGCTCTTCGTGGTCGGCGTCGGCCTCATGGCCACAGCGTTCGGCCTGGTCGACTTGGTGCCGCGGGGTAACGCGATCGCGGCGAGCATCCAACGCGACGAGGGGCCCAACCGCACCTGGCGCTCCCAGTTCGTGTACCGCTCGGAGACGGGCTTCGACTGGCAAGTGGACCGACTGCAGGCCGACAACGGCCGCATGACCGGCCTCACGCTGGAGCGGCACGCGACGCCAGAGCGGCGGGGCCTGCACGTCACCGCTGCGGGGGCCACGTGGAGCGAGGAGGACGGTTGGCAGCTGGTGGAGGGCTTCATGCGCTCGCTGGGCGTCGACAGCACCGAGTACGCGATGGGCTTCAATCGCCTCGCGCTGCCCGAAATCACCGAGAGGCCCCGGGACCTCCTGGAAGTCCCCCGTGAGCCCGAAGAGATGACGATCGCCGAGATCGATCGCATCAGTGCGATTCTGGAGCGCAGTGGAGGCGATCCGAAGGAGTGGCAGGTGCGTCGCGGCCAGATGGTCGCGCTCCCCATCGCGATCCTCGTGATCATCCTGTTCGCGGCACCGCTGGCGACGAGCTACAAGCGGGGCGGCGCCGCGTTCGGGGTCGGTATGTCGCTGATGACGGTCATCGCCTTCATCGCGATCCTGCGTCTGGCGCAAGCGCTCGGGGAGGCCGGCGCGCTGTCGCCGTGGATGGCTGCCTGGAGTCCCAACCTCCTCTTCGGGAGTGTCGGGTTGGTTCTGCTGCTCCGGGTGAGGACCTGACGCCCCTCGCGAGCCTCCGGGGCGCCCGCGACTCAGTCGTTCAATAGGGCCAGCAAGCCTGGCGCGAGGTCGCCCGTGCAGACCTCGGCGACGGGTCCCCGGAGCACGACGTCGTACGTCTCGGACACCCGCACACGGAGTCGCCCGCCCGGCATGCGTACGGTGATCTCGCCCGCGGGCTGGAGTCCCTCGCTGACCAACGCGACAGCCACGGCGCACGAGCTCGTTCCCGACGCCGACGTGCGCCCGACGCCCCGCTCCCAGATGAGTGCCTCACAGGCGCCGGGTCCGGTCGGCTTCGCCAGCTGCACGTTCGCCCCGTGTGCGAGCGCCGGGTGGGCGACCAGGTACGGGCCGAGGACAGCGAGTCGCTCCTCGGTGACGTCCTCGCTGAGCACGACCATGTGCGGGTTGCCGACGTTGACCGGGATCACCCGGAGTGACTCCCCCGCGGGGCCAGCCAAACGACCGTCGGCGTCCAGCGCTGCGGGGTCGAGCTCGACCGCCTCGGGGCCCGTGCGTGCGGTCCCCATCTCGCACGAGACGTCGTAGACGCCTTCTACGACGCCGTGGACCTCCAGCACCACACGCTCACCGGCCACGTCGACCGTGTAGTGCGAGCCGCCCGAGCCGCGGCGCGCGAGATGCGACGCCAACACCCGAAGTCCGTTGCCGCTCCGCTCGAACTCCGAGCCGTCCGGGTTGAACATGCGAAGTGGAAAGACGCCGTCCCGCTCGGGCCCGAGGACGACGATCCCGTCCGAGCCCGCACCCCGATACCGGTCGCATACCGACGCGACCGCGGAGGGTGAAGCCGTCCAGGCATCGCCGTGCTCGAAAACCAGGTAGTCGTTGCCCAGCCCGTGCGCCTTGTAGAAGGACGCTCCGAGCCGTGGCGGTGGGGGCCAGCGTGACATGCGGGGACGGTAGCGCTTCCTGTTGGACCTCCGGAAGCCCCGCGTTACCTTGGAAGCACATTGATCGGGGCGATTTGAGGCGTATTGCGGCCCGCTCGACGCTACAGCGTCGGCGAACGAGCTAAAAAGCCAGCAGAGCCCCGTCGCGCCATGGCGCGAGGGGCCTTTCTCGTCGGAGGGACCATGGTCACGACAGTCGAAGCCGGACCGCGGACGCGGGCGGAGCGCCTGAAGCGGCTCGAGGAGGACCTCGGGCTGCGCGTGCTGATCATCGACGGGGCCATGGGCACGATGATTCAGCGCTACGGTCTGGAAGAGGTGGACTTCCGCGGCGAGCGCTTCGCAGACAACGAGATCCCCCTCACGGGCGCGAACGACCTCCTCTGCCTCACCCGGCCCGACGTGATCCGCGAGATCCACGTCCAGTACGCCGCGGCCGGCGCAGACCTGATCGAGACGAACACCTTTGCGGCCAACGGCATCTCACTCGCCGACTACGGGCTCGAGCACATCGCCGAAGAGGTCAACTACGCGGCCGCGACCGTCGCCCGCGAGGCCGCGGACCAGGTGGAGGCCGCAGATCCCGAACGCGTGGTCTGGGTCGTGGGCGCGCTCGGCCCCACGACGCGCTCGGCTTCGATCTCGCCCGACGTGAACGACCCGGGCGCCCGCGGCGTCACCTGGGACGAGCTGGTGCAGACCTACGCGGACCAGGGACGCGGGCTCATTCGCGGCGGGGTGGACGTTCTCATGGTCGAGACCGCCTTCGACACGCTCAACGCGAAGGCCGCGCTGATGGCGCTTTCGGGCCTGCTGGCAGAGCTCGACTACGACATCCCGGTGATGATGTCGGGCACCATCACGGACCAGAGCGGGCGCACGCTCTCGGGCCAAACCGCAGAGGCCTTCTACAACTCCGTGCGGCACGGGGTGCAACCGGGCGCCGGGCGTCGGGGCGGGCTGCTCTCGGTGGGGCTCAACTGCGCGCTCGGCATCGACCAGCTGCGGCCGTTCCTCGAGGAGCTGTCGTCGGTCTCCGAGCTGCCCGTCTCGTGCTACCCGAACGCGGGACTCCCGAACGAGTTCGGGGGCTACGACGACACGCCCGAGCACATGGCGCTGCTCACCGCCGAGTTCGTAGAGGCCGGCTTCGTCAATATCGTGGGCGGATGCTGTGGCACCACGCCGGATCATATCAAGGCGATCGCCGAAGCCGTGAGCGCGCTGCCGCCCCGCAAGATTCCGGAGCTCGAGCGCCTGACACGTCTGTCGGGCCTGGAGCCGCTGAGCATCGGGCCGGACTCGCTGTTCGTGAACGTGGGCGAGCGCACCAACGTGACCGGTTCACGCCGTTTCGCTCGGCTCATCAAGGAAGACGACTACGAGACCGCGATCGACGTCGCTCGCGGTCAGGTGACCGGCGGCGCGCAGATCGTCGACGTGAACATGGACGAGGGTCTGCTCGACGCGAAGAAGGCGATGACGCGCTTCCTGAACCTCGTCGGCTCGGAGCCCGAGGTCGCGCGCGTCCCGATCATGGTCGACTCGTCGGATTGGGAAGTCATCGAAGCCGGACTCAAGACCGTTCAGGGGAAGGGAGTCGTCAACTCGATCTCCATGAAGGACGGCGAGGACGCCTTCCGTGAGCGTGCCCGGCTCGTGCGTCGCTACGGGGCGGCCGCGGTGGTCATGGCGTTCGACACCCAGGGCCAGGCCGACACGCTCGAGCGGCGCGTGGAGATCTGTAAGCGCGCCTACCATATCCTGGTGGAAGAGGAAGGCTTCCCACCCGAAGACATCATCTTCGACGCGAATGTCTTCGCGATCGCGACGGGCATCGAGGAGCACACGCGCTACGCCATCGACTTCATCGAGGCCGTGAGGCAAATCAAGGAGGTGTGCCCGCACGCGCTCACGAGCGGGGGCATCAGTAACGTCTCCTTCTCGTTCCGGGGCAGCCCGGAGGTACGCGAGTCGATGCACACCGCTTTCCTCAAGCACGCCATCGAGGCCGGTCTCGACATGGGCATCGTCAATGCGGGCGCCATGCCCGTCTACGACGAGATCCCGCCGGAGCTGCTGGAGCCGATCGAGGACGTGCTCTTCGACCGCAAGCCCGAAGCCACCGAGACGCTCACCGTGCTCGCGGCCGAGCACCAAGGCACCACCGAGCGGCGCCTGGAAGAGGACCTGTCGTGGCGGGAGAAGCCCGTGAACGACCGTCTCGTCCACGCGCTCGTTCAGGGTATCGACCAGTACGTCGAGGAGGACGCCGAGGAGGCACGGCAGGCGTTCGACTGGGCGCTCGAGGTCATCGAGGGCCCGCTCATGGACGGCATGAACGTGGTCGGCGACCGCTTCGGCAGCGGACGCATGTTCCTGCCGCAGGTCGTGAAGAGCGCACGCGTCATGAAGAAAGCCGTCGCGCACCTCGTGCCGTATCTCGAGGCCGAGAAGTCCGACGTGGCGGACAAGGGCCGTGTGCTGCTCGCGACGGTCAAGGGCGACGTGCACGACATCGGCAAGAACATCGTGGGGGTCGTACTCCAGTGTAACGGCTACGAGATCATCGACCTGGGCGTGATGGTGCCCGCCGAGAAGATCCTCGAGGTCGCCCGCGAGAAGGCGGTCGACATCGTGGGACTGTCCGGTTTGATCACACCGTCGCTCGACCAGATGGTGCACGTGGCCAAGGAGATGGAGCGGCTGAACTTCACCGCGCCGCTCCTCATCGGCGGCGCCACGACCTCGAAGGTCCATACCGCCGTGAAGATCGAGCGCAACTACGGCGGGGCGACGGTGCACGTGCTCGATGCGTCACGCGCGGTGGGCGTCGTGGGCGCGCTGCTGGACAAGGACAAGCGGGCCGAGTTCGTGGACCACGTCCGGGACGAGTACCGCGACGTTCGGGAAAAGCGCGCCGGGCGCCGCGAGAGGAGCCAGCTGCTCCCCATCGCCGAGGCGCGGGCCAGGCCCTGGCGCGTCGACGACACGGAACCGTCTCCGCCACCGACAAGACCCGGGATGCACACCTTCGAGGTCGCACCGTCGGAGCTACGTCCCTACATCGACTGGACGCCGTTCTTCCAGGCCTGGGAGCTCCACGGCAAGTACCCGGCGATCCTGGAAGACGAGTTGGTCGGAGCCGAGGCGCGCAAACTGCTTGCCGACGCCGAGGCCATGCTCGACCGTATCGAGTCGGAAGACCTCCTGAAGCCGAAGGCCGTGGTGGGCCTCTTCCCTGCGGCCGCGGTCGGCGACGACGTGGCCCTGTACGCGAACGATGCGCGTGCCGACGTCCGCGCGGTCGTGCACGGACTGCGCCAGCAGTTCGACAAGGGCGGGCGAGAGAACCTCTGCCTCTCCGACTTCGTGCAACCGGCCGAGTCGGGCGTTCCCGACTGGATGGGCGCGTTCGCGGTTACGGTCCACGGTGCCGAGGAGTTGGCCCGGGGGCTCGAGGCCGAGAACGACGACTACAACGCCATTCTCATGAAGTCGCTCGCCGACCGGCTGGCCGAGGCGCTGGCCGAGTACATGCACGAGAAGGTGCGTACCGAGATCTGGGGCTACGCGCCGAACGAGTCGCTCGACAACGCGTCCCTCATCGCGGAGTCGTACCAGGGCATTCGCCCGGCGCCCGGCTATCCGGCGTGCCCGGACCACACGGAGAAGCGGACGCTCTTCGAGCTTCTGGACGCGGAGACACGCATCGGCATCCAGCTCACGGAAAGCTGCGCCATGACGCCCGCGTCGTCGGTGAGCGGCTGGTATCTCGCCCACCCGACGGCGAAGTACTTCGGGGTCGGCCGCGTCGGCCGTGACCAGGTCGAGGACTACGCCGCACGAAAGGGATGGACCGTCGAGGAGGCCGAGCAGTGGCTCGCGCCCAACCTGGGGTACGACCCGGACGAGCCGGGCTCCTGACGTGAGGGGGCTCATCGACGACGGCCGCGTCCACGTCTTCGACGGAGCGATGGGGACGGAGCTGTACGGTCGCGGCGTCTTCGTGAACGTGTGCTACGACCAGGTGAACCTGGATCAACCGGATCTGGTCCGGCGCATCCACAAGGAGTATGTGGACGCCGGCGCCGAGGTCATCGAAACGAACACGTTCGGCGCCAACCCGGTGAAGCTTTCGTCGTACGGTCTCGAAGGACGTACCGAGGAGATCAACGCGGTGGCCGCGCGACTGGCGCGCGCGGCCGCGGGGCGTCGCGCACGTGTGGCCGGAGCCATAGGCCCTCTCGGAGTGAGACTCGACCCTCTGGGGGCCACGGCCCGCCACGAGGCGGTCGACTTCTTCCGCAAGCAGGTCACGGGCCTCCTGGAGGGCGGAGTCGACGGGTTCGTGTTCGAGACCTTCTCCGACGTAGCCGAGGTCGCTTGCGCGTACGAGGCGGTCCGCGCCGAGTCCGACCTGCCCGTGGTCGCCCAGATGACGGTGGGCGAGGACCGACGAACCGCGTACGGCACGGACGCCGCCCAACTGGCGCGGGCGCTCGCGGAGCTGGGCGTCGACGTGATCGGGGTGAACTGCTCGGTCGGACCCGCGGTGATGCTGGACGTGCTCGAGGACATGGCCGACGCGACCGACCGGCCGCTGTCGGCTCAACCGAATGCCGGGCTCCCGCGTACGATTCGCGACCGGCAGATCTACCTGGCCAGCCCGGACTACATGGCCGAGTACGCTCGCCGCATGGTGGACGTCGGCGTCCGCTTCGTGGGCGGTTGCTGCGGCACGACGCCCGCGCACGTGCGCCGTATCCGACAGGTGGTCGACGCCGCGAAGTCGGCCTCCGTAGCGGCGCGTGTGCCCTCCGAACGGCCGTCGACAGCAGCCGCGGCGGTCGAGCCGACCCCGCTGTCAGAGCGGTCGCGCTTCGGCGCCAAGCTCGGGTCGGGTCAGCCAACGGTGTCCGTGGAGATCCTGCCGCCGCACGGCTGGAATCCAGCCGAAGTGGTCGGGCCCGCACGAGCGCTTCAGGACGCCGGCGTCGACGCGGTCAGCCTCATCGACAGCTGGCGCTCGCGGAGCCGCATGGGTGCCCTCGCCGCGGCGACGGTCATCGAACGGGAGACCGGGCTCGAAACCATCGTCCACTACACGTGCAGGGGCCGCGAGATGTTCGGCATGATCTCGGACCTCCTCGGCGCCGCGGCCGTCGGGCTCCGCAACGTGCTGATCGCGAGCGGCTACCCACCGGGTACGGGCCCCTACCCCGACGCGACAACGGCGCTCGATATCGACTCCATCGGGCTCACAAGCGTGGTGCAAGGCCTGAACCGCGGTGTGGACCCGGGCGGCAACCCCCTACGCGACCCGACGCGCTTCGTGCAGGGAGTACAACTCGACCAATCCGCCCCGGAGCTACCGGAGGAGCGGGACCGGTTCGCGCGTAAGCTTCAGGCCGGCGCAGACTTCGCCGTGACCCGCCCGGTGTTCGAAGTGCGGGCGCTCGATCCGTTCCTGGAGTTGGCCGCCGAGGCCGAGGTACCGGTCATCGCTGGGCTGTGGCTCTTCCCGAGCCTTCGGAGCGCCGAGTTCCTCGCGAACGAGGTACCCGGGGTGTCGGTCCCCGAGGGGCTGGTCGAGCGCATGAGGGACGCCGAGGAGCGGGGCCCAGAAGCCGCGCTGGCCGAAGGCGTAGCCATCGCGCTCGAGATCGTGGAAGCGACGCGCGATAAGGTTTCGGGTTTCCACCTGAGTGCCCCGCGCTCGAACGTAGAGGTCGCCGTGAGGGTCGTGCGCGAGGCCGGGCTGGGCTCGAACGTCCGAGCGGCATCTACACCTGCTCCAGGATCCGCTTGAGCCGACGGCCGGCGCTCCGGTTGCCCAAGTTGCTCACGTAGATCTTGTCGGCGCCGACGGCTCGTAGCTCACGGATGGTGCGCGCGCAGATCTCCTCGGCCGAGGCGCCGCCCTCGAACTCCCGGGTCAGCTCCTCGGTGGGAACCGGAAAGAAGCGCGACAGGACGTCGAGCGTCTTGGGATTGGCGCTCCGGTAGAAGAAGACGCCGAAGATGATGGGGACCCCCGCCCTGTGCTCGTCCATCGCTCGGAGAAGACCCTCGACACCGGGCAGCGAGTGGTGCGACACGATCTGGCTGAGCGCGAACCGGGCGTGCGAGTCCGGCGCGGTGACGAAGCGCACCTGCTCCTCGGCGTCGCGGTGCGGGTTGGCCCATCCGCCCAGCGTGAGGCTCGGCACCTTACGGCTCAGGATCGCACGCAGCTCACTCCCATGGGGCACGCACCGCGGGGGGCCTACGCCCTTGTCTCCTCCGAGCACCGTGAGGGCGTCGAAGCCCTCGGACGCCGCGCGCCGGGCGAAGTTCTCGCAGTAGGTGAGCGTGTGCTTCGTGGTGAGGATCGGGACGACGCGCCGCAAGTCGATCGCCTCTCCCACGTTCGCGCCGATGTGGGCCAGGCTCTCCTCCTCGGCCGCGCCGACGGCGTTGTCCGTGAGAAAGACGAAGAGCTTTTCGCGCGTCAGCCGACTCAGCGTGTGGTGCAGGTCGATCCACGCGGCCATGACGCCCTCGCGCCCGAGGTCGGTGCGCGGGGGGCGCAGCTCTACGGTGACGAGCGGGCCGGGCTCCGCCAACGCATCCAGAATCAACGCACCAGAGTGCGTCTCCACAGCGCTCACAGCCCGCCCCCGACGAGTGCCTCGACCTCCTCGGCCGAGGTAGGCAAAGCGGCAGTCAGCACCTCGCATCCGCCATCCGTCACGAGCACGTCGTCTTCGATGCGGATACCGATGCCCGAGAAGCCGGCGTTCTCGGTGACGCCGGGCCGGAAGTAGAGGCCGGGCTCGACGGTGAAGACCATGCCCGGCTCGAGTACCCGCGAATCGCCCGAGCGCGCGTAGTCCCCCGGGTCGTGGACGTCGAGCCCCAACCAGTGGGACGTCTGGTGCGGGTAGTACTTCTTGTACGAGAGCTCCGCGAGGATCTCCTGCACGGCCCCCGTGAGCACGCCCAGGGCCACGAGGCCATCGACCAGAACCTCTGCCGCGGCCGCATGGACCCGCTCGACCGTCGTCCCCGGCTTCACCGCATCGATGGCCGCGCTTCGCGCTTCGTCGACGATCCGGTACACGTCGCGCTGCGGCCCCGTGAACGTCCCGTCCGCAGGATACGTTCGCGTGATGTCGCCGGCGTACAGATTCCACTGCGCGCCCGCATCCACGAGGACGAGGTCTTCCTCGCCGATGGTCACACGGTTGGCGACGTAGTGCAGCACGCAGGCGTTGCGGCCGGCGGCGACAATGGGCTCGTACGCCGGTCCGGAGCCTCCGTCGGCGCGGAACGCGCGCTCGATTGCGGCTTCCACCGCCCACTCCCCGACCCCGGGTCCGATCGCCGCCGCGGCGGCACGGTGGCCCTCGACAGAGATCGCCACGGCTCGGCGGATCGCCTCGACTTCGTAGGGGTCCTTTCGGAGCCGCAGCTCGTCCAGGATCTCGCCCGGATCGATCAGCGACCGGGGGCCCGTCCCGGTGCGGGGGCCCTTGGTGCGGGCCCGCGCCAGCGCCTCGAGCACGTGAGCCTCGACCGCCCCACCCCGTCCGAGGCGGTAGAACAAGCGGTCACCTCGCCAGAGGAGCGTGGGCAACTTCTCGCCGAGCTCCGCCAGTGGCAGGCACTCGTCCGGTCGGAAGCGCTCGTTCGCGCCGTTTACGCCCAGTCTCGGACCGCTCCACAGCTCTGCTTCCTCGTCCCGATCGCGCGCGAACAGAGTGAAGCTCGGCTCGTCTCCCCCGACCAGGACCGCCACCGTTTCGGGCTCGACCGCCCCCGTCACGTAGTACAGCTCGCGGTCGGGGGCGTAGGGGCGGTCGCTATCCCGTGAAGCGTACTGGACGGGCGCGGCGGGTAGCACCATCACCCCGTCGCCGAGTGCCTCGAAAACGGCGCTGCGACGGGGATCCAGGACCTCGGCGGGGACGTCGATGGGATCCGGGCGATTCATGCCGGGCAAGCTAGCGACGCCCCGGCACGGACGTCACCCCATGAAACCCAGGCGCGGCGGCCTGTTTGACACTATCATGGTGCCGCGTGTCTTTTGGCGGCCCCCTGAACTCACTCCGGATGAACCGATGATTCGAAGCAAAGTCCGAAGCTCGACCCTGCTCGCGGCGCTGGCCCTGCTCCTGCTGCCGGTGGCGCAGCTCGCGGCGCAGGAGGATCCTCAGTCCGACACCGTGCCCAGGTTCGATCTCCAGGGCGTGATCGTCGAGATCATGAAGACGCCGGTGGCGGTGAGCGTGTCTCCGTACCCCATCTCCGTAGCCGGCCGGGCCGAGCTACGTGAGGGCAAGACCGGCATGTTCCTCGAGGAAGCCCTCGAGACGTTGCCCGGCGTGCAGGTACAGAACCGCTTCAACTACGCCGTCGGGGAGCGCGTCTCGATCCGCGGGTTCGGATCGCGCGCCCAGTTCGGCGTGCGCGGCATTCATGTCGAGGTCGACGGAATTCCGGCGACGCTACCGGACGGCCAGTCGACGCTCGACCACATCGACATCGGCTCTCTCGGTCGGGTCGAGGCCTTGAGGGGTCCCGCGTCGGCGCTGTACGGCAACGCATCCGGTGGTGTGCTGCGCTTCGAGTCCGAGGTGCCTTCCAGCTCGCCGCTTCGCCAGGAGGCCACAACCGTCTTCGGCAGCGACGGCCTGGTGAGACTTCAGAGCCTCACCGGAGGGACGGTGGGAACGACCGGCTACCTCATCAGCGTCGACAACCTCGACTACAAGGGGTACAGGGTCGACGTAGACGGGAACTCGTACGGCCGCGCCGATCGCTTCCATCTCGTCGGTCGCCTCGTGCAGCCGATGGCCGGAGGCGAGTTGGGCATCACGGTCAACCACCTCGACCTGTTCGCCGAGAACCCGGGCTCTCTCCGACTCGACCTGTACGAGGAGGACCCCACGCAGGTCTTCCCGTTCGCCTACACGAACTTCCAGACCCGGAAGGCTGTGCAGCAGAGCCAGCTCGGTGTGACCTGGGACGGCATGGTGGGCGGACTCGACGCCGAGGTGAGCGGTTACGGGCTGACGCGTGACTTCAACAACCCGCTGCCCGGCGACATCGTCGACGTCGACCGGCGGGCGGGCGGCGCACGCATCATTGTCGGAAAGGGTGGCACCGCCGGCAGCGCAGTCTTCGACGTCCGGGGCGGCTTCGATACCGACTTCCAGGACGACGACCGGCGCGAGTACGTGAGCGACGGAGGCGCGCCGGGCAGCCTCCAGCTCAACCAGACCGAGCAGGTGCGAGGCGTCGGAGGCTTCCTGCAGACGTCGCTGACCCTGGCCGACCGCGTGACGCTCATGGGTGGAGTGCGTTACGACCACACGCACTTCGAGGTCAATGATCTCTTCCCGGTGTCACCGGCCAACGCGGACGACTCGGGTAGCCGCGACATGAACAAGCTGAGCCCGATGATCGGGGCGCACGTCGAGATCGTGCCGAGCCTCGGGCTCTTCGCGAACTACTCGTCGTCGTTCGAGACGCCCACGACGGTGGAGCTCGGGAACCGGGAAAGCGGCGCGGGCGGATTCAATCCGGACCTCGACCCCATGACGGGCAACACGTTCGAGGTCGGCGTCCGCGGCGTCGCCTACGACGTCCTCGCCATGGAGGCCATCGACCTCTCGTACGAGGGATCATATTTCACGACGAAGCTCGAGAACGAGCTCATCGCGTTCGAGAACGCGAGCATGCTGACCTACTTCCGGAACGCCGGCACCACGAGCCGCCAGGGCTTCGAGCTCGTCGCCCGCATTCGGGCGCAGGACTTCGTCACGCTCCAGGGCTCGCTCAATCGCGTGGACGCCGAGTTCGACGAGTACGTGGTGGGCACGGACAACTTCTCGGGCAACAAGGTCCCGGGGCTCGCGCCGACGCAGTTCCAGAGCAGCCTGCGCCTCGGTCCCTCCGAGTACTTCCTGGAGTTCGGGCTGGAGTACACGTCCGAGGTGGAGGTCAACGACGCCAACGACGCCGAGCCCGCCGAGGCCTACACGCTCTTCGACATCAGAGCCGGAGCGAACGCGCTCCGCGTGGGGCGCCTCGAGGTGTCTCCCTTCGCGGGCATACAGAACCTGACGGACCAGACGTACGTCTCGTCCATCGCGATCAACGCCTTCGGCAACCGGTTCTACGAGCCGGGCCCCGGTCGTACGTTGTACGTGGGAGCGACGCTGGCCATCGCTCGCTGACCGGTAGGGAGGCGGGCCCACGGCCGGTCCGCCTCCCGTACCATCCCCTCGACCGGAGTCTCTAGAAAGCGATGCGCCCCCTGGCCTTCGCCCTGCTGTTCGCCCTGGCAGGCGCCCTGCCCCTTCAGGCGCAGGGGTCCGACGCCGGAGACGGCTGGCGTATCGGGCTCTCGTTCGGCGGCATCAGCACGCTCGGCCTGACGGTCGAACGCTACTGGGACAGCCACGCGGTCGAGGTGGGCCTCGGCAGCTGGTCGTTCCGCGACGTGTCCATCTCGCCGGTCTTCAAGGAATACATCGGTGGTCGGGCGCTGCGCCCGTTCGTGGGGCTCGGCCTTTGGGTGGCCGTGGCCGGCCCCATCGTTCCGGCTGAGCGGACGGGTTTCGCACTCGTCGCTCGGGCCCCCGTCGGAGTCGACTGGGCCTTCGTCGACGACCATGCGGTGGGGGCGGCCCTGAACTTCAACCGGGGTCTGGCCGTTCGGCGTTCCGACCCCGAGGACGACCTGCCCATGAACGGGCGGATCGTGCCTCTACCCGAGCTCTACTACCGCTTCAGGCCCTGACGCGAGCGGACGCCGACGGGGCTCACCACTCTTCGGGCTCGTCCCAGCTCTCCGACCAGAAGCGCTCTTCTCGCTCGTCGATCTCCCGCAGGTCGAGCGGCTCATCGTCGACGGTGAGCTCCCCTTTCTCGAGGATCACCATGATCGCGGCGTCGTCGATCCTCGGCACAGGGGACGCCGCGAGCTCCTTCCGGCGCGCGTGCAGGCGTACCGCCGCCGCGACCATCAGGGCCAGCAGCGCGAGCCAGAGCACGATCCAGAAGAGCGTCAGCATGTGAGCGGGTCAGTTCGAGGGTGACATCCCAACATACTTCAGGCCACTGCCCGTGTTGAAAAGGACCACCTCGTCGCTCGGCACCAGAAGTCCCAGCTCCAGAAGACGCGGGACGGCCACCGCCGTGGCGCCCCCCTCGGGCGCGGCGAACACACCCGTGTCCGCCCCGATCCACTGCACCGCCTCGGCCATGGCCGCGTCGGATACCGCAACGGCTCCGCCACCGGACGCCCGCAGCGCGCGCAGCATCAGGAAGTCCCCCACCGCGCTCGGGACCCGGAGGCCCGCGGCATACGTCGTCGCGTTCTGCCAGGGTTCGGCCGACTCTGCACCGGTCTCCCATGCCCGCACGACGGGCGCGCACCCGTCGGCCTGAACGGTGAACATCTTCGGCCGCTCCACGCCGATCCAACCCAGGGCTTCCATTTCGTCGAAGGCTTTCCACATGCCGATGAGGCCGGTGCCGCCGCCCGTCGGGTAGACAATGGCGTCCGGCAGTCGGCCGCCCAGCTGCTCGTGGAGCTCGTACGCCATCGTCTTCTTGCCCTCGACGCGGTACGGCTCCTTGAGCGTCGAGAGGTCGAACCAGCCATGCTCCTCGACGCCGCGACGAACGATCGCGCCGCAGTCGGTGATGAGCCCGTCGATGAGCTGGAGGTCGGCGCCCAGTGCCGAGATCTCCTCGAGGATGGGTATCGGGGTGTCCTTCGGTACGACGACGTGCACGGGAAGCCCGGCTGCCGCCCCGTAGGCCGCGGCGGCGCTGCCCGCGTTCCCGGCCGATGGAAGCGCCACGGCGCTCGCGCCGAGCTCGAGCGCCCTTGAAACCGCCAGGCAAAGCCCCCGCGCCTTGAAGCTTCCGGTCGGGTTCTGTCCCTCGTCCTTGACCCACACGCGCGCGAGTCCGAGACGTCGGGCCGTGCGCGGTGCATCCAGGAGCGGCGTCCAGCCTTCGCCCAGGCACACCCGGCTCGCCGAGTCCCGAACCGGCAACACTTCGGCGTAGCGCCACAGGTCTGCCCGCCGGTGCGCCACGGCCTCGGGGGTGAACGTGGCCTTGATCGCGTCGAGGTCGTAGCGAGCGAAGAGCGGCTTGCCGGCCTCGGACAGCCCCACGAGCTGCTCGCTGGGAATCGTATGGCCGGTCCATGTGCACTCGAGGTGCGTGGCGCCGGGCCGCTTCATGCCGCGACCCCGTCCGCCGTCGGCGCACCCCCGGCCGCCCCGACGCCCCTCGTGGTCCGGCGCACCCACTCCGTGCCGAGCGCGAGCGCCAACGCCCCCACGGGCACGAGCCAGAGCGGTGGGGGCGCCTCCGGGTCGTTGAAGCTCTCCCGGATCGACGGCAGCGAGGTCAGCACCACGATGGTCGCGTTGTTCAGGAAGTGCATGAGCACGCCGACCCACAAAGAGCCCGTACGCCATACCGTCCAGGCGATGAGCGAACCCAGCAGCGCCGTGGGCAGGAACCGGATCACCGTCTGGAACGAAAGGTGGAAGGCTCCGAAGACCAGCCCGTTGAGCAGGATCATGCGCCAAGGCTCCAGGTCACGCGTACCACCCATCAGCACACCGCGAAACACGAACTCCTCACAGACTGCGGGCGTGAGAGCCAGCACCAGGACGAGCCAGGCGAAGCGCTCCAGCGACGTAGCCGTCACCAGCTCCTCCAAGCCTTCGAGCAGCTCGTACGGGATCGGGAGCACGAAGCTCTGCAACCAGCCGACCAGCCAGACGAGCGGAAGCGCCCCGGCGATGAGGAGGATGCCGGCAAACAGGTGGCCGGGCTTCGGCGTCCTCAGCGAGAGCGTAAGGCGGGGGTCGAATCGGCCGACCAGCACGAACGCCAGCGCCGGCACCAGGAGCAGGAGCCACTCCGCCGCGAGCAGTCCGGCTTC
>JAHEKM010000181.1 GCA_024638325.1 Gemmatimonadota bacterium | reverse complement strand
TACTCCTGTCCGGCGATCACGATCAACGGCGTGCCGTACTCCTGGTACTTCATGCACGCGTCGTAGATCGGCATCTCTTCGCCGGTGGGGAAGTAGACCGTGTGGCCTCCTTCCTTACCGTCGAGCAGGAGGTTCTTGATGCGCACGTTGCCGAACGTGCCGCGCATCATGACCTCGTGGTTGCCCCGTCGGGAGCCGAACGTATTCCAGTCCTTCCGCTCGACCCCATGGGACTCGAGGTAGCGCGCCGCAGGCTCACCCTTGGGGATCGCACCCGCCGGCGAGATGTGATCCGTGGTGACGGACTGCCCGAGCAGGGCCATAACCCTGGCACCCGCGATGTCGGAGACGGACGGTACCTCGAGGTCCATGCCCTCGAAGAACGGCGGCCGACGCACGTAGGTGGATTCGTCTGCCCACTCGTAGAGGCTGCTCTCCTCGGGGACCGGGAGCGCCTGCCAGTTCTCGTCACCCGTGCTCACCACGGCGTAGCGTGTGGTGAACATCTCGGGCTCGAGGGCGGACGCCACCGTGTCGCGGATCTCCTGGGGCGCCGGCCAGATGTCGGCCATGAAGACCGGCTTGCCGTCGGAACCGTGACCGAGCGGCTCGTTGTAGAGGTCGATGTCCACGCGGCCAGCTAGCGCGTACGCAACGACCAACACGGGTGAGGCAAGGTAGTTCGCTCGCACGAGCGGATGGATGCGCGCCTCGAAGTTCCTGTTGCCCGAGAGTACGGAAGCCACCACCAGGCCGTTCTCCTCGACGGCCTTGTGCACGTTCTCCGGCAGCGGCCCGCTGTTCCCGATGCACGTCGTGCAGCCGTAACCTACGACGTTGAACTTGAGCTGCTCGAGGTACTCCAGGAGCCCCGACTTGGTGAGGTAGTCGGTGACCACCTGGCTGCCGGGTGCCATCGAGGTCTTCACCCACGGCTTCACCATGAGCCCCTTCTCGACCGCCTTCTTGGCCAACAGGCCCGCCCCGACCATGACCGACGGGTTCGACGTGTTCGTGCAGCTGGTGATGGCGGCGATGACGACGGTGCCGTCGCCGACCTCGGCCTCTTCACCCTCGCAGTCGATGACCACGCAGCGGTTGGGGGACGCGACGGTGACGGCCTCGGCGCCGCCTTCTCCTCCCCAGCTCTCTCCCGTACGCGGCTGACCCTCGCCCTCGGCCTCGGCGCGCGACGGCAACGCGAAGCCCGCGGGTACCAGCTTCGGCAGGTCCTTGTCGAACTGCTTCCGCATGTCCGCGAGTCGGATGCGGTCCTGCGGCCGCTTCGGCCCGGCCAGGCTCGGCTCCACGGTGGAGAGGTCGAGCTCCAGCGTCGAGGTGTATTCAGGGTCGGGCGTGTCGTCGGTCCGGAAGAGGCCCAACTCCTTGCTCACGCGCTCGACGCGCTGGACCATCGCCTCGGGCCGCCCCGTTCCGCGCAGGTACACCAGCGTCTGCGCGTCGACGGGGAAGAACCCGATGGTGGCACCGTATTCGGGCGACATGTTCGCGAGTGTCGCCTTGTCGGGCAGCGTCAGGTGGCTGAGCCCAGACCCGTAGTACTCCACGAAGCGGCCTACCACACCGTGATTGCGCAGCATCTCGGTGACGCGCAGGACGAGGTCCGTGGCGGTCGCGCCCTCCGGAAGCGTGCCGGTGAGCTTCATGCCGACGACCTCGGGCAGCAGCATGTAGTACGGCTGGCCGAGCACGACCGCCTCGGCCTCGATGCCGCCTACACCCCACCCGACGACGCCCAGACCGTTGACCATCGTCGTGTGCGAGTCGGTGCCCACAAGGGTGTCGGGATAGGCCAGAAAGGACCCGTCTTCCTCTCGGCGGTGGATCACCGAGGCCAGATACTCGAGGTTGACCTGGTGCACGATGCCCGTGCCCGGGGGAACCACCGAGAAGTTGTCGAACGCCTCTTGCGCCCAACGGAGGAGGGCGTATCGCTCGTGGTTCCGCTCGAACTCCTTCTCCACGTTCAACCTGAACGCGTCGGCGAAGCCGAAGTAGTCGACCTGCACGGAGTGGTCGATGACCAGGTCGGCCGGCACGACCGGGTTGATGCGCGCCGGATCGCCGCCCAATTCCTTGATGCCGTCTCGCATCGCCGCGAGGTCGACGACGGCCGGGACGCCGGTGAAGTCCTGTAGCACGACACGCGACGGCATGAACGGTACGTCCGCCCCCGAGTTCGTCGGGCTCCAGGCCGCGACGGCCTTCACGTGGTCGGCCGAGACGTAGGCACCGCCTGCGTGCCGAAGCGTGTTTTCCAGAAGGACGCGTATGGAGAAGGGCAGGCGTTCGAGCGAGTCGACGACGCCCTCCTCCTCCAGGCGCGAGAGGCGATAGAAGGAGGTCGAACCCTCGGGGAGATCGACGGTTGTGCGGGCGCCGAACGGGTCGCGGGTCTGGTCCGCCACGGTGGCTCCTGTCGAGACGTACGTCTGGGCTGAGGGAGCCCTAATGATGTGGCAAGCGGAGGGCCGTGTCAGGTGGGGGTCGCATCCCCGGCTAGGGATCGATCGGGATTCCGAGCTCTACCGCTTGCCCCCTCAGTCGAGGATCCGCCGGAAAGCGCTCGAGCCCGGCGAGAACGTCCTCCCGCGCCTCCTCGTCGCGACCCGTCATCCTCTTGCTTTGGGCGAGGTAGACGAAGCGCGCGGGGTCGGTCGGGGGCAGGGTGCTCGCGAGTTCCTCCGCCTCCGTCGGGCGGCCGGCGAGCAAGAGCGTGCGCGCGTGGTCGAGCGCCAACCCCAGGTCGTTGGGGTTCGTTTGTCGCGCCTGGTCGTACCAGCGAAGTGAGGACGGGAAATCCTCTACTTCGGCGAGCTGTCTGGCGAGCCACCACTGACTCCGAAACGACTCGGGATGCTCCTCGGCCAACGTCGCCAGCACCGCCTCGTTGTCCGCCCACGCGGGGACGCGGTCCAGGGTCTTCCAAGCTCCGCCCGCGACCAGCAGCCCGACCGCGATCCAGACCGTGGGCATGCGCGAAGGTGCCAGTCTGGCCACGGCCCCGACAGCGGCAGCCGCCGCGAGCGCCAGGCCCGCCGACGGCAGGTACAGCGTGCGCTCGGCGATCCAGATACCGATGGGGAACACGAGGTTGCTCACGATGACGATCGAGACCGCGACCCAAGCGACCGCAGCGGCGCCGAGCCGCTCCCGCTGAAGCGCGAGAACGACCCCAAGCA
Source organism: Gemmatimonadota bacterium (assembly GCA_024638325.1). Taxonomy (GTDB): domain Bacteria; phylum Gemmatimonadota; class Gemmatimonadetes; order Longimicrobiales; family Gaopeijiaceae; genus UBA2982. Next base: position 602 of record JAHEKM010000181.1, on the reverse strand, counting down.
CGCTGACGAGGACCAGCGTGAGCGCGCCGGCCCAGAAGCTCACGGAGCCGGTCCCGGCCACCGTGACGATGTCCGGTCCGTAGTCGGCCGCGAGGTCCACGGGCCACAACATCAGCCGCGCCAGGTGCGTGACGTTCGCGACGGCTGTCGTGACGCGCTCCGCAGGGCCGAGCAAGGCGATGTAGGGCGCCGTATCCCGATGAATGAGCGTTCCTAGGACCCGGTACCTCAGCGCGAGGTAGCCCGCGAGGACCAGGACCGTCGGCGCCAGGACGAGCACCTCCCGCCGCACGCTTCTCCGGAGGGCGACCCGTGATAGAGGTACGCCGTCGTCCCGCGTCTGACGCGCCCACAGCAGCAGGGGCAGCAGGGCGGGGAGGACCACCCCGTTCTCCTTTGAGCCGAGCGCGAGCGCGTACAGGAGCGCCACGAGTACGGCCCGGTTCGCGTCACCCAGGCCGCGGGCGAGGTAGGCGAGCGCGGCCAGGAGGCAGAAGAGCGTCATGAGCACGTCGGCGCGTCCCACCACGTTCGCCACCGCCTCGACGTGGACCGGGTGCACCGCGAACAGGAGCCCGCCGACGAGGCCGCCTGAAGCTCCT
>JAHEKM010000072.1 GCA_024638325.1 Gemmatimonadota bacterium | reverse complement strand
GGTGGTCGCGTCGACGTTGAGCGCCACATGCGTCGCTGGCGCGTCGGGCGTCGCGCCGTGCCAGTGCCGCTCGCCGGGAGCAATGCTCACTACGCTCCCCCTGCCCGCCTCTTGAACGGGCTCGCCCTCGGCCTGGAAGCGGCAGGTGCCGGCGGTCACCAGCAGGAGCTGTGTGCCCGTGTGGGTGTGCCAGGCGGTGCGCGTTCCGGCCTCGAACGTCACTGTGTAGGCGTTGATCCTGGGACCCTCACAGACTCCGAGCATTCTGACTAGAGTACCCTGGCCCGTGAAGTTCGCCGGGTCGAGTGGCTCGGCCTCTCGACCGGCGAGCGTGAACACCTGCATCTGAAGACTCTCCTTGGAGTGCGCGGCCCTCTTCGGGCGCGGGACGTAGCCACAATACGGGGACGCGAGAGCCAGAGACCACCATGACCCTCCCTGCCGACAGATTCGCTCGGCTCCGCGCCGGGCTCGAGGCGCGCGACGCTGCTGCACGTCTACGGCGCGTGGAAGCGTACGTCCCAGAGCCCGGTACCCCGTACGTTCTGCACGAGGGTCGGCGGCTCCTGAGCTTCTGCTCCAACGACTACCTGGGCCTCGCCACGGACCCCGAGGTCGTGGCGGCCGTCGCACGCAGCGCGGTGAGCCACGGGGTCGGTGCGGGGGCCTCACGACTCGTGGTGGGTAGCTTCGACCTGCACGCGACGCTGGAGGCCGAGCTCGCGGACTTCACGCGTCGCGAGTCGGCGCTGCTCTTCGTGTCGGGCTTCCAGGCGAACACGTCGGTGATCCCGGCCCTGGTCGACCAGGGCGGCCTTGTTCTGTACGACGAGCTCGCGCATGCGAGCATCCGCCGCGGATGTTGGCTGAGCCGAGCCGAGACGCGCCCCTTCCGCCACAACGACGTCGGCCACCTGGACGCGCAGCTACAGGACTGGGCGGAGCGCTCGGCGAACCTCGCGGAGGCCGCCCCGACGCTTGTCGTGACCGAGTCGCTCTTCAGCATGGACGGCGACCGGGCACCTCTGGATCGCATCTGCCAGGTGGCCGAGCGACACGGGGCCCTGCTCCTGGTCGACGACGCTCACGCAGTCGGCGTGTACGGCTCGCAGGGAGAGGGGCTGGCTGCCGGGCATGCGCGCGTCGACGCACTGCTCGGCACCTTCGGCAAAGCGTTCGGCACGTCGGGCGCGTTCGTCGCCGGCAGCGAGGTGCTTCGCGAGCACCTGGTGAACTTCTGCGCGGGCGCGATCTACTCGACCGCTCCGTCACCGGCCGTGGTCGGTGCTACCGCGGCCGCCCTCACCGCGATCCGCTCCGGACGGCTCGACCAGGAGGGCTTCCTCTCGTTCGTGTCTTCGGCTCACGCGCGCCTGCGGGCCGCGGGCTTCGATACGGCGCCCTCCGATTCGCACATCGTACCGATCCGGCTGGGTGAAGACCGCGACGCGCTCGCCTGTGAGTCCTACCTCCGGTCGCGCGGGATCCTGGCCGTGGCGATCCGCGCGCCGACGGTGCCCGAGGGCACGGCGAGGCTGCGCGTTTCGCTCAGCAGACTGCACACACCGGAGCACCTCGACCAGCTCGTCGAGGCCCTGGTCGAGTACCGCGGCAGGGAGGCGGCGTGAGCCTGTCCGGGCCCCTCTTCGTGACCGGAACGGACACGGACGTCGGCAAGACGGTCGTGGCAGCGGCGCTGACCATCGGCCTGGACGCCTACTACTGGAAGCCCATCCAGGCCGGTCTGAGTCCCAGCACCGACACCGAACGCGTGCGCGAGTGGACCGGCCTGCCGCACCGTCGCTTCCTGCCCGAGGCGTACCGGCTCCGCGAGCCGATGTCACCCCACGCGGCCGCCGCCATCGAGGGCATCACCATCGATCTCGAGCCGATCTACGAGACGTTCCTGCCCGCGGGGGCGCCGACCGTCGTGGAGGGGGCCGGGGGTCTGATGGTCCCGATCAACGACGAAAGTCTCATGGTCGACCTCGCGGCGCACTTCGCCCCCGTGATCCTCGTCGCGCGCACGAGCCTCGGCACGCTGAACCACACGCTGCTGTCGATTTCCGAGCTCAGGCGGCGGTCGATCCCGATTCATGGCGTGGTGCTCAACGGGGAGGAGCACGAGAGCAATCGACGAGCCATCGAGAAGTACGGAGACGTGATGGTCCTCGGTCGCGTGCCGCCGCTCGAGATCATCAGCGCGAAGTCGCTGCGCGGGGCCTTCGAGGGGCTCGACCTCCAACTGGACCGCGGCCGGTGAGCGGGGCGGCGACGGGACCCACCGGCGGGGGCCCGCACCCCAACGTCTGGTTTCCGTTCACGACCATCGCGGGGATGGCGACGCCGCTCAAGGTGGTCGGAGGTAGGGGCTCCCGGATCTTCCTCGAGGACGGCCGCTCGCTCATCGACTGCATCTCCTCGTGGTGGGTGAACCTCCACGGACACGCGCACCCTCACATCGCCGAGGCGATCGGTCGTCAGGCCCTCGAGCTCGAGCACGTGATCTTCGCCGGCTTTACGCACGAGCCGGCGGAGCGGCTTGCAGCCGCGCTGTCATTGGCTCTGCCGGGCACACTAGAACGTGTGTTCTATTCTGACGACGGCTCCACCTCGGTCGAGGTCGCGCTGAAGATCGCCTACCAGTACTGGGCGAACGTGGATGAGCGCCGCCCGGTCTTCCTCGCGTTCGACGGGGCGTACCACGGGGACACGTTCGGGGCCATGTCGGTCGGGGGAGAGAGCCCGTTCACGGGCGTGTTCGACGAGCTGCTCTTCTCGGTCGAGCGGCTCCCGTTTCCCGACACCTGGATCGGGGACGACGGGGCGGAAGGACGCGAGGCCGAGGTGCTGGAGCGCCTGCGCACGCGGCTGGCCGACGACTCGCTTCCGGCGGTGGCCGGGGTCATTGCCGAGCCGCTCATCCAGGGTGCGGGCGGCATGCGCATGTGCAGGGACGACTTCCTGCGGGGCCTGCGCCGAATCACCGAGGAGGCCGGCACGCTGCTCATTCTGGACGAGGTCATGACCGGCTTCGGGCGCACGGGTGCACGCTTCGCGTGCGAGCGGGCGGGCGTCGAGCCAGACCTGATCTGCCTGTCCAAGGGGCTCACCGGCGGCTTTCTGCCGCTGGCCGTGACCGTCGCGTCCCGCCGGGTCTACGAGGCGTTCGTGAGTGGGGACGCGATGAAGACCTTCTGGCACGGCCACAGCTATACGGCCAATCCGCTCGGCTGCGCGGCCGCGCTCGCGTCGCTGGAGCTTCTGGGAGAGGCGGAGCCCGTCTTCTCGAACATGGAGGCGCACCACCGTGCCTTCCTGGACCGTCTCGACCCGAAGCTGACGGAGCGTCCGCGCGTCACCGGGACCGTCGCCGCGTTCGACGTGCGTACGGAGGGCGCCGGTGGCTACTTCGACCGTGTGGGCGACGCCATCAAGCGGCGTACGCTCGACAAGGGGCTCCTGATCCGTCCCCTCGGAAACACGATCTACTTCATGCCCCCCTACTCGCTGACGGAGGAGGAGCGGGAGGCGATGTACGCGGGGACCCTGGAGCTGGTGGCGGAGGTCGCGGGGAGCTGAGGAGGGGGCGGCGCCTCGCCCTGTGGGACCGCCTGCCGCCTAGCCGGCTGCCCCCGCCGGCACCTGCTCCGGCTTCGCGTTCTTGTACGCTTCGCGCGACTTCAGGCCCAGGATGTCGAACATCTCCATGTCGGCGTCGAGATCGTTGTTGTCCGTCGTGAGGAGCTTGTCGCCGGTGAAGATGGAGTTGGCGCCGGCCATGAAGCAGAGCGCCTGCTCCTCGAGAGACATGTCGACCCGTCCCGCGGACAGTCGGACCATCGCCCGCGGCATGAGGATGCGCGCTGTCGCGATCATCCGCGCCATCTCGTACCAGGGCACCCTGGGCTGATTCGCGAGCGGCGTCCCCTCGACCGCGATGAGCGCGTTGATCGGCACGGACTCTGGGTGCTCAGGCTGCGTCGCCAACGTGTGCAACAGGTCGACCCGGTCGGTGTGGGTCTCGCCCATCCCCAGAATGCCGCCGCAGCACACGGAGATGTTCGCGTCGCGCACACGACCCAACGTGTCGAGGCGGTCTTGATACGTCCGCGTGCTGATGATGCGGTCGTAGAACGCCTCGCTCGAGTCGAGGTTGTGGTTGTACGCATACAGACCGGCGTCTTTGAGGCGCCTCGCCTGGTCGTCCGTCAGCATGCCCAGCGTGCAGCACACCTCGAGGCCCATGTCGGCGACGCCGCTGACCAGGTCGATGACGTGATCGAAGTCCTTGCCGTCTCGGGCGCACCGCCACGCCGCGCCCATGCAGAACCGTGTGCTGCCGGCCTCCTTCGCGGCTCTGGCGGCGGCCAGCACCTCGTCCGTGGCCAACATCCCGTGCGACTCCACGGGCGTCTGGTACCGTGCGGACTGGGGGCAGTACGCGCAGTCCTCCGGGCACGCACCAGTCTTGATGGACAGGAGCGTACAAACCTGGACCTCACCGGTCTCGTGGTGCGTCCGGTGCACGGTAGCCCCCTGATAGATCAGCTCCATCAGCGGCGTGTCGTAGAGTCGCTGGACCTCGTCGCGGGTCCAGTCGGTTCGGATCTCAACCATGGCGATAACCTGCCACGTCACGTGGTTTCGGCCAAGGAGGCTCGGCGCTTTTCAGGGGCCAAGTAGCTTCTTGATCTCGTCCTTGGTCAGGCCGATGTCCTCGATGTCGTCCCCGCTGGAGAGCGATCGATCGTCCGCGATGCGTGCCAGGGCCAGCGTGCCGGCGGCCGAACCCGACGCCATGAGCGTGAAGAACACCAGCGTGGCCAACGAGCCGAGCTGGCCGCTTGCAGCCACGATCCCCTGAAGGACCACGCCACCGACCGCTCCCCACAGCGCGAAGCGCGGAATGGAAAGCTGGTCGAACCGCTTGCGGCCCTCGATGAGCGTGAGCATGAGGGAGAACATCGCGCCTCCGACGAAGCCCATGCCGGCGAAGACGCCGGCAAAGACCGCGAAGTCCCTCAGTGCCAGCGTGCCGAAGAAGCCTGTGAACCCTACGGCGACGCCGGCGACGCACCAGCCGATGGCCCATGTCAGCGCGGTCCCGACGGCACCCCGCAGACGTTGCATGAAGCGGCTCACGGGGCACCTCCCCCTACAGTCGAATGACGATCTTGCCCATGAAGTCGCCGTTCTCGTAGAAGTCGAACGCCTCGTCGGCGTCCTCGAAGTCGAAGACACGGTCGATGATCGGTCTGATCTCGTGGCCGGTGATGAAGACGTTCATGTCCTCGAAGTCCTTGCGGGACCCGACGTGGTACCCCGTGACGGAAGCGTCCTTGTTGAACACGCCAGACACCGGGATGTCGCCCCCGAAGCCGGTCAGCCCGCCGATGAGCGCCATGTGACCGCCGTTCGCGAGCGCCTCGAGTGCGCGCAGACGGGTGTCCGCGCCCCCGATGTCGAGCACGTGGTGGACGCCCACGCCGCCGGTGATCTCGAGCACCTCGTCCTGCCACTCGGGGTTGGTCCGGTAGTTGACCGTGCCGACGGCGCCGAGCTCGCGGGCGCGGGCCAGCTTCTCGTCGCTCGAGCTGGTGATGATGGGTCGGGCGCCCGCGGCGACGGCGAATAGGAGTCCGAAGCTCGACACGCCGCCCGTACCCTCCAGGAGCACGTAGTCATTCGGCTGGAGTCCGCCGTACTTGAACAGACCCGTGTAGGCCGTGACCGCCGCGATCGGCAGCGTCGAGCCCTCCTCGTACGAGAGATAGTCGGGGACTTTCACGAAGCCGTGCTCGTCGTCGACGACGATTTCCGAAAGCATGCCGACATTGGGTCCACCGCGTCGGTAATCCATGATGCCCTGAGGGCGGCGGCCGTCGATGAAGGCCTCGGCGAAGTAGGTACCCGTGACGCGGTCACCGACCTCGAAGCGTGAGACGCCCGGGCCCACCGCGATGACCTCGCCCGCAGCGTCCGAGAGCGCGACTTGTCCACCCGGGCCGGCCGGGGCGCAGTTGCCGAGTAGCGCGTAGCGGTCCCGTCCGTTCAGCGACGCAGCCCGGATGCGGATCTGGATCTCGCCGGGCCCGGGTTGGGGCGTGGCGACCTCGACCATCTCGAGCTGGCAGCCGCGACCGTCGGGGCCGGCCGCGTACTGCCATTGCCGGGTGGTCGCCTGGGCGTCCGTGGATGCGGGCAGTGCGAGCATGGCGACTGCGCCGGCCAGGGTGATCCAGGAGTTCTCAGCGGGGCGGGCGGTCGTCATGGGGTCGCTCCGGAAGGGTCGTGGTCTCGGCGGCTGGAGTATCGGCCTCGGGACGGCGCAACCTAGAACCGACCGCCCTGAGCTGGCCAGCGCTCGGGGGCGTCCACTTCCCCCGCATCGACGTGAGCCCCAAGTTGGCCGCCGTACCTCCCGGCGACCCTTCACGGCCGGGTCGCGAGTCCGAACCCAGGGGAAGTCCGATCGGAGCAAGCTCGAGCGGCGGTCTTCAGCGGCACATGCGGATGCGTTCCGCTGCTGCCCTCGTCGTCGCCAACATGATCGGGGCGGGCATCTTCACCACGACCGGCTTCCAGGCAGCCGACCTCCGCCACCCCGGCTTCATATTCACGCTCTGGATCATCGGCGGAGTCCTGGCCCTACTGGGTGCGCTCTGCTACGCGGAGCTCGGGGCCATGATGCCCGAGGCCGGCGGCGAGTACGTCTACCTCCGTGAGACGTACGGGGCCTCGTTCGGCTTCATGAGCGCATTCGTTTCGTTCACCGCCGGCTTCTCCGCGCCGATCGCGGCGGCCACCGAGAGCTTCGTCATCTATCTGGGCAACTTCGTGCCGGCGCTTTCGGAAGGGCGCCTGATCGTGGGCGGCATCGGAGTCGTGGACGTGTGCGCGGTGGGGGTCGTGTGGCTCCTCGTGTGGATCCACATGCGGGCCGTGCGGGCGGGCACCGGCTTCAACGACCTGATGACCGCCTTCAAGATCGGCGGCATCGTCGCGATCCTGCTGGCCGCGCTGGCGGTCGGGGACGGTCGCGCGGCGAACCTGGTGACGGCCTCGCCGGCCTACGTCGACATCGAGCGGCCGGAGCTGCTGGCCGCGTTCGGCACCTCGCTCATCTTCGTGATGTTCTGCTTCGCCGGCTGGAACGCCGCTGCCTACGTCGCCGGAGAGATGGAGGACCCCCAGCGTGACCTGCCGCGCGCCCTACTCATCGGGACATCGATCGTCCTCGTCCTCTATCTCGGTTTGAACGCGGTCTACTTCTACGGGGCCAGCGTCGACGAGCTCGCCGGCCAGGTCGAGGTCGGCCTGGTCGCGTCGCGCACCCTGTTCGGGGACTGGGGTGTGGACCTCGTCACGGTCGTCCTGTGTGCCTCGATTCTCGCGTCTGCCTCGGCGATGACCATGGCCGGACCGCGCGTGTACTACGCGCTCGGCAAGGACTTTCGACCGTTCGCCGCCTTCGCTCGCACGCGGCCCACGGGCGCCCCCGCCTTCGCGCTTGTGGCGCAGGGTGTGGTGACGACCTTCTTCATTCTCTCGGGCCGCGTGGACCAGATCCAGCAGTACGCGGGCTTTACGCTGTCCCTCTTCGCCAGCCTCGCCGTGTCGTGCGTGATCGTGCTTCGACTTCGACGCCCCGACGCGCCGCGGCCCTTCCGCGCGTGGGGATACCCGCTCAGCCCGGTGCTCTTCATCGCCGTATCGGCGTGGATGATGTTCTGGGCCTTCCAGGGTCGGCCGCTCGAGTCGACGCTCGCCTTTTTGACGGTTCTTCTGGGGGGCGTCATCTTCGCCGTCTCCCGCTCCCGATAGGACTCCCACCAGGGGAAGTGACGATGCTTGCACGCCGGTGGACTCGGCTGGCCGCCGCGGTGGCCGCGTTGGTAATCACGGGCGGGACCTTTCCGCTGTCGGCCCAACTCGGTTCGCGTCCCGCAGACCAGTGGGCACTCACCCTCGAGAACGGTCGGCGCCTGGAGTCGCTGGAGATCGAAGCGGTCGTCGAGCAGATCGGGCTCCGGCCCGGCGACCTGGTCGCCGACGTCGGTGCGGGTACCGGTATCTTTTCCGTGCCCATCGCGCGCGCTGTGGGTCCCGGTGGACTGGTGTTCTCGGTCGAGGTCGACGCCGGCTTCCTGCCCATGATCAGGGACAAGGCGGGCCAGGGGGGAGTCGACAACATCCAGCCCGTGCTCGGCCAGTTCGGGGATCCTCGGCTACCGCGTGGCGACGTCGACGTGATCTTCTTCCACGATGTCCTGCACCACGTGGCCGATCGGGCGGAATACCTCCAGCGCGTCGCGTCGTACGTGCAGCCGGGTGGTCGGGTCGTCATCGTCGACTACGACATGAACGTACCCGGCGTGCCGCACTCGAATCAGCCCGAGATGCTCATCAGCCCCGACCAGGTCGACGGATGGATGAGGGCGGTCGGCTTCTCGCTTACGCAGGAGGTCGGGATGTTCGACGACAAGTTCTTCGTGATCTATACGAAGCGAGACTGAGGAGCGAACGGAGGCGTGTGGGGATAACTCCCACAGGGCGCCTAGATGATCTCCTGACTGCTGTGCCCCGGCATGGGCCCCAGCTTTGGCTGGTCAGTGAAGTGGTCCTCTGGGTGCCCGATAAATCCTCATCCTCTCCCGTCGGGTGTCTCGATGGACACGGAACGCCCCGCCCTTTGGGCGGGGCGTTTTTCGTTGGTCGCAACGGACGGCTCAGCGGCCGGGATGCCTTGCAGGACAAGCTTGAAATTATTTGATCCGAGGCCTATCCTGCGGCGTAGGCGCAACCAGGTCGCCCCCTAGCCTAGAAGCGTGCGCGTTGAAGATCACCCAGGAGTTGAAGGGTATTGCGTCGCAGCGAGCCGACAGGCGCTGCCAGTGCATCGGTGACCGTTGTCGGCACCACCTGCGAGGTGCTCGCTGCAAGCGAGGCCTCAGGGGAGAGGACTGGAAGGTGTTTTGGCGCGCCGAGGATGGGGGCACGGGCCCCGACAACATCGAGGCGTGGTGTATCGAGTGCTTTGCCAACAACTTCGACGTGCCTCGGGAGACGGTGGCGCTTCTCGCGCTCGATCTCGTGGACTACGCTCGGCTGCTAGAGGAGCACCGTAGACGAGCGATCACGCTCAAGTCGGTGCTCCGGGACGCGGCCGAGCGGTCGGCGGGGGCGCACAGCGGCCGGATCGTATTCGACCGACTCGACGACGATGTGCTTCTCGAGTTCCCGACGAGCGGTGCCGCGGTCGATGCGGTTCGCGACCTCGGCCCCCGCTTCCGTGAGCTCGCCGGCCAGTTGGACCTCGATGCCCCGCAGATACGAGGCGCGATCCACTTTGGTAAGGTGACTCGCTGGCGAAGCGGGCTGTTGGTCGGTGAGGCGGTCGAGGTGACCATGAACATCCGACGCGTGGCCGGGTCGAACCAGGTGCTGTTGACCGAGCCAGCGGCATCACCGCTCACGGGCAAGGTCGAGCTGGTGCCGCTCGGCAATGAACTCGGGGACGAGCTGCTGCCCGTTGGCGGCATCTGGGGGTTCGCGCTCTAGGTCCGGAAGCGGTGGGAAGGCTGTCCTGTTCGAGTCGCCGCCCGCCCCTAGGCCCAGAACGTCATGTAGTAGACGAAGCAGGCGCTGAGCGCGGTCCAGAGGAGGCCCGCGATCACGAGCTTCCCCAGCAAGGCGTGTCGAGCCGAGAAGGCGCCGAGGGCGAGGGAGGGACTGCTGCGACGCCGGTATGTGACGACGACGAGCCCGGTCCACAGCAGGTACGTGGCCACTGCGGGAACGATGTGGAGCACGATGACCACGGACATCAGCCCGGTGCCCTCGTAGGGCGAGCCGGCCAGAAGGCTCCCCGAGCCGCCGCTCACGCGGATGTAGCCCTCGAGCAGGAGCAGGTTCAGGATCATCACCGCCCACAGCGTCAGCTGGAGCCGCATGTGGCGTCGACGGTCTCCCCTCCGCGCCGCCCTGGCCGCCACCAGCGCCCACGCCGGTGCAACGAGGTTGCAGACGAAGACGACGTCCGTGAGGAGGTTCCCGCGCGGACCGAGGAAACCGTCAGGCATGTGCGGATCCGGGCGCTACTCCCGCGCGGTCTCCAAAGCCTTCGCGGCCCAATCCATCGACGCTCCCTCGTCGCACTTCACGGTCACGAGCACGTGGTCATCCGCCAGGTGATGGTCCAGGGGACCGGTGCCCGCCGACCAGAGCCCGGGCAGTCCGCACTCGTAGAGCACGGTGGCGACCGTGAAGAGGATCGCGCCGAGCGCCACACCCTCGAACGTGACCACGCCGGTCGGCGGGATCGCGATGAGGGGCTGGCCACCCGTCGGGAGGGGGTAGATCGTGGCCGACCATGCGACCAGCGAGAAGAGGCCCGTCCCTCCCAGCACAGCACCTGTGAGCGCCATCCACGGCATGCGTGAGTGAACGCCGTGGCGTTTCGGGAAGACGTCGTGGTCGAGAGGCGCCGAGCTTCGGACCTCGATGTCGTCCGTGGACACTCCGTCCTGCTCGAGCCGGTCGAGGGCGTCCCGCACGTCGTAGGGCGACACGAAGGCCGCATGAATTCGTTCGGACATGGCTAGGGCTCCTCCCGCGCCGCGGCCAAGGCCTGTCTCTGTGCCTTGACCTCGAGGTGGTGCCCTTCGCGAACCTCCCAGATCGAGACGATCGGTGTGGTCTGCACGAAGGAGAAATACAGGAAGGCGAACATGCCGATGGAACCGACGAAGATGCCCATCTCCACCCAGCTCGGCGCGTAGCTTCCGACGGTGTAGTCGAGGCGCGGAAAGCTCAGAGTGCCCACCACGATCAAGTAGCGCTCGATCCACATGCCGATGAGGACCGAGAATCCGACGATTGCCGTGCCGAGCGGTGATCGTCCCTTGGGCCACGGAAGGATCGCCAACGGAACGAGGACGTTGGTGAACATCATCGTCCAGAAGAACGGGGAGAACCGGCCCCATATTCGCTCGTCGAACACGAGCCGCTCGATGTGCTCGTTGCCGTACCATACGGTGAGGTGCTCGGCGAACGTGAAGTACCCCCACATCATGGCGAAGGCGAGGAAGAGCAGGCCGAGGTTGTTGAAGACCTTGTCGCTCAGGTACTCACCGATGTTCAGACCCTTACGGAGCAGATACATCGCCACCATGAGGACGGCGACGCCGGAGTAGATGGCGCCGACCACGAAGTACGGCCCGAAGATCGTACTGTGCCACATCGGCTGGACGGCCATCGCGAAGTCCCATGACACGATGGTGTGCACGGAGACGGCGACCGGGATGATGATGACGGCCATCGCCTTGATGCCGGCCTCGAGCGAGTGCCACTGCTGAAGCGTCCCCCGCCAACCGATCGCCATGATCCGGAAGAAGAGCGCCCTCGGGGTCTTCGGGTTCTCTTTGAGCGCCCGGTCCCGCAGGATCGCCATGTCGGGGATGAGAGGGAGGTACAGGTACAGCAGACTCCCGGTCAGGTAGGTGGTGATGGCGAGGATGTCCCACATGAGCGGCGAGCTGAAGTTCGGCCAGATGCCGCGATATGTGGGGATCGGGACCATGTACCAGAAAACCCAGGGGCGGCCCAGGTGGATGAGCGGGAAGAGCCCACCGATCATGAGCGCGAACGTCGTGATCGCTTCCGCGCACCGCGTGACCGGCCTCCGCCACTCGGCCTGGGTGACGCGGAGGATCGCCGAGATAAGGGTTCCCGCGTGGCTGATCCCGATCCAGAACACGAAGTTCGTGATATAGAAGCCCCAGAACACCGGCCGGTTGATCCCCGCGACGCCGATGTCGTTGAAGATCTGGTAGCCCCAGGAGTAGAAGAGCAGGGCCATCACCGCGCCGGTGACGAGACTTCCGATGAACAGCTTCGGTCGGAACGCCGTCAGCGGCCTGATGAGGTTCTCTTCGTGGCTTCTGGCCACAGCTTCCGCGCCGAAGGACGCCATCAGCGACCTCCCCGGAGATAGATCACGGACGGCTCCGTGCTGAGTTCTTCGAGTAGGTGCATGGCCCGTGCCCGCTCACCCAACTCCGACACGCGGCTGTCGGGGTCGTCGAGGTCGCCGAAGACGATGGCCTCGGCGGGACACGACTGGGAGCACGCGGTGCGGACTTCTCCGTCACGCACCTCCCGTTCCTCGTCCTTCGCTACGTCCTGGGCGTCGTGGATGCGCTGTACGCAGAAGGTGCACTTCTCCATGATGCCGGCGGACCGGACGCTCACGCTCGGGTTCAGCTGCCGTTCGAGTGGCTGCGGGAACTCGGGTGAGAACCAGTTGAAGAATCGCACCGTGTAGGGGCAGTTGTTGGCACAGTAGCGCGTGCCGATGCAGCGCGCGTACACCATCGCGTTCAGGCCCTCGGGCGTGTGGTACGTGGCGTACACCGGGCAAACGGGCTCACAGGGCGCGTGTCCGCACTGCTGACACATCACCGGCTGAAAGCGGACCTTGATGTCCGGGAACTCGCCCTCGTAGTAGCGCTCGATGCGAATCCAGTGCATCGCGCGCCCCCGCCCGGCTTCCTCCTCTCCCACGGTCTGGATGTTGTTCTCTGCGTGGCACGCGACCACGCACGCACCGCAGCCCGTGCAGCGGTCCGTATCGATCACCATTCCCCAGCGCGTCATACGGACCTCTCCGTCTTGATCTGGACGAGCGGCTCGTGCGGTGCCCATCCGACCGGAATCACCTCGCCGTGACCCATCTCCTCGTAGCTGCGGCCGAAGCGTACGAGCTCACCTTCTCCGAGTCTCTCGATGCTCACGCGGGTCGCCGCCCACGCCGGGGCAGCAGTGCCGTCGACCAGCTCCGCACCCACAAGGTCGAGCACGTTGGCTCCGCGGCCTTCCGCGTAGCGACCGTACTGCGTGTGCCCGTGCCCGAGCGGAATGCTCACGACGCCAGGACGTGCCGCCGGGTCGACCACCGCGTGGAGCTCGACGGTGCCCTGCGGCGACGTGACCCGCAGCAGATCCGTGTCGTGGATGCCCAGCTCCTCTGCGTCGGCCGGGGTGATCTCGACCCAGCAGTTCCACATCACCGTGGACAGCGGGTCCGGCATCTCCTGCATCCAAGGCCGGTTGGCGCCGCGGCCGGTGCCGTTACGCACCGACTCGAACGGGAGAAGCACGAACGGGAACTCGTTCGGAGCGCCGTCGAAGCGTCCCCCGCTCGGTTGTGGACCTGCGCCGGACGGACCGGGAGGGGTCGCCGTCGCGGCCTGGCCGAAGATGCCGCCACGCTCGAGCGCTTCGTCGAAGTAGTCGCCGGCGTCCTCGGCCGCCGCTCCGCCGGGTAGGCGGGCGATCTCGGCCTCTACGGTCTCCTCGGCGAGCTCCTCGAAGTCGTCCCACGGGAACTGGCCGGCGACCGTGGCCCCGAGCGCGTTGGCGAGCTCGATGACGATGTCACCCGGGTGACGGCTCTCGCCCTCCGCGTCCACGACCGGCTCGACCAGGCCGACCACCGGCGCGCCAGCCGTGGTGCCCGGCTCGGCCGCTTCGAAGCGCTCGAGCTCGGTCGAGATGGGCAGCAGGACGTCCGCATGGACGGCCGTGTCGTCCAGGAAGCTGCCCAGGACGATGACCGTGCCGACGTTCGCCATCGCGTCCTGGACTCCGAAGCCTGCCGGAAGCGAATGCACAGGATCGGCGTTCGCGACGACGAGAACCTCGACGTCCCCGCCCCTGAGCCGCTCCGCGAGCGTCACCGCGGGTGTCGATCCGGCGGCTGCGAGTCCCTGCCCGAGTCCCACGCGAGTCGGCGAGTGGACACCCGCCGGCTGGCCCAGATTGTCCAGAAGTACGTTGAGACCGAGCGCGGCCGTGACGTTGTAGAGCCCATTCGTGTGACCCGCGGCCGACCCGCCGCCGATGACCAGGGCGTTCTCGGCCGAAGCGAGCTCCCCGGCCACCTCCTCCAAACGGTCCATGCGGAGATCGCACTCGGTCGCGGCCTCCTCGAGCGTCGGGGGGACCGTCGGGAAGAGCTGCTCGTAGCGCTGACGTGCGCTGGCAGAGACGTCGCCGTTCTCCAGCAGGTGTCCTGCGAGGGCGCGCGCGAGTGTGCCCTCCGTGCCCGGACGAACCGGGAGCCACACGTCGGCGTTGGCCGCTGTGAGCGACATACGGGCCTCGGCGTGGATCAACCTTCCCCGCCGGGTCTCGCGTCCCCGCCGCATCTCGGCGTACGCGTTGATGTAGTGGACCGGGCTCCGCCACCGATCCAGGAACGGGGCGCCGATGGAGAGGACGAGCTCGGCGTTCGGGATGTCGAAGTGGGGGTAGTCGTCGACGCCGAGCGCCAGCTGTGCCGCGCGACGCTCCACCTCGGCCTCGGGAGCCTCGAGGAACGTCGGGGCCGGTGCGCCGAGAGCGGACGCGAAGCGGCGCCAAAGCGCGCCGTCGAGACCCGCGCCCCCGGAAGCTACGATCGAGATACCGGCTCCGGACGCGCTCGCGATCGCGGCTTGCGCCGCCGCCAACGCATCGTCCCAACTGGCCGGCTGGAAGCTCCCCTGGCCGCGAGCGCCCGAGAGCTGCTGCGGCTGGAGGATACGGTCCGGGTTGTACAGCTCTTGCAGGAGGGAATGGCCGAGCGCGCACACACCGCCGCGGCCGACCGGATGAGCTTCGTTGCCCTCGATCTTGATGGCGTTGCCGTCGACGACGCGCACCTGGATGCCGCACGCCGCGGCGCACTGCCGACAGACTCCGGGCTTCCAGATGGTCTCCCCGGGCAGTCCCTCACCGGGCCGGACCTGCTGCGTGATGAAGACCTCTTCATCACCGGTGCAGCCGTCCAGCATGGTGACGCCCGCCGTGAGCGCTCCCGCCTTCACAAAGTCTCGTCTGCGCAACCCGCCCCCTTCTGTATGGATGCTCGGGTCGGACGCCGTCCGAGCCGGGTCGACCGAGGTCAGCCGCGGATCGTCGGCGCCCCGATCAGTGGTGACACGTCAGGCAATCGATGCTGGCTTCTTCTTGGCGATGGCAGTCCACGCACCAGCCCATGTTCGCCACGTTGATGACCTGCGAGGCCACCGTCATGGAGCCGATGTCGCCGTGGCACGTCTCGCACCCCACCCCGGCACGGGCGTGAGGCTTGTGCTTGAAGTGGACCATGGCGCTCTCGTCGATGACATTGACCTTCCGCCACGCGAGCGGCTCACCCTGGCCGCCGTCGTAGAGCTCCATGAACGCCTGCACCGAGGGGATGTCCGTGCCTTGTCGGCGGTGGCACCCCGCGCAGACCGTCATGGGAGGCAGGCCCGCCTGATCCTGGGTCTCCGCCCCGAGATGGCAGCGCGTGCACTCCATCTCCTCGTCCTGCACATGCACCTGGTGGCTGTACGCGATAGGTTGTTCCGGCGTCGGCCTCGGGCCCGGCTCGCAGCCCGCGAGCACGAGGCTCACTACCGCCACGCCCAGTCCCATCAGGTGCCGCAGACCCCGCCCGCCCC
>JAHEKM010000071.1 GCA_024638325.1 Gemmatimonadota bacterium | reverse complement strand
CGCGCCCGTAGCTCAGTTGGATAGAGCGCATGCCTCCGGAGCATGAGGTCGCTGGTTCGAATCCAGCCGGGCGCACTAGCCAAGTTCGAGGCGCCGCAAGGCATATATGGGGGCCTTGCGGCGCCGTCGGCATCTCGGGGCGCCCTAGTCGGTGCCACTTCCTGGTGCCAGTTCGCTTCAACCGGCGCGGACCGAGCGCAGCGTGCCCCGGTTCTCCAGGGCGACGCGCATCGTATCGGGGTCCGGCTGCTGGTAGCACTCGAGTACCGTGTTGTGATCCTTCCAGCCACCGAGTGCGCAGAGGTCCTTGAGGCTCGCACTCTTGAGCTCGGTGGCGAACTTCCGCCGAATCGAGTGCCAGCCCCGCCCCGGCACCCGAGCGATTCCTGCGGCGGCTTCGGTCCGCTGCCACCAGTCCCGCGCCAGGTGCCTCGACATCGGCCTCGTGGGATCGCCCGGGGCCGGGAAGACCCACGGTGACTCATCGCTGCCGCTGGGGGCTCGGACGCGATGCCGGACCACGGCGAGCTTCGCGGCCTGGACCAGCGGGGTCAGGTGCTCGTGTCCGATCTTGTCGTGCTCTCCTCGCCACCGGATGGTGTTCGCCTGGAGATCGATGTCCGACCACCGGAGCAGCCGAATCGAGTTGATGCGGTGCCCCGTCTCGTTCGCGAGCAGCAGAAGTGTCTCCATGGCCGGGCTCACCGAAGGCGCAGCAGCCACGAGCTCCTCGAACTCGTCGTGCGTGAGGATGGGCCGCCGCGGGCTCTCCTCGTGCGGCACGGCGAACCCGGCGAACGGATTGTCCGCGACGAGCCGCTTGCCGTCCACCTTCCGAACCACCGTCGCCCAGTTGAAGACGGCCAGCAGCAGCCGCAGGTCCCTCTGCACGGTGCGGCTCCTCACCGCCCGCGCATCCTCCACGCCCGCCGGGCGAATGCTTCCGGACCCACGGTCGCGAATGAACCCGTCCCAGTCCCGCCGATCGAGGCTGTCTACGGGGCGCTGCGCCCCGAGGTAGCGCCGCAGCATCTCGAGCGTGCGGTGGTCGTGCTTGCGCGCGCCCAAGCCTTTCGTGGGCGTCACATGTGTCTCGTAGCTGTCAAACAGCAGTCCGACGGTGAGCGTCGGACCCTCGAACTGACGGTCGCCGCGCAGCGCGGCCGCCAGCTCCTCGGCCTTCCGTTTCGCAGTCTCGCGGTCCACGCGGCCGAGGCTGAACCGCTTGCGAGTCGCCGTGCCGAGGAGTGGGTCGCGGACGGACACATCGAGGAAGATGCCTCGCGATCCGCGGTCGTAGACCCGGACGCGGTTCTTCCCCTTCTCGCCGGTGGCCCAGGACCACCCGCGCTTACGTGAGGCTGCCATTCTGCCTCCGCTTGGGAGCAGTGGTGGCATTCCTCACGATCTGCTTGTGGAGGTTTGCGACGGCCCGAGCGGGCGTCAACGCGCCCGGCTGGTGCCCGGGCTTCTTCGGCAGCTCGTCGAGCCGCACGCGCGGCGCACGCGGCCGGCCGTAGTCGGCGAGCTTGCCCGACTTTATGAGCACCCTCAGGTGATCCGCCGTGTAGCCGCACGCCCGCGAGGCTTCGGAGAGTTTGACCAACTTTCCTCTAACCTCGCGCTCGATGGCATCCAGATCGGCGAGGATCTCATCGATGAGCCGGTCGCCCTGGACCAAGGCGCCGAGACGCGCGAGTTCTGCGCGCCGCCCTACCAAGCGGGCGCGCAGGCACTCGCGCGCGTTCCGCTCTTCCAAGCCCAACATCCCGTCCACCCCTCCCTCGCTAACCCTCTATATCTCACCAAGAATATAAGCTTGGCGATATACAGAGATCAAGTCCTGGCCATATACGGCCAGAGCGATATCTTGACTGTGACCACGAGCCGCGACCACGAGAGGGAAGGCTATGGCGATTCGGGTGCGGCTTCGGGACTTACTCGAGAAGCGCGGGATGGCGCAAACGGAGCTCCAGGCGCGGAGCGGGCTCGGCTACTCCACGATCAACGCTCTCTACCATGAGAAGACGGAGCGGATCGAGTTCGCGACGCTCGAGAAGCTCTGCGAGGTGCTCGCGTGCGATGTAGGGGAGATCCTGGAACGCGTGCCTGAGAAGAAGCGAGGGCGGCCCTGACCCCTCGTCGCAGCCCACAGGTCATTGTGATCGCCGGCCCCAACGGGGCGGGCAAGACGTCGGCGGCGCCCGAGCTGCTCCGCGACGCCGTGGGCGTTCCTTCGTTCGTCAACGCGGACGTGATCGCCGAGGGGCTGTCGGGCTTTCGCCCACACGAGGCGGCGTTCGAGGCCGGGCGGATCATGCTGATGCGCGCCCGGGAACTCGCAGCCCGTCGTGCCGACTTCGCGTTGGAGAGCACGCTGTCGGGCCGCTCGCTCCACAGATTCTTGAACCGTCTCGCGTCGGTAGGGTATGAGCGCCACCTGTTCTACCTTTGGCTACCATCGCCGGATATGGCGGTCGCGCGCGTGAAGGGTCGCGTGCAGGCGGGGGGCCACGACGTTCCCGAGCATGTCATTCGAAGACGGTTCCAGAGGAGCCTGGTGCACTTCGATCAGCTGTATCGGTCAGACGTGACCACCTGGCGTCTGTATGACGGGGGTGCGCTTGCAGGCCGGCCACTTGTTGCACACGGCGCCGGCCGAGACCCGGCTGTGGTAGTCGACGATGAGCGGTGGGCGCTCGTTACCCGACAGATTCGGGAGGCAAATCGATGATCGAACCTTCGGGAAGAGACGTGGGCGCGATCATTCGAGAGGGCTCGGCCATCGATCGAGCCATCGAAGCCGCGCGACGCCGGGTTGTTCGCCGCCACCAACAGCTCGGCATTCCGCTGGTGATCTGGGACGGGGCGCGTGTCGTCGAGGTACCGGCGGAGGCAGTGGAGGTCCCCGAGGAACAGCCAGACGGATAGGGAATCCAAAGGGGGTCTGGTGGCAATAGCCGAGGGGGGGCGGTTGAGGCGACGGGCGACGAGGGCGTTGAGCGAAGGCGGCGCGTGGGCGTTGGGGGGCAATGGCAGAGGCGAGGTCGGGTGAAAGGGTCGCGAGATTAGCGGACGCGCCGACCGGATGCCTGGATGGGCGGGGAAGCGGTTGGGAGGAGAATCCCCGGCTGGCCGGCCGGACTCGGGAGCTTCAGAGGTCGAAGTCGTCGGGCAGGGACTGGTCGAAGTCGAAGTCTGGGACGGGCTCGGGCTCGGTGGGGTCGAAGGCCGGAGTCTGATCGAGAAGCCCGGTGAGGAGATCGCTTTGAGGTGGTCCGCGCGCGGGTGAGGGGGGGCGCTTGTGGGGGAGATCGAAGTGGAGGAGGATGGCGGAGACGACGGGCGGGTCGGTCAGAAACGCGAGGATCCTCATGTCGGCGCCACAGGCGGGACAGAGCAACGGCAGCACGTCATAGATCCGCGCGAGCAGGACGGCCCAGCGGATTCGGGCGCCGGCGCGCGAAAGCCGCCGTGCGGACCCGAGGCCATGTAGACCCACGACTCGAAGACCGCGTGGCTCGAACGGACCCAGAGACTCGGCGGTCAGCTCGCCTAGCGCACCCTCCTCGCCACGCCGGGCGAACTCGCGAACGAGCCGGTCGACAGGGGCCGACTGGGCCCGAATGGCCCCCCGTCCGGTCGGCGGCAGCGTCGACTGAAGGCGGATCCGTGATCCCTCGAGCCCGACTTCGCCGCCGGCGAGCGAGTAGGCGTCGGCCCAATCAGCGAGCGCGCGCGCACGCGCTGGAAGAGTCGAGGCATCCGTCGGCGCGGCGGCCACATCCCCCTGCAACGCCTCGACGGCGCCCCGGACACTCGGGTTCTCGGCGGCTTGGACGTCTACTTCAGGTTCGAGTAGTTGGTGGAACTCATCCAGCGCGCCTCGATCGAGACAGACACGTCGTACGTCTGCAACAGGGCGCGCAAGTCCGGGTCGGCCGCGACCCCGGCAAAGACCTCGTCACGATGGGCGCGGTCGCGATACACAACCATCCAGACCAGCGTGTTGGGGTCGTCGAGAGGCTGCCACGCCGCGATGACCTCGGCGCCGTGCTTCTCAAAGATCGCGATCTCCTGCGGGAAGCGCTGATGCAGCTCGTTGATGTCGCCGCGCTCGTTGGTGGCCGTGTACATCCGGAGCTCGAAACAGCGCGCGTCGGGCGCCACATTGGCAGAAAGCTCCGCCGGCAACTGGGCGGCCGGGCCGCAGGCATCAGGCGGGCGCTGCGCCTGCGCGCTGACGCTGAAAGCGAGGCTGATGATCACCGCATGGATGGCGCTCTTCATACTTACCCTCTCTTGAGTCGGCGTTGGAGTCGGTGTTGGTCGGGTGGGATCGCTAGCAACTACGGAATGCGCTAGCCCTGCGAAGTTACCAACCCCGCTCGGCGCCTCGTGACCCGGGCATCACGTGAGGTAAGGTCCCAGAGCTCGCTGCAGGTCTTGAACCGCCAAGTGACAGTGATTCGCCACCGTCTGTTTCGCCACACCGAGTGCCTCGGCCGCCGCCACGAGGCTGAGGCCCTCCAGTCGAACCAGAACGAACGCCTCCCGCCTCCGCTCCGGCAGAGCGCGGACGGCGGCCTCGATGGCCGACCGCAGCTCGTTCTCGGTCGCCGAGTCCAGGGGCGTGAGGACGCGCCGGACTCGGCGGCGTACCTCCTCTCGCGCCAGCTCCCGGACGCCCTGCCGCCTGAAGCGCTGGAGCACGAGCGTCCGCGCGATCCGGTACAGATATCCTTGTGGAGATCCACCCACCGTCCAGCGCGCGCGGTGCTCCCAGACTCGCACGAAGACTTCCTGCGCGACGTCACTGGCATCGTCGCTCGATAGGCGCATACTTCGGGCGTACCTCACCAGCCCGGCCCAGTGTCGCTGCATCAACGCCTGCAGGGCGTGCGCGTCGTCCGATCTGAGCAGCTCCATGCAGCGCGCGTCGTCGTCTAGGGACTCGGCCGACGGAGGCAGCCGGTCGGAGATCTCTCGGACCGGAGATGGCTGAGGGCGTGAATCGGGCGAAGCCCCCTCGACATCTGCGTCGAGGTACCCGTCGTTGCTCGCGGCTTCGCCGCCAAGTGACATGGTGCCAGCCTCCGTCAATCCCGCTCCGCTCTATTCGAGGGCGGCGGATGGAAGGTGGGATCCAACCCCACACACCGCGCAAGCGACGGGTGGGCTGGCTATTGCGCAAGTGGCGGGCGGCGAACAGCGAAGCATCGAGCCACCATTTCGCGAGGCGGTAAAGGGCTGAGGGCCAGTCCAATAGGAGGACGACGCGGTCCTCATGAGCGGCGGAGGGAGGGGGCGCCGTTGTCGAAGGCCTCGATCCAACGGCTGAGGCAGACCTGGACGGAGGAGTTCGAGGCGTGGTCGAAGAGATCTCTGGAGGGCCGCGAGGTCGTCTATGTGTGGGCCGACGGCATACGTGGAAGCGGGTCTGGAGCGAGACCAGGCGGCGGTGCTCGTGGTGATCGGAGCGCTCCGGGACCGGACGAAGGAGGGGTTGGCGCTCCGGTAGAGCTACCGGAGTCGGAGGAGTCGTGGTCGGAAGTGTTTCGGGAGCTGAAGGCTCGAGGCATCGGAGTTCCACGGCTCCTGGTCGCCGACGGCAACCCCGCGATCTGGGCGGCCTCGAGGCAGGTCGGGCCTGAGACGACGAGCAGCGTTGGGACCGGAAGGTGGCGTTCGGTGGACGGAAGCCCGTCCCGTCACAGCAGGGAAGGGCCGCCGCCTGGGTTGGTAACTTCGCAGGGCTCGCGCATTCAGTAGTTGCTGGGGCAGGCATCCGAGACTCCGAGCAACGGTACGTGGATGAGCGAGATCGAACCGCACGTGGTGGTCGCGGCCCTCACAGGCGAGGCCAGCGAAGCCGAGCTGCGCCGCCTGCGTGAGTGGCGGGCCGAGTCACTCGACAACGAGCGAGCGTACCGCCGCTGGGCGCGGGTTTGGGCCGTGTCGGGGCAGTTTCTGGACGAGGCGGAGGACGAGGCGCCTCCGTCTCCCCACACGATCATTGGCCAGGCGCAACAGCGTCACCCCGCGAGGGAGGTGGGAGTCGCGATGCGACGGTCGGTGCTGGCCGGCCACCGGAAGTGGGCCGCGGCGGCGGCGATCCTGGTCGTGGGACTCGGACTCGGGCTCGCGACCGCCAGGTCGGAAAGGGACCCCACGCTTCTGCCCAGAACCATGACCACGGGAGCCGGCGAGGTCGCGACCGTCACCCTCGGTGACGGAACCGTGGTCCACCTGGGGCCGGAGAGCCAGCTGGACTTCACGGGGCAGGGCTACGAGCGAGAGGTCTCCCTCGATGGTCGGGCCTACTTTGCAGTGACCTCCGATGCGTCGCGTCCGTTCCGCGTGCGGCTCGCGAAGGGCACCGTCGAGGTCCTGGGAACGCGCTTCGACGTGCACAGCCGCGGGGAGGATCTCCAGGTCACGGTCGTGGAGGGCCTGGTCGAGATGGAAGCCGACGGTGGCCTCGTCAGGGTCGAGGCGAACCAGTTGGGCGTCGCTCGGGTCGGCCAGGCGCCTACGGTGAGTGAGGTCGGTGACGTCTTCGAGGTGATCAACTGGCTCGGTCGGTTTCTGGCGTTCGAGTCGACACCCCTCGCTGAGGTGGCCGTGGAGCTCGGGCGTCGCTTCGGCATGAGCGTCGAGGTTACGGATCCAGACCTGCGCCAGCGGACGGTCACCGCGTGGTTCGGTGACCAGAGCCCGGACGATCTCATGCGCGGGATCTGCGCCGCCGTCGCGGCGCAGTGCGTAATCGGAGAGGCCTCCGTCACCATGGAGCCGCTTTCGTGAAGTCCTCTCAAACGAAGTCCAACACTCGCCGGCGGGCCAGGTCGACCGCCGGCGGACACCCAGTGGAGCGGAGGTAGGTATGCATTTCTTGCTCTTGTCAGTCACGCTCGGCGCGGTCGCTGTAACGCATGATCAGGGCGCGTCTTCGCAGCTGGAGAATCGGGTCAGCTTGGGCACGTCGGCCGCGGTGTCGCCGGCGTCTGTCGATGGCCCCGAGAGCCTCCTCGACCTCCCGGCTCGCTTGAGCATCGAGCACGCACCGCTCGGCGCCGCACTCCGCACGCTCCACGAGACGTCGGGCGTTCCGATGGTCTTCAGCCCGAGTCTCCTCCCTCTGCGCCAGGTTTCGTGTGACTGCATGCATGTCACGGTGGGCACGGCACTCGATCACCTGTTGGCCGCGTCGGGGGCGCGGGCCGTGCTGACACAAGCGCAGATTGTCATCGTTCCCGACGAGGCGCCGCCCGCTCCGTTGCCGACGCTCTTGGCGAGGGTGACGAGGCCTGTTCGTTCGCCGCCCCGCTCCGTGCGGGTCGTGCCGCTGGCCGCCCCACACGCGCTCGCTCCACAGGTCGTCGGTACCCTGACGGGTCGCGTGACGGATGCGACCTCGGGTCAGCTGTTGAGCGCTGCCCAAGTCTACATCGAGGCTCTCGATCTCGGCGTGCTGACCCAGCAGAACGGGCGGTATCTCATGGTGGGCATCCCCGCAGGGTCGCATTCCGTGACTGTCCAGCGGATCGGGTATGCGACACAGACCCGTGAGGTGACCGTCGGGGATGGTCAGACGGTCGTGGCCGACTTCGGGCTCGTCGAGCAGGCGCTGCGCTTGGACGAGGTGATCGTCACCGGCACCGCTGGGGGCCAGCGCCGTCGCGCAATCGGTAACGTGGTCGGCGCAGTCGACGCCGGTAACATTACCCAGGTGACTCCGGTCGTCACGATGGAAAACCTGCTCCGCGGACGCGAGCCGGGCCTCAGCTTCAACCGGAACACCGGAAACGTCGGAGTGGGCTCGGACATCCGCATTCGCGGGACGAGCTCGCTGAGCCTCAATGACACGCCGCTGATCTTCGTCGACGGCATCCGCGTCGACAACACGACCGGTGGCGGGCCGTCCATCCACGGTGGAAGGCAGGTCACGAGCCTCGACGACTTCAACCCGGAGGAGATCGAGAGCATCGAGATCATCAAGGGCCCCGCCGCTGCTACGCTGTACGGCACCGAAGCGTCGGCCGGCGTGATCCAGATCATTACGAAGAAGGGGAACGTCGGGGCTCCGCAGTTCGACATCCTGGTGCGCCAGGGCGCGAACTGGCTCCCGCACCCTGAGCGCTGGACGGCGAACCAGACCAACCGCGTGACCGGCGAAGTTATGAACCTCTACGAGCTGGAGGAGGCGGCCGGTCGCCCCGTCTACCAGAATGGACACAACCAGTCCTACAACGCCGGCATGCGCGGCGGCACCGATGCGGTGCGGTACTTCCTGTCGGCGGACTATCACGACAACCAGGGCATCGTCGACTACAACTGGGACAAGCGCACGAGCATCCGGGCCAACGTCAGCGTCATCCCCAACCAGCAGCTCTCGCTCGACGTCTCGTCCGGCTACGTCACGGGCTTACTGAGCCTTGCCGAGCAGCGCGATGTCTTCGGTGTCATCATGCAAACCTTGGTCTGGGGGAACCCGTCGAAGCTGGGCACGGCCAGTCGAGGCTTCGATCGGGGGACGCCCGAAGAGGTCGCGCTGATCGAGGGGACCAGCGACTACCGCCGCTTCACGGCGAGCGCGACGCTGACACACACGCCGCTCGACTGGCTCACGCAGCGGCTCACGGTCGGTGTGGACGACTCTTCCGACGAGAACAAGGTCCTCACGCCGCGTCAGCCCGGCGCGCCCAACCACGCGTTTGGATCGCTCTCCCTCGGAGAGTTGATTCTTGAGCGACCGATCGTCCGCGCGACCACGCTCGACTACTCCCTCAGCGGGACTCTGGATGTGAGCTCCGACGTGTCTCTCACGACGTCGGCGGGGGCGCAGTACTACTCGACCGACCTTGATGACGTGCGGACAGAAGGCCGGGTCTTCCCGGCCCCTGGGGTCACGAGCCTCGACGGCTTGGAGACCACGGAGGCGGACCAGATCAGCATACAGAACACTTCGATCGGCTTCTATGCCCAGGAGGAGATCGCGTGGCGCGACCGTGTCTTCCTGACGGCGGCCGTCCGAGGGGACGACAACTCCGCGTTCGGGGCCAGCTACGACGCCGCCATCTATCCGAAGTTCTCGGCGACGTGGGTGGTGACGGATGAGGACTTCTGGAACTGGGGCAGCGTCGTCAACTCGCTTCGTCTCCGCTCCGCCTGGGGTAAGGCCGGCCGACAGCCGGACTCCTTCGCGGCGGTCACGCTCTACGCTCCGTTGCTCGGCGCGGGCGACGCATCCGGCATCGAGCCGGACATCCGGGGCAACTCGGACGTGGGTCCGGAGGTCAGCACCGAGCTCGAGGTGGGCTTCGACGCAGCTTTCTTCAACGACCGGGCATCCGCGGAATTCACCTACTACACCCGGAAGGTCAAGGACGCGCTGCTCTCCCGGGACCTCGCACCCAGCTCGGGCTTCGGCGGGGTGCAGTCCGCGAACTTGGGGCAGCTCTCGAACTGGGGATGGGAGCTGGCATTGCGCGGTCGCGCCTTGGAGATGGATCAGGTCAGCCTGGACCTCGGCGTCTCGGTCAGCCACAACGAGAGCCGCATCGACGACATGGGTGGTCGGCCCGAGAGCGCGGAGGTCCGCGAGGGCTGGCCCATCGGTGTCCTCGCTCGCAGGGTGATCTTGAGCGCGGAGTGGGTAGACCCGGTGAATGGTGTGGGCGGGCCGGTGACCAATGTGATGTGCGACGGGGGAACGCCGGACTTGTTCCAGGGTGGCCAACCCGTCTCGTGCATCGGCGCTCCGCGTTTGTTTATCGGCACCACGCTCCCACTGTACGAGTGGAACTTCAACGGCACGCTCACCTTCTTCCGGAACTTCCAGCTCCGCGGGTTGGTCGAAATGCGCCGCGACTTCTGGCAGGGATCCACCCTCATCAGTTGCCGCCACTGGTGCTTCCCGAACGCGCCGCAGCGCTATCAGACCACGGACCCGATCTACGTGGCCTCCCTGCCGGGTCCGTACACAGCCAGCAACTCGAATCTCATGACCAACGATTACGACGCCAGCTTCGCGAAGCTGCGCGAGCTGAGCCTGACGTACACCCTGCCGAACTCGCTCGTGGACCGCATGCGGGTGTCGCGCGCTACGCTCTCCGTGTCGGGTCGCAACCTCGCAACGATCTGGCAGAGGCAGAACGACGTGGGGGGCATCGAGGTGGTGGACCCCGAACTGAACTCGGCATCTGGCCCCACCGCCATTGGTGTGATTCCGCCCCTTCGGAGCTTCCTCGTCACCATGCGGGTGTCGTTTTGAGCCCGGTCGGGAAGGGAGGGCATGCCCTCAGGCTGGACGCACGCACTCGGACCCAAACTCAAAGGAACGCAGTGGGAGAAGACAGGAAAGCAACGGGTGGGGTGTGGCGACGACTGCGGTCGGTCGCCGGCGTCTGCGTGGTCGTCACGTCGGTGAGCGCGTGCGAAGGCCTCCTGGATGTCGAGATTCCAGGAAACATCACGGAGGAGGAGGCGTTGGAGGCCGCGCTGCTTCCGACGCTGGTCACCTCCGGTGTGGGGAAGTACGAGTGTGCTTTCTCGGAGTTCACGCGCGGGGAAGGCGAGGCCAACGCCGACGTGTGGTGGCGCTTCCAGGGGACCTGGGGCGGCGGCACCGAGTACCGGGAAAGGCAGACCGATGGCGAGTGCGCCGGGTCGGAGTTCAGCGTCAATTGGTACCTGCCTCTCCAGCAGGCTCGGTTCATGACGGAGACCGCGTACAACAGCATGGCGGCTCTGACCGACGCGGATATCGCGGGTCGTCAGGAGCTCATGGCCACTGCCGCCTCCTATGCGGGCCTCAGCTACCAGATTCTCGGGGAGGTCTTCTGCGAGATGGCGGTCAACGTTGGACCGCTGATGACCCCCAGCCAGACGCTCGACTCGGCCGAAGTGTGGTTCGACCGGGCGCTCGGGCACATCCAGACGAACGGCGACTTCTCCTACCTGTCCACGCCGAGCATGAAGCAGCTCGCGCACCTCGGGCGGGCACGCGTGAGGCTCGCCGACGGTGACCTGGCAGGGGCCGCGCAGGATGCCGACTCGGTGCAGCCGAACTTCATCGCGTACATCACGCGCAGCGGAACTCCGAGCAGCCGACAGAACCGACCGTATCTCCACACCATCACCAACCTCGCGAGGGTGGCGGACACGATCGTGGCAGCCGGCAGCTACACGGTCGGCAACATCGCGGTCGCACCGGGGGACCGGGTGCCGTTCACCGGCTACCGGAACCTGACGATCAACGCTGCGGGACAGACCCAGATCAACGGGCTTGCCGTCATCAGTGACGGCACGCCCGATCCCAGGGTGCCGGTCGTCGACAACACCGCGACGGGAGGGCTCTGGGCGCAGGAGAAGTACACGACCCAGGACCAAGAGCAGATCTACGGGAAGTGGGCGGAGGCCCAGTTCATTCTGGCCGAGTACGAGTACAGTCAGGGTGCCGGGATGTATCCGAGCGTCGTCCAGCGGATCAACGACGTGAGGGCCACCCATGGCATCACGGAGCAGTTCAGCAGCAGCGACCCGGACGAGATCTGGTGGACGCTCATTGAGGAGAAGCGTCGCGAGCACTTCCTCGAGGGCCGCTTCTGGGCCGAGAAGCTGCGGCTGGGGCTCTGGTTCCCGCTCGGCTTGGGGAGTCACCCAACGAATGAGGGATTCCCGTACCAGACCGGGACGTGCTCGCTCATGCCTCAATCGGAGTACGACAACAACCCGAATCTGCTGCCATGAGCGCGTGTCCTTGGAAGAGCTGAACGGAGCAGCATCGAAATGACCATGGGCCGTGCAGCGATGTCCTTGGCGCTGCTGGGAGCGCTCTTTGCGGTCCTGGCGGCGCCGGTACAGGCACAGGAGTGGGCGGTCCAGCGGACCTCATGGGGTCACCCGGATCTCCAGGGCAATTGGACGAACGCGACGATGACCCCGCTCGAGAGGCGTGCGGGGTTGGGGCCCACCTACACCGCCGCCCAGGTGGACAGTATCGAGCGACGGGAGCTGGAGAGGATCGCGGCCGGGTTCGACGCGAGTGATCCCGACAGACCCCCGCCCACGGCCGGGAACGTGGGCGCCTATAACCAGGTCTACTTCGACCGTGGTGATCAGATCGCACGGGTCAACGGCGAGGCGAGAACGTCGCTCATTACGGTCCCGGCCGATGGCCGCATCCCTGCGATGACCGAGGGTGGTCAGCGGCGTCTACAGGCCTACCGCGACTTCCGCGATCAGTTCGGTGACGCGGACCACCCCGAGCTCAGGACCTTCAGCGACCGGTGCCTGACGTCGTTCGGGTCGAACGCGGGTCCGCCCATCCTTCCCAACAACTTCTACAACAACAACTACACGATCGTGCAGTCGCCCGACCACGTGGTGATCCTGGCGGAGATGGTTCACGACGCTCGTGTCATCTCACTGTGGCGGCCCGAGCCCGGCGAAACGCCACCGCCTCGTTGGTTCGGGAACTCATGGGGGCGCTGGGAAGGGAGCACGCTCGTCGTCGAGACGACCGGCTTCCACCCCCGCCAGGTGTTCAACGAGGAGTTCAGCCTTCGGCTGCATTCTGCCGAGGCTCGCATCATCGAGCGATTCACGCGTACCGACGCCCGCACCATCCTCTACGAGTTCGAATTCGACGACCCCTCCACCTACACCGAGCGCTGGGGCGGGCAGGTTCCCATGAATCGTTTCGACGACCTGCTTTTCGAGTACGCCTGTCACGAAGGGAACTACGCCTTGGAGGGGATCCTCCGGGGTGCCCGGTACCAGGAAAGCCGCGAGCGCGGCACTAACGACAGCGGCTCCGACAGGAACGACTGACATGGACATGATGCACCGGGCCCGCACCGGCTTCGTCGCAGCGACGCTGACAGTCCTGGTCACCGCGTGCGCGACGGCGGGCACCACGAACGACGTCGGCGTCGACGCTCTGAACCGCGACGGGGCGTACGCGGTCGCGAGCTACTCCGATTTCCCCGAGGTTCCCGAGTTCGGGGCGGCGACGATCTACTATCCTGTCGACGCACCCAGCTCGGTGGGCGGCGTGGCGATTGCGCCGGGCTTCACCGAGCGCCAGAGCCACATCGCGTGGTGGGGCCCGCGGCTGGCCTCGCACGGATTCGCGGTGCTGGTTCTGGACACGAACGATCCGCGCGACCGGCCCGACGCCAGGGCGGAGGCCCTCATGGCCGCCGTCCGCGTTCTCAGGGCCGAGAACGGTCGTGCTGGGAGCCCTCTGCGTGGCAGGGTGGACGTCGCCAAGATGGCGGTGATGGGACACTCGATGGGGGGCGGAGGAGTGCTCATCGCGGCGAGCGAGCACAGCGACGAGCTACGGGCCGCGATACCGTTCACGCCATGGGAGCCGGAAGCGGACCTGTCGGGCGTACGGGTTCCGACGCTGGTGATCGCGGGCTCCGACGACAGCATCGCCGAGGTCGGAGCGCACGCGTGGCGGCACTACAACCTGATCCCGGCGTCGACCACGAAGGTGTACCTGGAGGTGGACGGAGGCGACCACTTCATCGCAGACACGGACCAGGGGTCCGACCTGGCCACCGTCGGCCGGTACGGAATCGCGTGGCTCAAGCTGTATCTCGACGGCGACGAGCGGTATCGCGATTTGATCTACGGACCGCGGCCTTACGACGCGGGGAAGTTTTCGAGGTACGTTGTGAATCCATGAGGCCGGTAGCGCGGCACCAGTGCTGGAGGTCGTACTTCGGGACACTGTGGTGGGAGCGCGTGGAGGACTGAGCACACACCGGGAGGGACGAGCGGCCTCGTTCACTCCCCGGTCAAAGGAGGCAAGATACGTTGATTACGAGAGCAGTTGCGGCCACCGCCTGTGGATTCCTTTTCGCAGGTGTCGGTTACACTCCGGTCGCCGCTCAGGGACAGCAGTCCGAGTCGGCCGAAGCTTGGACTCTGCCGAGGACCGAGTGGGGGCACCCCGACCTACAGGGGAACTGGACCAACCAGTCGAGGACGCCTACCGAACGCCCACGCGGCCAAGGGCCGACTCTGACCGAGGCCCAGGTCGAAAGCATCCTTCGTGGAGCGGAGGCCAGAATCGAAGCGGGCAGTGCCCCGTCCGACCCCGATCGTCCACCTCCGTCGGCTGGCGGAAACGTCGGGGGCTACAACAACATCTACTACGATTTCGGCCAGGGCGTCGCGCGTGTGAACGGCGAGGCGCGAAGCTCGCTGATCACATTTCCCGCAGACGGCCGCATTCCGCCGCTGTCGCCGGCCGGTGAGCTGCGCCTCCAAAGCTATCACGACGTACGACTGAGCTTCGGCGAGGCCGACCACCCCGAGGTCCGCACGCAGTCGGACCGGTGCCTCGTCTCGTACGGCTCGCCGCTGGGCCCTCCGATGCTTCCGACTGGTGGCTACAACAGCAACTACACCATCGTCCAGAATCAGGATCATGTCCTGATCCATACTGAGATGGTCCACGACTTCCGGGTGATCCCGCTCGCAGAGAGCGCTGAAGACGTCCCCGACAACATCACGCCATGGTTCGGCGTCTCCTGGGCTCGCTGGGAAGGGAACACCCTCGTCGTCGAGACGACGAACGTCCATCCGAGGCAGATGCTCGGTCATACGTTCGACCCGACGTTCAGGTTATCGGTCCTGCTCTCCGAGGACGCCCGGTTCGAGGAGCGCTTCACGAGGGTGGACGAGCGCACGCTCCTCTACGAGTTCGAGGTCGACGACCTCGGAACGTACTCCGAGAAGTGGGGGGGACAGATCCCCATGCGGCGCTTCGACGATCTCCTCTTCGAGTACGCCTGCCATGAGGGCAACTACTCCCTGGAGGGCATCCTCAGCGGTGCGCGTTACCAGGAGCGCCTTGCCGAGGAACGTCGAAGGTAGTCGTGGCCCCCTTCGCTCTTCCTCACGGAGATGGTCCACGACGTCACGATCATCCCCTTCGTAAAGCAGACATCTAGGGGAATGGTGCCAACATGAGGATGACCTGGAAAGAGTGCTTACTCGCGTCGCTCCCACTTGCCGTGTGTGCTTCAGCCCGACCCGTCTCGGGGCAGGAGAGAAACCTGTACTGGGGCGACACGCACGTTCATACGTCCTATTCGTCCGATGCTTACGGCGCGGGGAACGTCAACGCG
This sequence comes from Gemmatimonadota bacterium, assembly GCA_024638325.1. Classification (GTDB taxonomy): domain Bacteria; phylum Gemmatimonadota; class Gemmatimonadetes; order Longimicrobiales; family Gaopeijiaceae; genus UBA2982. Next base: position 531 of record JAHEKM010000071.1, on the reverse strand, counting down.
GATCCGGAGACGGCCTATCGCTTTGCGAGGGGGCTTCCCGTGGTCCACCCGGGTCTCGGCAACCGGGTGCGTCTCGATCGGCCGCTCGACTTCCTCGTGGTGGCGGACCACTCTCCAGTCGGACGCGGCGCTCCTGTCGAAGGGGACAGGGACACACCCGAGTTCCAAACGGCCGCGTGGTCGCTTTACGTGGACGCGGCCGAGCGAAACAACGATCCAGGCACGTTCACCGCGCTCATCGGGTGGGAGTGGACATTCACGCCGGACGGCCGGCATCTGCATCGCGTGGTGTTCACGCCGGCCGACGCCGAGACGGCGAAGAGGTTTCTTCCGGCAACGCCCGCCAGGAATGGTGTCCGACCGGAAGACCTCTGGAACTGGCTGGAGGCAACCAGTGATCGGCTCGGGATCGACTTCGTCGCCATTCCCCACAACTCGAACCTCTCCAACGGAATGATGTTCGACATGGTGGACAGCGACGGTCGTCCCATCAGCGCCGAGTATGCGAGGACCCGCATGAGGTGGGAGCCG
>JAHEKM010000070.1 GCA_024638325.1 Gemmatimonadota bacterium | reverse complement strand
TTGGTAATGGCAAGAAACCGTACGGACCCCACCTCGACGCCCGTTTCTTCACGGGCTTCGCGAATGGCACACTGCTCGAGGGCCTCACCGGGGTCGAGATGCCCACCGGGTGTGGACCAATGGCCGCCCCCATGAACGTTCTTACGACGGACGAGCAGGATATCACTCTTCCGTCGGATCACGATTCCTACACCGACACGTGGCCGATCCAAGGCACATTCCTCACCGGTTCGGGCGTCGATTCGACACCAGGTCTCGCACGAAATGGACCTGATGCGGTACGAGCACAACCCCCGCAACACGAAAGCGGCCCCACCCTCGAAAGGGTGGGGCCGCTCTTCGTTCTTGCCGCCGGCTAGGCCGGCAGTCCCGTCAGGCTAGAAGCTCCAGCCGTACCCACCGCTCTTGCGGTCGCTCGGCCAGGCCGGACCGGTGTCCCCACCGGGGTTCGGACCCATGCCCATGTAACGGAACTTCTGGAGGCGCGATCCCTCGTACGTCTCCGTCGTGTAGATGTTGCCGTTGCTGTCCGTAGCGATGGAGTGCACCGCGAAGAACAGGCCGGGCTGCCGTCCGCCGTCGCCGAAGCTGTACAGCACGTCGAGCGACTCACGGTCCATCACGTAGACCTTCATGTTCTGGCCGTCGGCCAGGTACATGAACTCCTGGGCGGGATCGGGCGAGAAGGCCACGTCCCACGTGGAGCCCTGCGACAGCGTCTGCGGCGCGACGATCGTCTCTTCGACGAAGGTGCCGTCGGTCTGGAAGACCGAGACGCGGTTGGACGGACGGTCGCAGACATACACGAGCCCGTCGTTAGCGCGATCCGCACAGTGGACCGGCGTCCGGAACACCGGGGGCGGCGTCTCGCCAGGCCTGTACGGCTGATGCTGGTAGCGGCCGTCCTCTGTGGCGTTGCCGTACGCCGTCCAGGTCCGCTTGATGGCACCGCTGTTGGCGTCGAGGACTGCGACGCGCTGATTGCCATAGCCGTCCGCCACGAAGATCTCGTTGTTCTCTTCGTCGAAGCTGACCTTGGCCACCTGGCCGAAGTTCATACCGTCGTTGTCGAGGTCGGCTCCGGGCTCGCCGAACTGTCCGAGGAACTGCCCATCGCTCGTGAACTTGAGGATGTGACGGTCCTGCGGTCCGTTACCGCCGATCCACACGTTGCCCATGTTGTCCACGGTGATGCCGTGGTTCGAGCCGGGCCACACGTAGTCACCCGTCTCAGTTCCGGGGCCGCCCCACGCGTGGAGCAGGTTGCCGTCCTGATCGAAGTGCATGATGGGCGGTCCTGGCTGGCAGCAGTCGGCTACCGGCGGGTCCTGAGCTAGACCGATCTCGGTTCGCGCCGCGAACTGCTCGGGCGTGTTCCGCTGCACGATCCAGATCCCGTCGTTGTTGTCGACGGCCACACCGATCGTGGGACCGATCAGCCAATGGTTCGGCAAAGGCTTCGGCCAAAACGGATCGACCTCGAACAGCGGGACGGATCCCTCCTGCGAGGCCATGCCATCGAGCGTCTCAGCCGCGCAGGCAACGATCGTAATGATGCCCACCAAAGCCAGCCCGATAGTCACGTTGCGTTTCTGCATCGCACATCTCCCTGGTCGTAAAAAGGCGGGCCCGTATCAGCCCGGACGGGTAGCCTACAGCGCGAGGACGTTTCCTGCAATCACCTAGACACAACTCGGCATCGGAGGCCTTCGAGGTGGACCCCTCCCGCGGCATCGCGATAGCTTACCGCCCATGACCGATCCGATGCGTGTCCGGCGAACCTCCGCGCTCGTCGTTGCTCTCGTTCTGCTGCTCCCGACGTGGTCGGGCGAGGCGCACGAGATTCCAGCGGACGTTACCGTCCAGGCCTTCGTCCGCCCCGAGGGAAACACCCTGCGCGCGCTCGTGCGCGTGCCCCTCGCGGCCATGCGCGACTACAACTACCCGACGCGCGACCCCGGCTATGTCGTAATCCCGGAGTCGACCGAGCTCAGCAGTCAGGCCGCCTTGTTATGGCTGGCGCAGTACGTGGAGGTCGCCGAGGGGACTGTGAATCTGGGCTTTCCGGAGGTGGCGGCCGTCCGGATCGCGATTCCCGGAGACGGTGCATTCCGCAGCTACGAGACCGCGTTGTCCACGGTTCTCTCGGATGCTCTACCCAACGATGTCGAGCTCCCCCTTCAGCAGGCGATGCTCGACGTGCTGCTAGAGTGGGAGATCACCTCCGCCGAGTCCGACTTCACCATCAACGCGGGCTGGGCCCACCTCGGGATACAGACGCTGACCGTTCTGCGGTTCCTGCCGGCGGGCGGCGCGGAGCGAGCCTTCCAGTACACGGGCACTCCCGGACCCGTGCGGCTCGATCCCAGGTGGCACCAGGCGGCGTGGCGCTTCATCGTGCTGGGCTTCGAGCACATCCTCGACGGCATCGACCACCTGCTCTTCCTGTTCTGCCTGGTCGTACCGTTCAGGAATTTCCGGGCACTCGTGCCGATCGTGACGTCGTTCACCATCGCGCACTCGATCACCCTCATCGCGTCGGCGCTCGGCCTGGCGCCCAACGCGCTATGGTTCCCACCGCTCATCGAGACGCTCATTGCGCTCTCGATCGTATACATGGCGTTCGAGAACATCATCGGTGCCAAGTTGCAGCGGCGATGGCTCATCGCGTTCGGGTTCGGACTCGTACACGGCTTCGGCTTCTCGTTCGCACTATCGGAGTCGCTCCAGTTCGCCGGGGCCCACCTCCTGACGTCGCTGCTCTCCTTCAACGTCGGGGTGGAGCTGGGTCAGCTCTTCGTGCTCGCGATCACCGTTCCGGTGCTCGACTTCCTGTTCCGGCGCTGGTTGCCCGAAGTGGCCGGGACCATCGTGCTCTCGGCGTTCCTCGCGCACACCGGATGGCACTGGATGCTGGAGCGGGGCTCCGGCCTACTGCAGTACAACTTCCGGGCTCCGGTGATGAACCTGGCTTTCTTCGTTGTACTGCTGCGGTGGGTCATGCTGGCGCTCATCGTCGTGGGCACGGCCTGGATCCTCAAGGGCGTCTTCGCCGCCTTCGCGCGACGGGGAGAAGCCGACGACGAAACCGAGGAGCGCGAAGCGGCCCATCAGGGTGAGCCCGCAGCTGCCGAAGGCTAGAGCCGGGCGCTAGAACTCGCGCCAGTCGCGCTCCAGAACCTTCTTGTAGACGCCGCTCTGGACGAAGAGCTCGACGATCTCCTTGTCGAGCATACCGTCGTTCGCCTCCCACTGGAGCACCTGCAGGGCCTTCTCGACCGGCATGGCCTTCTTGTAGGGGCGGTCCGAGGCGGTGAGCGCGTCGAAGATGTCGCACACCGTCATGATGCGTGTCTCGAGCGAGAGCTGCTCGCCGGTGACCCCGTCGGGGTAGCCGGATCCGTCGAGCTTCTCGTGGTGGCCGCGTACGATCTCGGCGACGCGTGAAAGCTCCTCGGTCCAGGGGATGTTGAGCAGGAAGTCGTACGAGTGCACCACGTGCGATTGGATCTGCCGGCGCTCGTTCTCGTCCAGGTTGCCGCGCTTGATCTTCAGGAAGTGGAGCTCGTGCGGTGTGATGTATGCCTGCTCCTTGCCCTCGGGATCGATGAAGGTCTGCTGGGCGATCTCGTCCAAAACGTCCGCGGCCTCCTCATCCAGCACGCGGGGCACGTTGGCGTCCAGCACGGCTTGCCAGTAACGCTCCACGGTGGCCAGGTCTTCGGCGAGCTTGGCCTCGATCGCGGCCACGTCCGCGGCCGCGCCCTCTTTGCCTTTCTCCTGGATCGCATCGGCGCGGGCACAAGCGGCGTCGGCCTCCAACGTCTTGCGAATGAGCTGGAAGCGTCCCTCCACCTTGGCGCCCATCACAGGCGAGAGCTTCTTCTTCTTGACCAGCGTCTCCTCGCTGACGCCGACCTTGCCGAAATCGTGGAGCAGGCCAGCATAGCGGAGCTGTTTCATCTCCTCCTCGCTGAAGGTCCGGTCGGCGAACGGCCCTTCGGTCTGTCGCGAGATCAGCTCGGCCACGTCGCACGTGAGCTCGGTCACGCGCACGGAGTGCCCCGAGGTCGTCGGGTCTCGTCGGTCGATGGCGGTGACGGCCGCCTTGATGAACCCGGCGAACAGGTTCTCGATGTCCTGATAGAGCATGCCGTTCTCGATGGAGACGGCGGCCTGCCCGGCGAGCGACGATACGATCGCGACCTCACGCTCAGTATACGGAAGCACCCAGCGGTCGGAATCCTCGTCGGTATGGATCGCGGCGTTCGGGTCGCTCTTGCGGTTGATGAGCTGCAGCACCCCCACGACCCGGTCCTTGTGGTCGATCATGGGCACCACGAGCATCGACTTGGCGCGGTAGCCGAACTTCTCGTCGAAGGCTGCCTTGTTGTGCGAGAACGGCATCTCGGCAGGGATCTCGTAGACGTCCTCCAGGATCAGTGGCTCGCCCGTCGTTGCCGCATAGCCCGCAATCGAGCCCTGGTCGAGGGGGAGCTTGAAGTTCGGCGATGCCAGGTCCGGCAACGTGTCGATTTGGCTGTGGAGGAAGCGCAGGAACCGCTCGCCGTCCTCGTCCTCCACCAGGTAGAGACTCCCTCCGTCGGAGCCCGTGAGGGCCCGCGCCTGCGTGAGGATGAGGTCGAACAGCTGGGCGGGATCGCGCTCGCTCATGAGCGCCATGCCGACCTTGCTGAGCTCTTGGAGGGCCGAGCGCGCGCGCCGCAGCTCTTGCTGGGCGTCGGCGAGGATCGAGTCGACGGATGTCAGGCCGGCGTCCTGCGTCATGGCATCAACTCGTCGGCCCGGTCGAACGCGGCCCTGGCTTCGGCTTCGTGTCCCAGCTCGGCGAGGATCTCACCCTTGAGCCGGTAGAGCTCCCAGCTCAGCGAAGCCTCGCGCTCCACCGCCTCCAGCGCTTCGCGAGCCTCGTAGAACAAGCCCATGTCTCGGTAAGCCACCACGGTCAGGAACAGCCCGTCGGTCATGGGGTCGAGCCCGAAGACGGCGATCTGCTCGAGGTACTCCTCCATCTCGAACGTTTCCTCGAGACCGATCACGCGGAAGTTCTGTGGCTGCATGGCGCGCCCACCGCGACGTCCCCCCACGAACACGGTCCACTGGTATCCCGAGCCGAACTCGAGGTCGGGCAGCGAGTCCGGCAACGTCCACGTGGTGTCGTTCCCGGCCTCGAAGACCATGGGGCGCCCGCCCTCCAGGCTGCGCAGCATGAGGTCATACGACTGCCCAGGCGTGGCGGTCCACTGGAACGTCGGGCGTGCGCTCGAGACCGTGAGGTCGTTCCGAGGGGCGACCAGGGCGGTCTGCCCGGGAATGGGCCGGATCATTCCCTGACGGCCGCCGGTCGAGGTGTTGGTATTGGCAGCCTGGGCGAGCGTCGCCAGTGCACGATCGAAGATATCTGTGCTGCCGCCTCCACGCGGCTCGGCGATCGTCGTCTGCTCGGTGACGATCTGCTGTGCCCCGCCCCGCGTGATGAGCACGGCCCTGGAGCCGTCGTCCGGAATGACGCCGTCGCCGACGAACATCTGCTCGCCGACCGAAGCGGGCGTGGGCGGCTCGTCCCCGTGTGTGACGTCGACGTCCCCGTCGACCCGGATGACCAGGGCCGCCGGATCGACCTGCCCCTGCAGGGGTGTCGCGAGCGCCAAAGTCGCCACGCCGATTCCGATGAGCCTTCTCATGAAACCTCCCACACGATGCGGGCCGGGCGGGTGCACGACCCCATTCTCCAATGTCTTACTTTTCCTTTCTGTGCACCACGAAATCCCAATCGGGCGGCGGTGGAGAGGCGATGTTGGCATCGCACCGATGCACATACAAGACGCTCGGCCCGTCGTCGGGACACGAGGCGTGGGCCGCCTCGAAGTGGCGCTTCGCCTCCGCCCACCCGTGGTGCTTGTACGCTGCCATACCCCGCTCGTATTCCGCTAGAGCCGCCTCCTTGGCGGGGGCCAACGCGACCCCGGCGAGCTCGAGGAGTTCATACACCAAGACCGGCTCTTCCTTGCCCTTCACGGCGATGTAGTCGAGCTCGCGCACACGGAAAGCCGACGCGTCGCCGGCCTGGAGAGTGAGCTGCGACACCATGTTCAGCGTGCCGTACGTCTTGTTCGCCGGCTCCAGCCGAGCCGCCAGGTTCACCGAGTCGCCGATGGCGGAGTACTCCAGATGCCGCTCGCTGCCGACGTTTCCGACGACGACCTCTCCTGTGTGTACGCCAATGCGCACCTCGAGCGGCTCATGGTGAGGGTTGGTCTCTGCCCAGCGACGATTCAGGTCGTTCATGTGACGCTGCATGATCACGGCCGCCCGCATGCCCCGGTTCGCGTGGTCGGGCGTGTCGCGCGGCGCGTTCCAGAACGCCATGATCGCGTCGCCGATGTACTTGTCGAGGTAGCCCTCCTCGGACACGACGATTTCGGTCATGTCGTCCAGGTAGTCGTTGAGGAGCGTGATGAGGTCCTCGGGATCGAGGTTCTCGGCCAGCGTCGTGAAACCCCGGAGGTCCGAGAAGAGCAGTGTGATGGGGCGCTTCACGCCGCCGAGCTCCAGGAGCGCGGGGTTCTCGGCCAGCTGCTCGGCGAGCGCGGGCGACACGTGCTTGCTGAACGCGCCCTTGATGAAGCGTTTCTCCCGGCCCTCCACGATCGCCACGTACGCCACGGATCCGACGTACGCGAGGATCCCCGAGAGGAACGGTGAGGCGACGGGGACCCACGTGAACCGCGCACCGAGCGACACAAGCTCCGCGCCGGGTACGTAGACTACGCCAGCCCACTCCCACCAGGCGTAGAGGCCGGTCGCGACTAGGGTGAGTACGGCGGCGACGCCCCCCCACGCCGTCCCCTGCCAGAACACGACGCCCCCGACTACGGTGGCCACGAGGAGGAGGAGTAGGAGCCGGCCGCCCGGGCCGAGCGGCCGCACGTACTCGCCGTCGAGCATGTTCTGCAGTGCGTTCGCGTGCACCTCCACCCCGTACATCCATCCGTACGGCTCGGGCGGCCCGCCCGCCTCCGCGTCACCGGACGGGAGGTGGCTGTACGAGTAGAAGGGGGTGCGGAAGCGGTCCTCGTTGTGAAAGCCCGTGCCGACCAGGACGATCTTGTCCCGGAACAGGTCCGGCAGGAACATCGCGATGTCGGGGACCGTCCCAGAGGCCGACGCCTGGAACGTGCCCGGGGGACCGTCGGCGTCTACGCTGGAGGGTGGGCCCACGTAGCGAATGCGAAACGGGATGATGGAGCCCACGGCGCTCCGCCCGCCCTCGGACCAGTCCGCGGGGATGTCGCCGACCGCGGAGGGCATCCCGGGAAGGGCGATGCGACCCCGCTCGAGCGACTCCGCCAGGAGCGAGTCCACGTCCATACCCCGAGAATGCGCGTACATCGCCAGCGCGAAAGACGGTTCGAGGCTCGCGCCGGAGCGCACCGCGAGCGTCCCGTCGCGAAACGTCTCGAAGGCAGAAGGCAGCTCGGCCGAACCCACGTCCGCGGCCACTTCGCCGAAGTAGGGGTGCGGGGGGCTCACGACCGAGCCCTCCTCGGCTTGCTCGACCGGGGTCACCAGAATGACGTTCCCCGCCCGCTCGATGGCGTCGCGGAGCAGCTCGTCGCCGTTGTCGATCTCATTGAGGTTGGGGAACACGCGGTCGAGGAAGACGTCGACCCCGATGGTGCGCGCCCCCGCCATGGACAGGGCCTCGATGACTTCGGCGAGGTGGGCACGGGGGAACGGGGAGATCCACGGCCACCCCGTGACCGGGTCCATCACGGTCACCGAATCGAAGAGAACGAGAACCACGTCGCTCTCCCTGTCGCCGACACCGGACTGGAACGACTCGGGCGTCGTCTGCTGCCTGAGGTCGAGCGTGAAGTCCTCGAACTGGCGCACCCCGGTCGCGCTGCCTAGAGCGTCGAGCACCGTGGCCAGCGCGACCGCCGCGGTGACGATGAGCCCGAGCGCGAGGAGACGTCGGTTTCGCTTCATGGCACGTGGACCGTCACCGCGCGTGCGGTCGACCCATCAGTCGTAGAGATCGTAGACGATCGAGGCCGTTCCCCAGGTGTCCAGAAGTACGGCGGTCCCGTCGCGTCCCGCGGCGTCCATGAGCGCCGCCGTGACCCGTGCGGCGAACTCGGCTCCGCCCATGACGTAGTCGTCGCCGGCCGGAATCGAGATGTCGAGGGGGCGCTCCGTCACGAAGGCGCGTACGAGCCCGGTGCCCGTCGGCTCCAGTGCCCGGAAGACCAGGCCGCTCGCCGGGTCGGGGAACTCGAGCCGCTCGCCCGCCGTGATTCTCACCGAGGTCGCCTCGGCGTTGGGCAGCAACATCGCGACCGTCCCATCGGTCCCGAGGTCGACCAGCGTCAGGTAGCCGTCCCGCTCTGACTCCACCGCGAAACCGATCTCCTCACCGATGCCGAACGACGTGCGGCCGCCGAGCAGCTCGAGGCGCACCGAGAAGGCCTGCGCTGGGTTGTCCATGTCGCCGAGGCGCTTGGAGGCCGCCTCCTTGAGCAACGCGTCGGTGAGTCCCGCGAGGCCATCCGCGTCGAGGCCGATGCCCTCGTGCCTGGCGAAGCCGTCCGACCCGATCACGCGCAGCTCGTCGCCGCCACGGCGCACGATGAGGTGCGAGAACGCGTCCTCGTTCTCGACGAGTACGACGTCGCCGCCGCTGCCGAGCCCCGACCTGAGGGACTCGATGATGCGGGTGTCGACGGCCGCAACGTTCACGAGGAGCGGACTCGCCGCATAGCGGTAGGCCACCAGTCGCGCCTCTTCCCCCGCGTCGACCGACCCGGAGGTGACATTGGCGACGGTCAGACGCTGGCCCACGCTTTCGACCAAGAGGCGCGCGCCGTCGTCCGTCTCCAGCACCGAACCCGCCGTTACGCCGAGCGCCAATCCGGCCGCCAGCTCTGCGCGGCGTCCTGAGACGGCGGTGATGGGCAGCGCCATGTCGCCCGCCGTGGCTCCGCCCTCCACGTAGAAGAGCGGCTGGCTCTTGAGTGGCACGTCGTCGGAGATGTAGGGGTCCTGCTGGAAACGGTTGCGCTTCAGCGCCTCGTAGGCCGCCTGGAACGCCTCCTCGTACGTCGCGCTGGCCGGGGCCTTCCAGAGCTCGCGAACCAAGAACGTCGTGAACGCGCCGCCGTTGAAGGCCTCGGCCCCGCCGGTGGCTGGGAAGAACGCGTCGACCGCCACCTGGTGGGGCTGCGCCGCGGCGAATTCGAGGACCCGGGTCTGCGCAGCGTCGAACCCGGTCGCGTCTTCCTGGCCGGGCAGGGCGCGTCGAGAGGCCGTGGCTGGGCGCTCCAGAGCGTCGATGTCGCGAGCCAATAGCCGCCCGCGGCTGAACGGGGTGACGTCGCGTGTACCCGTGCCCGAATTGCAGTTGTCGAGGACGACCAGGACGTTGTTCGAGCGGATCGTGCCGAGCCACTCGTTGAACGTGTCGTCGCTGATGTCGTTCTCGGTGCTCGTCGGCATGACGTCCGCCGGGGCGATCGTCTCGTCGAGCCCGTCGTCCTCGTCGCCGCTCTCGTCCCACATCTGAGAGCCATGGCCGGCAAAGAAGACGGTGACGTGGTCGTTCGGCCCGACGTTGCTGGCGAGCCAGCCTGTGATCCCCTCTTCGATGGCGGCGCGGGTCGCCTCCCGGCTGAGCAACAGGCGGATGTTCTCCTCCGGAACGCCCCACTTCAGCACGAGCAGATCGCGGATACTGCGAGCGTCGTGCTCCGCACCCGGAAGGTCGCCGCCCTCCACGTCGTCGAAGTGGATGTAATCGGAGACGCCGACCAAGAGTGCCCAGTGGGTCGGCACGACCTGCTCGTCCGGCCCGAAGGCCAACAGTGGCATGGCTGCGACCAGAACCACGATGGAAGCCAGGCGCCTCATACGTCGGCCTCCAACTGCACGTCCATGCCTTCAGTAGCTGCCTCGATCTCGACGCTGCATCCGCGGGCGAGCGCGCCATCGCGCACGCGCGCGACGATGGTGTCCAACTCGTCGTCCGTGCGAATCGGGTCGTGATGGAAGAAGAGCAGCCGTCCGACACCTCCCTCCTCGGCCAGGCGGAGGGACTGCGAGAAGGTCGAATGTCCCCAGCCGGCGCGGCGCTCGTACTCCTCGTCGGTATACATGGAGTCGTGGATCAGGACGTCCGCGTCCCCGACGAAGTCCACGATCCGCTTCTTCCAATCCGGTCCCACATCGTACATGTCGCCTTCCATCTCGTTGTCGGGCACCAGGCAGATCGTGTGTCCGCCGACCTCGATTCGGTACGCCAACACGAACGACGGGTGCTTCACGCGCATCACCTGCATACGAACGTCCTCGAGCTCGTACTCTCCCTCATTGAGGTGCTCGAACTCCATCTCTGCGGCTACGACGCTGAAAGGGACGGGGAAATAGATCGGTCCCATCTGCCCCGCGAACAGGTTCTGAACGTCGATGTCCTTCTGTTTGGGCCCGATGACCTTGATGGAGTCCTCGGGATCGTACAGGGGCGCGAAGAACGGAAAGCCCTGTATGTGATCCCAGTGAAAGTGGGTCAGGAAGATGTGGATCGTGTCCGGACCCTTCTCGACGATGTCGAGGCCCAGAGGGCGAATGCCCGATCCGGCGTCGTAGATCAGTCGACTGCCGCCATGGCGCAGCTCGAAGCACGTGGTGTTCCCCCCGTAGCGCACGGTCTCGGGACCTGGCGTCGGGATGGAGCCTCGAGTCCCCCAGCAACGCAGGCCGACACCCGTGCCGGGGCTGACGGTCTTGGCCGTCGACGGTTCGGTTCGCGTGACCGGATCCACGAACGGGCTCCTGGAAGGGGACTGAGCGTCTCGCTGGACGGTTCACCCAATGTACATGGGGAAGTGTCGGGCTTGCGAGCGTTTTACGGGCAGACGCACGGCCGAGGTCCACTGTTCCATGCCACCATGACATCCCGACTCGTCGACCCAAGGCAGAGATTCCTCGCGGCCGGACAGAACAGCGGCTAGCTTTTTTTCACATCCCGGCCCTTCCGTCTACCCGTCCGCAGCACCCCGAAAGGTCCTCCGCGAACATGGAGCAACAGCGCGCCAGCGAGGTTGAAGGCGGCGAGACCGCCTCCCTCACCCAGGATCAGGTGAGGGAGCGCCTCAAGGAGGTCGCGCTGTTCGAGGGTCTCGACGGGGACGACCTCGACGAGATCCTGGAGATCTCGGACCCGGTGCTCGTGGAGGCCGACGAGTACATCTTCGAAGAGGGCGACCGAGGCGACCACTTCTACATCATCGTGCGCGGTGAGGTGGAATTGCGGAAGGCCGCGGGGGACGGCGCGAAACGGCTCGCGCTCCTGCGCGCCGGGCAGGCGTTCGGAGAAATGGCGCTCCTCAATCAGACGCCTCGCTCCGCGTCGGCGTTCGCGGTTTCGGACACCTACATGTTGGCGGTCTCGAGAGAGGCGTTCGGGCGCATCCTCGGAGGCGAGACGTTGGCGGTGCGGCTGCTCCGCAATCTCTCCAAGGCGCTCTGGGCGACATCGGTCAGGCTCGCGGCGCGCCAGGCACAGCAGGCTCGCTCGGACACGCCCCACGAGGCGCTCGCGGACTTCAACCGCCTGCTACGCACGCGTCTCCTGCCGCGCGTCACGCCGCGCATCAGCGGATACGACCTTGCGGCGTCCACCTTGGCGCCGAGGCATGGCGTCGGGTCCTGCGGTTGGGATTGGTTCCTGCTTCCCGACGGCCGCCCGGTCTTCCTGGTCATGCGGTCCGCGCGCTCCGATATCTTTTCTGCACAACGACTTGCGACCCTGCGGACGCTCCTCCGATCGCGCGCGGCCGAGCCGATCGAGTCCCTCGGTGCCCTGCTCACTCGTGCCAGCCGGGGACTGCGGGCGGGGTGGGTCGAGGGGCTCTCGGGACCGGTGTCGTGCGGGATGCTCGCGCTCGCCGAGGGCGGCGCCGAGTGGGTAGGGGCCGGCGATGTGGCGGGCATGGTGGTCCGCTCCGGCGGGGCCAGTCGGGACCTCAACCGTGGCAGCCCCGCCGCCGGGGAGCTACCGGACCATGTGTACGAGTCGACGGTCATCGACCTGGGTGCGAAGGACAAGCTCATCAGCATGTCGGACAACCCGCCGAGCCTCGTGCAGCTGGTGACGTCAGTGGTGACGGGCGGCTACACGTCCAGCTCACGGGACGCTCTCTCGAAGCTCTTCGGCCGTTTCGCCCAGCTCCAGTCACCGGGCGTCGCGTCGGCGGCGACAGACCTCTCCGGCGTGGTCATCACGTGCGAGAAGGCCGTTCTGTGAGTCGTTTGCCGTCGGGCGGCACGATGCGGCGTCTGCGGGGATAGGAGAACGTCATGGCCATCACCGAGAAGCAGATACGAGACGCCCTGAAAGGCGTCAAAGACCCGGAATTGGGCCTGGACCTCGTGGTCCTGGGTCTCGTCTACGACATCGAAATCGACGAGGACGATGTGAAGGCGACGATTTCGCTCACGTCACCCATGTGTCCGGTCGCGGGTCAGATCGTGGAGGACGTGAGGCAGGCGATTCAGGGCGTGGACGGCGTCCAGAGCGCGGACGTCCAGCTCACGTTCGACCCGCCGTGGACCCCCGAGCGGATGAGTCCGCTCGTGAGGGCGTCGCTGGGGCTCTGAACGAAGAAGCACCGACCCCGCAGCGCGGAGCCGGTGCTTTCGACCTCGTGCGAGCCCGGGCTCAGGCCTCGACCAACTTCACGTCCTCGAGGAAGTCACGAAGCGGATTGGCCACGGCCACCGCGCGCTCGCGGATGGCCTCGACGAGCGCAGGGTGCTTGGCATCGCCTGCCAAGCGGCGAGCCACCGCCTGGCCGAGCCTGTCGTCCGATTCGGACGCGGCCTGGTGGTACTCCGCGTAACGCATGCTCACCCGCTGCTCGAACTGCGGCAGCTGAGACGAGGGCGTCCCGTTCTGCACCATGTCCTCGAAGACCGCCTGGTGCATCGCGTTGAGCCCCTGGCGGATGAGCTCGTCCGAGCAGCGGCCCATGAACGCGAGTTGGGCGCCGCGGGTGTGTCCCCACATGAAGAAGATGAGCGCTTCCTCGGCTGTGCGATTCGAAGCGGCGTCGTCGTCATAAAGGGCGTCGACCTCCGGGAGCGGCGACTCCACGTCTTCCTTCGAGAGGAAGTCGGAGAAGCTCTCCCAGACCAGTCGAGCGAGGCTGTCCCCCAGCTCCGCCGGCGTCATCGTCTGCGGCGGACGGAACTCGCGGGTATCGTCTACGAGCGTGGTTTGCACGACGGAATTCCCCAGGATCTTTGGTTGATGTAACATCAATTCGGAGCACGGAACCCACAGTGTCAAGGTTGAAGATTCTCCCCTCCCGACCCGAACGAGCCGCTCCGGCGGCCCGAATCCACGGTCTGAGCGCGAAAAGTGCCGTCCATACTGGCCTTTTCGCGCTGATCGCGGCCCTGACGGCCTGCGGCTCCGGTACGATGTCGATTCCGCCGCCGCGACCGGTGGTCACCTATTCGGGCGCGCGCCTGTCGGTCGACCGCGAACGGATGATGGAGGTCAACCGTTGGGTCACCAACGAAGACCTCAACATCCGTGAGGACCCTTCCTTCTGGGTCCACGACGAGACCACGAGGGACGAGGTGTATCCGTGGGAAGGGATGCGGATTCAGGGCGACAGCGTGTGGGTACGCGTCTCGACACGCTACCCGGACACGCGCCTTGTGCACCACATCTACGGGCATCTCCACCTCATGGTGCACATGGGCAGGCAGGAGCTCTGGCTGCCTGAGGCGCCGGATGCCGTTGGCTACGACCTCGAGCGGGCGATCCTCGCCCGAACGGCGGACGCGTGGGTTCTCGGGCGCACCGTGTTCGGTACCTCCCCCTACGGTCCGTTGGACGAGTTGGCTTTCGCCAAGGAGGAGGGGTTCCTGGACGCGTTCATCTTCACCGCGCGTCCCGACGAGTTTGCCACGACCCGCGCCCAGTGGGCTCGCCAGAACCCGGGCGAGGTGGACCGCTATCGTGAGTGGTTCCTGGACACGTTCAGCCGCGAGCCACCCGGGCTGAGACCTAGCTGAGCCGCCTGCGAAGCGCTGAGGGAGGGGGCCCGGTCAGGCCGGAGAGACCTCCCAGCGCAGCCCGATCGGGCCGCCTTCGTCCAGCTCCTCGACGTGGACGTCGACCCGCCCCGTGCGAGTGAGTCGGTCGTCGCTGGGCTTTCCGCCGAACACCGCGAAGCCGGCGACCCGGAATCGGCACGAGCGACCGTCCGGGCCAGTCGCCACCATCTCCGACCCTTTCAGCGAGGCGATCGACGGCGCTTCACCCGACTGCAGTCGGAGGCGTAGAATACGGCCCGAATGCGGGGCATCCATCGCGTCGAGGACGCGAAAGACCACGGTGCCCGCGGTGGTTGTCTCAGAAGACATGAAGGGAAGGGTATCGCGATGACGACGCCCGCGGAAGACGGGATCCTGGGCGGTCTCCAGCTGTCCGCCGACGAGATGGCGAGCCTGGCCGAGCGTGCCTCCGAGCTGTTGCTCTCTCGACTGGCGGGGCTGGCCGACGAACCGGCGTGGCAGGGTGCCTCGCGCGACGAGCTCGAGCCCCGCCTGCGGACCCCACCCCCGGAGGTCGGGAGACCCGCGCGGGAGGTCCTGGACTTCGCCGCGAGCGAGATTCTGCCGGTGGCGAGCCGCGTGGACCACCCCCGCTACTTCGCCTTCGTGCCAGGTGCGCCGACCTGGCCCGGGGTCATCGCCGACTATCTCGCGAGCGGTCACAACACCTTCGTCGGCACGTGGCTCGGGGGCAGTGGGCCGAGCATGATCGAGCTCGTAGTGACGGAATGGTTCCGAGACTGGATCGGATACCCGGAGTCGGCTGGCGGCCTGTTCACCAGTGGCGGCTCGGCCGCCAGCCTCGACGCTTTCGTGGCCGCGCGGGAGGCCGCGGGTGGCCCAGAGCGCCCGTCGGTGTACATGAGCGATCAGAGCCACACAGCCTTGGTGCGCGCGGCGACCATCGTGGGCGTGCGTCCGCAGCACGTGCGCATGATCCCGACGGACACGCACTTCCGAATACGCATGGACGCGCTCTCCAGCGCGGTGCAAAGCGACCGCGAGGCGGGTCTGACGCCCGTCGCGGTGTGTGCGAACGCGGGGGCTACGAACACCGGCGCGGTCGACCCCATGCCGGCCATGGCCGACTTCTGTGAGGCCGAGTCGCTCTGGCTTCACGCGGATGCGGCCTACGGAGGCTTCGGCGTGCTGTGCGCGAAGGGGAGGGCCGCGCTGGAGGGTCTCGAACGGGCCGACTCGATCGCGATGGACGCCCACAAGTGGTTCTTCCAACCCTTCGAGGCGGGGTGCTTGATGGTGAAGGACGTGGCCCGCCTGGAGGCCGCGTTCGGGGTGCAGCCCGACTATCTGCAAGACACGAGGTGGGGCAGCGATCACCCCAACTTCAGCGACCGCGGCCTGCAGCTCAGTCGCTCGTTCCGGGCCCTGAAGGTCTGGATGTCGGTCCAGACCTTCGGGCTGGCCGCGTTCCGGCGAGCCGTGTCCGGCGGTATCGAGCTCGCCGAACGCGCCGAGGAGTACGCCAAGAGCTCAGAGCAGCTCGAAGTCGCGAACCCCGCGTCGCTCGGCGTGGTCTGCTTCCGCTTCAACCCTGCGGACACCGACCTTTCGGACGAGGCGCTGGAGCGGATAAATCGGGCGATCCAGGACCGGGTGATTTCGACGGGCACCGCGTTCATGTCTTCTACCCGCCTCCGGGGACGCTACTCGCTGCGTCTCTGCATTCTCAATCACAACACGGGGTGGAGCGAC
>JAHEKM010000069.1 GCA_024638325.1 Gemmatimonadota bacterium | reverse complement strand
CTCGACGTGCTGCACCAACTCGTGGACCGCGGCAACACGGTCATCGTGATCGAACACAACCTGCACGTCATCAAGACCGCCGACTGGATTATCGACCTGGGCCCTGAAGGTGGGGAGTCCGGAGGACGTATCGTGGTCGAAGGGACGCCGGAACACGTCGCGAAGTCGAAGACGTCCTTCACCGGCCAGCACTTGGCGTCCGTGCTCGCTACGTAGCGGTGGTAACGGTGCAACACGTGGGGTGAAGGATTACCTTTCGCCGTGCGAGAAACCGGGTATCTGTCGCGGCCGTAGGGGCCGGTACAACGGCAAGTGTCGGGCCGCCTCGCGGCCACAGAACATACGGAGACCTTCATGGTGACCCGAGAAGACCTCGAGAGCTTCCTGATCCGAATGGATCTCGACTATGAGGAGGTCGACGAGGGCATGTACCTCGTCAGGGGCCGCAACGCGGGCCTTCCCATGGTCATCCACTACGCCGACGCGCTCCTCCTCCTCAGGCTCAAGCTGATGGACCTGCCGGAATCCGAGGACGGACGCGCCGATCTATATCGAACCCTGCTCGAACTGAACGCGACCGATCTCGTGCACGGCTCCTACGGACTCGAGGACGGTGAGCTGATCATCAGCGATACGCTCGAGCTGGAGACGCTCGACTTCCACGAGCTGCAGGCTTCCATGGAATCCATAGAGCTGGCCGCGTCCGGCCACATGGGTCAGATCCGGAAGCTGGCAGGAATGGAAGCCGTGGGCTCGAAGGCCGGGGCGGAGGACTAAATGGGCATCTTCACGAAGCTTTCGACGCTCATCAAGTCGAACATCAACGATCTGATCTCGCGGGCCGAGAACCCCGAGAAGATGCTGAACCAGATCATCATCGACATGCGGGACCAGCTCGCGAAAGCGAAGCGCGAAGTAGCCGCTGCCATCGCCGACGAGAGGAAGCTGAAGTCTCAGCTCGACGGGGAAGTGAAGCAGGCCCGTGATTGGCAGCATCGGGCGATGCTGGCCGTGAAGGAGGGCCGGGACGACCTCGCGAAGCAGGCCCTGATTCGCCAGAAGGAGCACACGGAGCGGGCCCAGGTGCTGCAGTCGACCTGGGAGTCGCAGGCGGGCGAGACGGAGAAGCTCAAGGCTTCGCTCCGCCAGCTCAACGACAAGATCGAGGAAGCCAAGCGCAAGCGGAATCTGCTCATCGCGAAGCAGAAGCGCGCCCAGGCGCAGCGCCGCATCCACGAGACGATGTCGGGCCTCTCGGACACGTCGGCCTTCGAGGCCTTCAACCGAATGGCCGACAAGATCGAGGACGAGGAGCGCCGGAGTCTGGCGCAGGTGGAGGTCACCGAGGCGATCGCGGGCGACACGCTCGAGTCGGAATTCCTCCGCTTGGAGTCGGGGCCCGGTGGCGCGGGGGTGGAGGACCAGCTTCTCGCGCTCAAGGCCGAGATGGGACTCATCGCACCTCCCGAACAGCAGGCGCCCAAACAGCTCTCCGACGGCGACGAGGCGGACGAGGCCGGTGGCGACGGGGTCGTCGATGCGGAGGTCGAAGACGTCAGTGACGCCGAGGCCGAGTCGATCCCCGAAGCCGAGCTCCTGTCCGAGTTCGACAAGCTGGAGGAGAAGCAGGCGGACGCGTAGGACACTGCGCGCACGACTCTGCCTTTCATGAGCACGGTCTACCTCAACGGGGCCTTCGTCCCGAAGTCGGAGGCGAAGGTCTCCGTCGAGGACCGCGGCTTTCTGCTCGGCGACGGGGTCTACGAGGTCGCTTCGTTCTACGAGGGCGTACCGCTGTGCATGGACCGTCACATGGCGAGGCTGGAGCGCAGCCTCGCTGCCCTCCGCATCGACTTCGACGTGGAGGGAATCGACGGCGTGCTGCGTGAGCTGGTCTCGCGCAACGGCCTGGACACGGCCGAGCGGTCGCTCGTCTACCTGCAGATCACGCGCGGCGCGGCACCCCGCACGCACTACTTCCCGACCGAGCCCGTGGAGCCCACGATCTACGCGTACGCGGCATCATGGAGTCGGCCGCCCCAGGACGCCTGGGACCGCGGCTTCCGGGCCATCACCGTGCCCGACCGACGTTGGATGCGCGTCGACATCAAGACGATCCTGCTGCTGCCGAACGGCATGGCCTACCAGGACGCGCTCGAGGCCGGTGTGGACGACGCCATTCTCGTGCGGGACGGGGTCGCCATCGAGGGCACGCACCAGAACTTCTGGGGCGTGTTCGACGGCAGGGCGGTGACGCACCCGGAGTCGAACCTGATTCTCGCGGGCATCACGCGGGGTGTCGTGCTGGAGGTGGCAGACGAGCTGGGCATTCCGGTCGAGCAGCGGGCCATCCAGGTCGAGGAGCTGCAACACGCCGACGAGCTCTTCTTCACAGGCACGACCGGCGAGGTACGCCCTTGCGTCGAGGTCGATGGCTCCAAGATCGGCAATGGTCGCACCGGCCCGGTCACGCACGCGCTGTCGGAAGGGTTCCTGCGGCGGGTGGCCCGTATGAAGGAGGCCGCGACGGCGGCCACCCCATGAGGCTCGGGGCGCCTCTGGCGCTCTCGCTGACGCTGTTGTCGTCGTGCCTCCTGTCCAAGGGGCCAGGCGTGTCCGGTACCGTGGACGTCGCTGGGGGCGATACAGACGCGGTACGACTCGTCTATCTGGGGACAGGAGGGTGGATCATGGAGCACGGCGAGGAGCTCGTGCTCGCAGCGCCGCTCTTCACGAACCCGGGCCTTCTCGCGACCGGCCTGGTCGGGATCGGGTCCGATACGGCCGCCGTGACGAGGCACATGGCCGGCTACGACGAGCGCTACGACGTCGCGCGCTCATCCGCGATCCTGGTCGGGCACGCGCACTACGACCACCTCATGGACGTGCCCCACGTCGCGCGACGCTTCGCCCCCTCGGCCGACATCATCGGCAGCCGCACCGTGCACAACCTGCTCGGCAGCTGGTCGGGCGTAGGGGACCGCGTCCGGGTGGTGAACGACTCGGCCGGGGACGCGCGGACAGCGGGCTCCTGGCTGCGCGTGGGACCCCGCACCAGGATCATGGCGCTCCGTTCGAGCCACGCGCCCCACTTCGAGGGCTACACGCTCTACCCTGGGAGCCGGGAGCGATCAGCGACCGAAGAGCCGGCGTCGGCGACGGAGTGGGTCGCCGGCGAGACGTTCGCCTACCTCGTCGATTTCATGTCCGCCGACCACCCCGACTCGGTGGCGTTTCGGATCTACTACCAAGACGCAGTGGCACCGCCCCCCTTCGGATTCGCTCCCGAGGCGGTCGTCGCCGACCGTCCCGTGGACGTTGCCATTTTGGTGCCGGCCACCTTCGACCAGGTCGATTGGCACCCCGAGGCGTTTCTCGAGAACCTGCGGCCGCGCTGGGTAGTCCTCGGTCATTGGGAGGACTTCTTCGTGCCGCTCGAGGCACCCACGCGCTCGCTTCGCCTGGCTGACCTCGGGCACTTCGAGGCGCGGCTCGCCCGTGTCTTCGCCGGCGAGTGGTGGCGACCCGACCTTGGAACGGAGTTCCGCTTCCCGGTCGAGTAGGGGGTAGGCCCCGGAGGGAAGGCGGCCTAGGGGCCGCTGAAGACGACGCCCTTTTCGAGGTCTGCCGCGTACTGGGTCTTGGGATCGTATTCCGACGCGCCGTCCTCCCATCGCTGGAGCTCGGCGCGCCCCACCACGAACCAGTGGACCTCGTCGGGGCCGTCTGCCAGTCGCAGCGTTCTCTGCTTCGCGTACATCTGCGCGAGTGGCGTCCACTGGGAGACCCCGGTGGCGCCGTGCACCTGGATGGCGTCGTCGATGATCTGACACACGCGGATCGGCACCAGGGCCTTGACCGCACTCACCCAGACACGGGCCTCACGGTTGCCCAGCATGTCCATCGCCTTGGCGGCCTTGAGCACCATGAGCCGCATCGACTCGACCTCGATGCGAGCCTTGGCGATGAGCTCGGTATTCTTGCCGAGCTTGGCGATCGACTTGCCGAACGCCTCACGGCTCAGGCCCCGCTTCGCCATGAGCTCGATCGCCCTTTCCGCGGCTCCGAGGGAGCGCATGCAGTGGTGAATGCGGCCGGGTCCTAACCGCAGCTGCGAGATCTCGAAGCCGCGGCCCTCACCCAAGAGGATGTTGTCCTTGGGCACCCGGCAGTCGGTGAACCGCAAGTGCATGTGTCCGTGCGGAGCGTCGTCGTCACCGAACACGTGCATGGGCCCGAGGCACTCGTAGCCGGGTGCGTCCGTCGGAACGAGGATCTGCGACTGCCGCAGGTGGGGCGGTGCGTCCGGGCTCGTCTGCACCATCACGATCATGATCTTGCACCGCGGATCACCGGCCCCGGAGATGTAGAACTTCTCCCCGTTGATGACCCATTCGTCCCCGTCGAGCACGGCTTGGCACGCGATGTTCTTGGCGTCGGACGACGCCAGGTCGGGCTCGGTCATGGCGTACGCCGAGCGGATCTCGCCCGCCAGCAGTGGCTCGAGCCAGCGCTTCTTCTGTGCGGGCGTTCCGACGCGCTCGAGCACTTCCATGTTGCCTGTGTCCGGGGCTGAGCAGTTCAGGCACTCCGAGGCGATCGGGTTCTTGCCCAGCTCCGCCGCGATGTACGCGTAGTCGAGGTTGTTCAGCCCCTCACCGGACGCGGCGTCCGGAAGGAAGAAGTTCCAGAGCCCGGCGGCTTTCGCCTTCGCCTTGAGCCCGTCGAGCAGCGCCAGCTGTTCTGGCGGGAAGGACCACCGGTCTTTCCGGCCTTCTCCCAGCCGGAAGAACTCGGGCGTCGCCGGCTCCACCTCGTCACGCACGAAGTCCTTCACCCTCTCGAACAGCGGGCGGGCCTCCTCCGACATGCGCAGGTCGTTCATCTCCGGCGTGCTTTCGAGGCCCGGCATCGATACTTCCTCTGGCTGGCGTCCAGCTCCCCTGAGCGGTCCGCGTGGCGGTTAGCTCGGATTGATCTCCGAGATGTGGAGCGTGGCGTCCGTCAGGTCGTCCCCGTACGTCCCCACCCAGATGTTGTAGAGCCCGCTCGAGGGCTTCTCGAGGTGCACGAGCGGGTTCAGCCCCTCGTGGCCGTCGTCGTCACACATCCAACTGCCGTCGGGGCGGTTGATGAGCAGCGTCGTGTCGTCGTCGGACTCCACGTAGATGTAGAGCTGCGCCGTGTCGTTCGCGTCGTAGTAGAAGTCCACGTCCGGTGCGTTGGCGACGTAGCCGTAGGTGCAAGAGCCCACATCCACCTCGAGGCTTCCGCCGGCACGGAGGGAAACCGTGTGTGGATCGGGCATGAAGCCCGCGTCGAGGCTGACGTCCCCGTAGGTCGGCTCGAGGGAGATGTCGGGCGCACCGGACTCGCCGGAGGACGTGCCCCCGTCCGGATTGATCTCGGAGACGAACAGGGTCGCGGTCTGCGTCTGATCCCCGTACGAACCTACCCAGATGTTGTAGAGGCCGTTGGCCGCGTCGGGGAAGCTCAGGATGGGGTCGAGATTGCCGTGTCCGTCGTCGTTGCACTCCCAGCCGCCGGCGGGCGTGTTGACCAGGAGCATCGTGTCGCCGTCGCCCTCGGCGTAGATGTAGAGCGGGGTGTTCCCGTCGGTCGTGTAGTAGAGGTCGACGTCCGGGGCCTGCGACACGTACCCGTACGAGCAGCTGCCCACGTCTACGTCGATCGCCGTGCCGGTCTTGATGGGCACGGTGGACGGATCCGGCAGAAATCCCTCTTCGAGCCGCAAGTCACCGAAGCTCGGCGGGTCACCGACGTTCTGGGCTTCGCCTACCGTGGCGGTGACGAGCAAGGCGGCGAGGACGAGGGGCATAGAGCGGGGGCGCATGGTCGATCCTCCGGGGGTGAGTGGTCGCCTAGTCCAACGTACCGCTCCCGGAGGGCGATTGACAGCCTTTCTACGCCTCTACTGCGGGCGAGTCGGGAGGCTCGATTCAGTAGATCAGGTAAGGCGTCCGGAGTGCCCGGAAGGCGTCGACCTGTGAGCTCCAGGCGCTAACCAGGCTGTCGATCCCGAGGCCCGCGTCTATGCCACGGCGGAGGGCATCGGTGCCGGCCAAGCGATCCATGTGGGAGACCAGCCAGCTCCACTCGGCGCCGGAGGCCCTTCGCGCCTCGACGAGCATCGCGACACCCACCGTGGGCGCGTCGAAGGTCGAGGAGGTCGGTACCAGACGTACTCCGTGTACGAGCTCCCCGTCGAACTTGCCGTCCCCTGGCGCTACGGGCGTGAAGGTGGCGGGCTCGAAGCGCACGCCGTCGAACCCGTAGGCGTTCAACGCGGCCGCCAGCGCGACTCCGTCGAGCCAGGGCGCTCCCACCCACTGGAAGGCCTGCTCTGTGCCGCGACCAACGGAGAGCGGGGTGGCCTCGAACAGGCAGGTGCCGGGATAGGCCAGAGCGCTCTCGAGCGAGGGCATGTTCGGTGAGGGGGGTCTCCACGGGAGGCCCGTGTCGGCGTACGTCATGTCACGGGTCCACCCGTCGGCCGGGACCACGCTGAGGTCCACATCGATGCCGAACTCGCCCACGAACAGGCGGGCCATCTCGGCGACGGTCATGCCGTGACGCATGGGTACCGGGTACAGGCCCACGAAGGTCGAGAAGTCCGGGTCGAGCACGTTGCCTTGCACCACATCGCCCCGGATGGGGTTCGGGCGGTCGAGGACGATGAAACGAATGCCGGCGCGGCCGGCGGCCTCCATCGCGAGCGCCATGGTGGAGACGTAGGTGTAGTAGCGGGCACCGACGTCTTGCATGTCGAACAGAAGGGCGTCGAGCCCGTCGAGCATGTCGTCCGTCGGCTGCCGGACATCGCCGTAGAGGGAGTGCACGGACACGCCGGAGGGGCCGTCCAGCTCGGTCACCACCGTCACCCCGGCCTCGACGTCCCCGCGAATGCTGTGCTCGGGCGCGA
This sequence comes from Gemmatimonadota bacterium, assembly GCA_024638325.1. GTDB lineage: Bacteria > Gemmatimonadota > Gemmatimonadetes > Longimicrobiales > Gaopeijiaceae > UBA2982. Next base: position 9,192 of record JAHEKM010000069.1, on the reverse strand, counting down.
AGAGCGCCACGAGCTCTACGGCCGAGTGCTCCGCGAGCAGGTCGATGTCCGAGCGACCTTCGCGGTCCACGCCCGTATGGTTGGTGATGAGCCCGACGCTCAGCCCTTCCACCAGGTGGAGGGAGTCGGTGAGAAGGACCTCGATACCGGGGCGGACCACGGCGCTCAGCGCGACCTCCGGTGAGCCGGTGGCCGGCGTGCCGCCGCCGGCCGCAGCCTCCGGGCGCTCGGGCGCACACGCCGCCAGCGCCGCTATCCCGACAGAGAACAGCAGCGGCCGGGGTAGGTACCACCCTATATTGGAGGACCCAGAGGTCCGGACCGGTGACCTGCGCCGCGCGAAAGCGCACGTGGGGCGTGACATGTGGCAAGCTTCACCCCCACATTGGACGCCGTCAACGATCCGACCTCGACCGCAACCGCCCCCAGCGCATACATGATGCCCCTCACCGCAGGACCCGCAGGCCGAGCGCTCCGTCGCGGCGGTGTGGCGGCGTCGTGGCTCATCGCAGTGGCATGCGGTGGTGCACTTCTGGGTGGGCCGCAGGAGCCGGCCCCGGAGGTCGTTCAGGAGGCCGTGGCGTCGATTGAAGTGGAAGCCGAGCTGCCGTCCGAGCCGCTCGTCCAGCCGACGCCCGAGCCGGAGCCACTGTCCTGGGAGGAGCGCACGTTCCGTGAGCTCACCCTGCGCGAGAAGGTCGGCCAGCTGATCATGCCGTGGGTGCTCGGCGACTTCGCGCCCGAAGGCTCGCCGAGCCACGAGCGCGTGGTCGAGTACATCGAGGAGCACGGCATCGGCGGCGTCATCATGTCGGTGGGGACGCCGCACGAGGTCGCGGCGAAGCTCAACGACTTCCAGCAGCACGCGAAGGTCCCACTCCTCGTCGCTGCCGACTTGGAGACCGGTGCCGGCTTCCGCATGAACGGGGCCGTCTACATGCCCGGGACCATCGCGCTCGGCGGGGCGACCAACTTCCCGTCGCTGATGGCCGTGGGCGCCGCAGGCGACGAGGATCTCGCCTACCAGATGGGCCGCATCACCGCTGTCGAGGCGCGCGCTGTCGGCATTCACGTGCCGTTCGCGCCGGTCCTGGACGTCAACAACAACCCGGACAACCCCATCATCAACGTGCGCTCGTTCGGCGAAGACCCGGTCGAGGTGTCGCGGATGGGGACCGCGTTCGTCGCCGGAATCCAGGACTATGGCGCCATCGCCACGGGCAAGCACTTCCCGGGGCACGGCGACACCGACACCGATTCGCACCTCGCTCTTCCCGTCATTCGGCACGATCGGGCCCGCATGGACTCGGTGGAGCTCATGCCGTTCCGAGCTGCCATCGACGCCGGCATGGGTGCGATCATGACGGCGCACATCTCCGTGCCCTCGTTGAACGGCGGGGTTCGGGAGCCGTCGACGCTTTCCCCGATGGTGCTGACGAGTGTGCTCCGCGAGCAGCTCGGGTTCGACGGCATCATCTTCACCGACGCCATGGACATGAGCGCCATCGCGCGACGGCACAACGCCGGCGACGCGGCTGTTCGGGCCCTCGAGGCCGGCGCGGACGTCATTCTCATGCCGCCCAACGTCGAACAGGCGGTCGAGGGCATCGTGGAAGCGGTTCGCACCGGACGCCTGACCGAGGAGCGCATCGACCAGTCGGTCCGGCGCGTCCTCGGTGCCAAGGCGCAGGTCGGCCTCGATCAGGAGCGCTTCGTGCCGCTCGAGCAGATCGGTCGTCTGGTGGGCACCCCCGAGCACACGCAGGTGGCGGACGAGATCGCGAGAAGGTCGATGACGATCCTGAAGAACGGATCGAACCTGCTGCCCCTCATCGGCACCCGGTCCGCCTCGGTCCTCTCCATCAGCATTCGCCGCCGCTCGGACCTCTTGGCGGGGCGCTACTTCAACTCGGCGCTCCGGGAGACCTACCCGCGGCTGCGGACACTCGATCTCGAGTCCGGCTCCGACGACTCCGACTACGCGAACGCGCTCCGGCGGGCCCGGGGGCAGAACCTCGTCGTCGTCGGGACGTACTCGTCGTACGCGGGCTCGCTCGACGACCGCGATCGGATGGCGGAATTCATCGAGGATCTGGGGCGGCTGGGTGTTCCGCATGTGGTCGTGTCGTTCGGCAATCCCTATCTGATTTCCGGATTCCCGGAGACGCAGGCCTACATGCTCGCGTGGAACGGATCGGAGGCCAGTCAACGGGCGGCGGCCGGCGCGCTTCTGGGCGAGTTCGATGTGCTGGGGCGGGTCCCCACTCGTATCCCGCCGGTGTTCGCGTTGGGAGACGGCATCGCCGTTCCGCAGAAGGTCCAGGCCGCCGGTGGTGGTTGACGCGCGATGCTTCTTGGCGGGGGCGCTCCTCCTCGGCCTGACATCGTGCGCTCGTGGGCCCGGAGCCTCCCTGGCGCCTGCTCCTCCGTCGCCCGCGAGCGAGCTCGACGCCGAGTCCCGGGCATGGGTCGAGGCGACACTGGCCGGGTTCTCGGACGCACAGCTCATCGGGCAGCTGGTCGTTCAATGGATTCCGGGTAGCTACGTCTCGCCGACGAGTCCCGAGTTCGAGGAACTGCGTCGCCTCGTGGTCGAGGACCACATCGGTGGTGTTCTGCCATCGATCGGGACCCCGCACGCCTACGTCGCCAAGCTGAACGCCCTCCAGGAGTTGGCCGAGGTGCCGCTTCTGGTCGGCTCGGACTTCGAGAACGGTGGGCCGGGGATGCGCATCAACGGCAGCTACGCGCTGCCGTCGATGTTGCCCCAGGGCGGGGGCACCGACTTCCCACCGACCATGGCCTTCGGAGCGATCGGCGAGGAGCGCTTCGCCTACGAGTACGGTCGCATCACGGCCGCGGAGGCGCGCGCCAGCGGCGTCCATCTGCTCTTCGCTCCCGTGCTGGACGTCAACTCGAACCCGGACAATCCGGTCATCGCCACCCGCTCGTTCGGGTCCGATCCCGGCGCCGTGGCCCGGCTCGGCGCGGCCTTCGTACGCGGCGCCCACGCCGGCGGGGCGTTCACGACGGGCAAGCACTTCCCGGGGCACGGGGACACCGGCACCGATTCGCACCTGGGCCTGCCCGTGGTCGAAGCCGACCGGGCCCGTCTGGATTCCCTGGAGCTCGTGCCGTTCCGGCGCGCGATCGAGGCGGGCGTAGACGGCATCATGACGGCCCACGTTCAGGTGCCGGGTGTGCTGGGTATCGGCGCGCCCCCGGCGACACTCTCCCCGGAGTTCCTCACCGGCCTCCTGCGCGACGACCTGGGCTTCGACGGCGTGCTCCTGACCGACGCGCTCACCATGCGCTCGATCACCGACATGTATGGTGCAGGAGAAGCGGTGGTTCGTGCGGTGGAGGCCGGGGCGGACGTCATCCTCTATCCCGCCGCCGTGGACCAGGCGATCGCCGCGATGACCGAAGCGTTGGACAGCGGCCGTCTGCCGCGGGCCCGGCTCGAGGCTTCGGCTCGGCGCCTACTCGAGTGGAAAGCACGCCTCGGCCTACACCGTCAACGTCTGACCCCGTTGGAGCGCGTCGACGAGGTGGTCGGGTCGGGAGCACACCTGGCGTTCGCCGACTCGGCGGCCGCGGCCTCCATCACCCTGGTGCGCGATCCGGCCGGCCTCGTGCCTCTCGACCCGTCGCTCGCCGGGCAGACGGTGCACCTGGTCTACGCGCCGTCCCGCATGCTGTGGGCGAGCCAAACGTTCTCGCCGGGCTTCCTGAGCAGACTCGTGGACGTCGCGCAGGTCCGGCTCGACGAGCGCAGCGACTCCACCGACTTCGCGGCCGCGGGCGAGACGCTTTCCGGCGCGGCGCGCGTCGTCGTGAGCGCGTACGTGTCGCCGGCTGCGGGAGGCGGATCTGACGCGTTGCCGCCCGAGGTGGCGACGCTCATCACCCGGAGCGCGTGGGAGCGACCGACGATCCTGATCTCCTTCGGCAACCCGTACCTCCTCTCCGCGGTCCCGGACGTCTCGAGCTACCTGCTGGCGTGGGGCGACCGCCCGGTCTCGCAAGGAGCGGCACTGGGCGCGCTGTTCGGAGAGTCCGCGATCCGTGGGCGACTCCCCATTCCGCTGCCGCCTTTCCACCGCCTCGGGGAGGGCCGAGACCGCGACCGGGTCACGGAGCGCTTCCTGGTGGTCGCGGCGGACACCGAAGATCCAATGGCCGTGGCCGGCATGGCTCCCGACGCGCTACGCCGTCGCGGGTACGGCGCCGATCAGTCGGTGGCCGATCCGGTCAGCGTCGGCATGTCGGCGCAGGGTCTCGCGCGCATCGACTCGATTGTCCAGGCGGCGGTGGCGGACTCGGTGGCCTCGGCCGTCACGGTCGCCGTGGGGCGCCATGGCCGCCTGGTTTCGCTCGGTGCCTACGGAGAGTTGGCGTACGGGAGCGGACGGGAAGCGACGCCCACGTCGATCTTCGATGTCGCCTCGTTGTCCAAGGTCGTGGGCACGACGACCGCGACGATGCTGCTCGTCGGGGAGGGCACGCTGGACCTGGATGAGCGGGTCGTGGCGTACCTGCCCTGGTGGTCGGGCGACGACCCGCGGAAGGCGGAGGTCACGGTTCGGCAGCTCTTGTTGCACCGTGCGGGCCTGCCTGCCTTTCAGAGGTGGTTCCTGGAGATGGAGGGGCCGGAGGCGTACAAGGCCGCGGTCGCGGCTGAGCCGCTCGAGCGCGATCCCGGTTCTGCGACCGTCTACTCGGACATCGGGGCCATGACGCTCGGCTGGATCATCGAGGAGATCTCGGGCGCGTCACTCGATGCGTTTCTCGAGGAACGCGTGTTCGGTCCGCTCGGGATGCGGGAGACCCGCTACACGCCGGCCTCGTCCCTCCTGTCACGGATCGCCGCGACCGAGTTGGACACGACGTGGCGGCGTGCGCTCGTGTGGGGCACGGTACACGACGAGAACGCACACGCGATGGGAGGGGTTGCGGGTCATGCCGGTCTCTTCAGCACCGCGGTCGACCTCTCTGTGTTCGCCCGCGCACTGCTGAACGGCGGCTCGGCCCCGGCCTGCTCACCCGCAACCGCGGACGGCGAGCCATGCCCGGTCGCCCGACCGGGCGTCGTGGAGCTGGTGCCGGCCGACGTGATCGCCGCATTCACGGCCCGCTTCGACGACACTTCGTCCCGGGCGCTCGGGTGGGACACGCCGGAGGGCCGCTCCTCGGCGGGGGACTACTTCACCGACCGTGCCTACGGCCACACGGGCTTCACCGGAACGTCGATCTGGATCGATCCGGAGCTCGATCTGTGGGTCGTCTTGCTGACGAACCGCGTGCACCCGACGCGAGAGAACCAGAGTCATGTCTCCTTGCGCCGCGCCGTGCATGATGCCGCCGCGCTCGCCATCACGGACAAGGACCTGGAGCTCCGCCGACCGTGAGATTCGGGGTGCTCGACCTCGTCGTGTTGGTCATGTACCTCGTCGGTGTCACTGCCTGGGGTGCGTGGCTCGGGCGGGGGCAGAAAGGCGGGACTGACTACTTCCTGGGAAGCCGCTCCCTCCCGTGGTGGGCGGTCATGCTCTCCGTGGTCGCGACCGAGACGAGCACGCTCACCTTTCTCAGCATTCCCGGTGTGGCCTATACCGGCAGTCTGGTATTCTTGCAGCTCACGGTCGGGTATCTTCTCGGCCGGATCCTGGTATCGCTGATCTTCCTGCCGGCCTACTACGCGGGCTCGCTGACCACCGCCTACGCGCTGCTCGAGCAACGATTCGGGCTCGGGGCGCGGCGGTTCACGTCTGCGATCTTCATGGTGACGCGCCTGCTCGCCGACTCGGTGCGGCTCTTCGCGACCGCGATCCCGTTGGCGCTCATTACGGGATGGCCCTACTCCGCGTCGATCGCGGTGATCGGTGTGCTCACGGTGATCTACACGTACTTCGGGGGCATCAAGGCCGTCGTCTGGGTCGATGCCTTGCAGATGGGCCTCTACCTGCTCGGGGCCTTCATCGCCATCGTCGCCATCCAGTCGCTGGTGCCGGGAGGGTGGGGCGAGGTCATGGCGTCCGCCGGCGCAGCGGGCAAACTGCAGGTGATCGACCTGTCGTTCGATCTCACGGTGACGTACACGCTTTGGGCCGGCGTGCTCGGAGGAGCCGTCTTCACGATGGCCTCCCACGGAACCGATCAGCTCATCGTGCAGCGGCTGCTCACCTGTCGCGATCAGCGTTCGGCCCAGAAGGCGCTCACCGGAAGCGGCGTGGCCGTGGTCGTGCAGTTCGCGCTCTTTCTGTTCGTCGGACTGGGCCTCTGGGCCTTCTACCAGGGGCGTGAGTTCGCCGTACCCGACGAGATCTTCCCGCTCTTCATCGTGGAGCAGCTCCCGGCGGGCATCACGGGGCTCCTCATCGCCGGGGTCTTCGCGGCCGCCATGTCGTCCCTGTCGTCGTCCATCAATGCGCTCGCTTCCGCGACGGCCTACGACTACTGGGCGCCGCTCGTCGGTGCCGTCGACGACGAGGTACGGGTCCTGAAGGCGGGTAAGGTCTTCACCCTCGTCTGGGCCGCGCTGCTCATCGGCGGAGCCATCCTGTTCATCCCGCTCTCGGAGGGTACCTCCGCGGTGGAGGTGGCGCTCGGCATCGCCTCCCTGGTGTACGGGGGACTCCTGGGCGCCTTCGCCCTCGGTGTCCTGACGAAGCGGCCGGGCCAGGCGCACGCGATCATCGCCATGACCGTGGCCATCGCGGCCGTCACCCTGGTACGCGACCAGATCGCCTGGCCCTGGTACGTCCTGGTCGGCTCGGGCATCACGCTCCTGGTCGGATCACTACTGAGCCTGGCCACCCCGAAGAAGGCGGCGTGAGGCTCTTCGTCGGAGTCGACGGGGGAGGGACGCACACCCGGGCCGTCGTCGTCGATGAGAACCAGCAGGAGCTCGGCCGAGCGATGGGACCGGGTGCGGTCGTCACGCCGGGCGCGCCCGATGCGTCGGTGCGAGCGGTGGCCGATGCGGTCCGTGCCGCGGTTCGCGAAGCCGGTGGCCAGCTGCCGGTCGAGCGTCTCTGGGCCGGTCTCGCGGGGGCGGGATCCGACGAGGGACGACTGGGGGTGACACGCGGCCTCGAGGGCGCGGCTTTGGCCGATCAGGTGGTCGTCGGCACCGATGTCGAAGCCGCCTTCCATCACACGTTTGGGTCTCACCCCGGCATCCTTTTGATCGCCGGCACGGGCTCCGTCGCGTGGGGTCGGAGTGCGGCCGGGGATCTCGTGCGTGTGGGGGGGTGGGGAGAGCGCCTCGGCGATGAGGGCAGTGGCTTTGCGATCGGGCTGGCAGCCCTTCGGGCGATTCTGCATGCGAGCGACGGGAGAGGAGCGCGGACGTCGCTCACCGCCAGCGTGGTCGGGACCTTGGGCCTCGAGCGCCCGGAAGCTTTGGTCGCATGGTGCGCTGCGGCGACCAAGGGGGACGTGGCCGCGCTGGTGCCCGTCGTCGTCGAGGCCGCGGAGGGCGGGGACATGGCGGCGCGAGCCATCTTGGACGCCGCGGTCGAGGACTTGTCCGCCCACGTGGCGGCCGCGGTCGAACGCACCGGGCCGTGGGAGGAGTCGCCGGTGCTCGTGCTGTGGGGCGGGCTTCTCCAGCCGGGCGGCCCCCTTCGATCTGCGCTGGAGGCGGCCGCAGCCGAGCACTCGTGCGAGCTCGACAGTCGCACGGTCGACCCGGCTCTCGGGGCGGCCTGGCTTGCCCTCGCGTCTCCCCCGGACGGTCGTTAGCCCAACTCCCTCGCCCGGCGTTGTCGAAAAGGCAGACACGCGGCTCCGCGAGCGCCAAAATGACAGCTGTGGCCTCGTGCAAGTCGTTGGCGCCGTTCACTTTGGCAGCTTTCACGTTCTCCTGATGTGGCACGCTGGTTGCACCCCTCTCGGGCTGCAAGGGCACGCTTCACAACCATCAGGACCCATTCACATCGGGAGGCTGAAATGGCCATCGTCAAGTATCCACTCCGCAACGCCGCCTACTCCCCCTGGCGTGAGCTCGACGAGGTCTCCAACCGGTTGGCCCGGTTGTTCGACGACTCGTCGCTGCGCCGCAGCCAGGGAGGCCTCTGGTCGCCGCCGGTGAGCGTCACCGAGACCGCCGAAGAGTTGGTCTTCGCGGCCGAGCTGCCGGGCATGAGCGAGGACGAGGTGTCGATCGAGCTCGAGAACGACATCCTCACCATCAGCGGAGAGAAGACCGAGGTGCGCACCGAGGGCGAGGAGGGAAGTAGGCATCACCTCTGGGAGCGGAGCTACGGCTCGTTCCGCCGCTCCTTCTCGCTGCCCCGTGCCGTGACCGGCGCGGACGCGACCGCCCACTTCGACAAGGGCGTGCTCGAGATCCGTCTGCCCAAGGCCCCGGAGGCGAAGGGCCGCAAGATCGAGATCTCGAAGAACTGACGGTGAACCGGCCCGTGGCGGACGGGCCGTGACGTCAGGCGGGCCCGGGCGACTGCCCGGGCCCGCGCTTTCTTCGGAGCCACCTCGGCGTCGGCTTGCGCCTAGTGCTGGACGTCGTCCCGGTCGGCCGACGACATCTGGGCCATCGTCAGCGCGCGCAGCATGGCCTCCATCCCTTCGATCTCGGCGGGTGACAGGTCGGCCAGGTACCGGTCCGCGGCGACCATCCAGGCCTCCCGATCGCCGGCAACCGCCGAGGCGTCGAGCTCGGTCAGGATCTCCCGCCGCTCGGCGGAGAGATCGGCTGAAATCACAGCAGCTCCGCCGTCGCCCCACTCCCGGGGCGCGAGCGAGAAAGACACCCGCTGAATGCGCTCCGCGTCTTCCTGGTTCGCCATCCAACACGCGCTCGGCGGCGCGATGTCCGCGGCCTCGAACGGGAGCCAGAAGTTCAGGCCCGCGAACGGTCCGTTGGACGACGGAATGAACCAGACGTGCAGCATGTGCAGGGTTCGGCCGTCGGGAGCGAACTGGGGGTGGTCGTGCCAGTGCGCCAGCTCGCTCTCGAACGGGAGCGGCTCCTGTGTGTCGGGCACGTCCATGAAGGCGTAGGCCGTGCCCACCAGGCGCTCTTCACCGTCGACCGTAGCGAAGAGCAGGTGATCCGGCGCGTCGACGCGGACGCCGTCGAGCATGCGGCCCGGGTTCACGTAGTGCACGCCCATGCCGGGGATGTCCCCGAGCGCGGGCCGAAAGCCCGCCGCAAGCGCGGCTTCC
>JAHEKM010000180.1 GCA_024638325.1 Gemmatimonadota bacterium | reverse complement strand
GTCACGGATGTCCTCCAGGCCCCCCAGGTATCCGAGACCGCGGATCATGTACTCGCGCCCACCCATCTCGAGCACCCGGGCCCCGATGTCGATATTGTGCGCGCCAATTGCCTCCGCGACTCGCGTGACCGGAATGTCGAAGGCGCGAAGCCGCTCCGGGTCTACCTCGACCTGATACTGACGCTCGAAGCCCCCGAGGCTCGCAACCTCGGAGACACCGGGGACCGAGGTGAGCTGATAGCGCAGGTACCAGTCCTGGAGCGAGCGTAGCTCCGCCAGGCTGTGGCGATCGGACTCGAGCACGTACTCGAATACCCAGCCCACGCCGGTGGCGTCGGGCCCGAGTGTCGGCTCCACCCCCTGTGGGAGGAGCGGGCGGATGCCGTTCAGGTACTCGAGCACCCGCGAGCGCGCCCAGTAGATGTCGGTTCCGTCCTCGAAGATCACGTAGACGAGGCTGAGCCCGAAGAAGGAGAAGCCCCGGACCACCCTTGCGCCCGGCACCTTGAGCATCTCGGAAGTGAGGGGATAGGTGACCTGGTCCTCCACGATCTGCGGCGCCTGCTCGTGGAAGTCCGTCTGGACGATGACCTGCACGTCCGACAGGTCCGGGATGGCGTCCAGCGGCGTGGTGGTCATGGCCCACACGCCTCCCCCGACCAGGGCGAGGCTCGCCAACAGGACGAGGAAGCGGTTTCGGAGCGACCAGTCGATGACCCAGCTAATCATGGCGGTGCTCACCCGCGGCGGGCATGCTGTCGGGCTCGATCACGGATCCGTGCTGCATGCCAGGCATGCTCGCACCGCTCGTGGCGAGCCTGGACTCCGCATCGACCAGGAAGTTGGCCGCGGCCACGATGGTCTCGCCTTCCGCCAGGCCGGCGAGGATCTGCACGAACTCACCTGCTTGGACGCCGAGCACGACCTCCCGCGGCTGGAGCATCTGCTGCTCGTCCAGCACGAAGACCAGATTCCGCTCACCGGTGACGATCACGGCCTCGAGCGGGACGGCGAGAACGCCCTCCCCTACGCTCGAGTCGAAGAACACGGTCGCGAACATGCCCGGCTTGAGCCGCAGATCCGGGTTCCGCACCGTCACCCGCACCCGGTTGGTGCGGCTGGCGACGTCGATCACGGGATAGACGAAGCTCACCATTCCCATGAGGTGCTCACCGGGATAGGCGGCCACCTCGATATGCGCTTGCGAGCCCGTGCGGATGAGCTGGAGATCACGCTCGAACACGTCGCCCTCGACCCAGACCTCGGAGAGGTCGGCGATCCGGTAGAGGAGTGCGCCGGCAGACACTCGCTGGCCCTCCAGGATGCTCTTCTCGAGAACGACGCCGGAGACCGGTGAGGTGAGCACGAGGGCCTTCGTGACCTCGCCGGAGCCCTCTAGCCGCTCGATCTGATCGGCCGTGATGTCCCAGTATCCGAGCCGGCGCCGTGCGGCCTCCAGCATCGACGTCGCGCTCCGGTAGGCCTCGCCGGCCGACGGGCCCAGTCGCTCGACGAGCCGCTTGGCCGTGAGGAGCTCCTCCTGCGCCGCGACGAGGTCCGGGCTGTAGAGGCTGAGCAGCGGCTGGCCCCGGCGGACCGCCTCCCCGGTCGTGGCCACGAACAAGCGCTCGACGAACCCGTCGATCTTGGGCGTCACGTCGACGACTCGGTCCTCGGAGGTGGCGATTCGACCGACCGTGCGTACGGTTCTCTCGAGGTCGCGCCGACCCACGGTCTCGTAGACCACGCCCAGTGCTCTGGCCTGCGTCTCGGTAAGTTGGACCGCCTGCCGAGTCGTGGGAGCGCCGGACAGGTGCTGGGAGTGGTCGACCTCGGCGTCCGCGGACTCGGGGGCCTGGGCCGGGGGCTCGGCGGTACGGCAACCCGCGGCGAGGGTCATCACGGCAGCGATGGCGGCAACGGTGCGCATATTCATGATTCGTCTCCGGGCTCGCCGCCCGTCAGTGCCTCGATCTCCGCGAGTGCCGCTTGGAAGTCGGCGGCCAGCCTCAGAGACTCTGTCTGGAAGCGGTTAACGGTCATCTGATTCGATAGCAGGGTCATGTAGTCGACCCGTCCCACCCGGTACGCCGAGAGCGCGGATTCCACGGCCGCTGCGGCCTGGGGCAGGATCGACGTGCGATAGAGCTCGTGGAGGGAGCGGGCGCGCTCGGCGCGCGACCGTAGCTCGGTCAGGGTTGCCCGGGTCTCCAAGATCAGATCCTGCTCGCGCGACTGCTCCATGGCCAGCATGGCCTCCATCTCGCGGCGCTCCGGGGCCTGCCTGGAACCGGCGCGGACGGGAAGGCTGACGCCCAGCATCACGGAGGCCATGTCGTCGAATCGCGGCCTCTGCCCGTAGCTGACGCCGAGGCTGAGCATGGGACGTGATTGACGCTCGGCCACGCGGACCCCGGACTGGGCGCCTCGCACGCGATCGCGGGCGCCCAGTATGGCGGGGCGTGAGTCCATGGCCTGCGTCGCAAGCGCGTCGACGGACGGCACCTCCGGTCCGGGGTCGGGCAGGTGGAGCGCAGGAATGGGCCCGTCGGCGGCGCGCCCCATGAGCGCGTTGAGTCGGGCCTGCCCGGCGGCTCGTGCTTCGGCGAGCATGGTGATGTCGGCCGTTGCCTCGGCTACCGCCACCTGCGCCTGCAGGATGTCCTGCTGAAGGCCCGTACCGACTGCGTAGCGAGCAGTCGACACCTCCACGAAGTCACGGAGGAGCGCCCGGGTCTCTTCCATCACTTCGAGGGACCGGTCGACCACGGCAAGCCCGTAGTACGCCGTCTTGGCCAGCGAAATCAGCACGACCTCCGCCTCTTCCGCGTCCCGCGCCGCAGCCCCGGCCAGGAACTGCGCACGCTCGCGGGCGAAGCCCAGCGTCCCGGGCCATGGGAAGCTCTGCATGAGCTCGATCGAGTTCATGGTCATGGGGTGGTCGGGGCCCAGGTCGTCCACCGGTCGGTTCATGAGCCCGAGCGACAGCATGGGATCTGGAAGCGTTCCGGCGGGCGCGACGCGCTCGAGGGCAGCCACGGCGACCAGCCGCGCCGCAGCGAGCGACGGGTTGGCCGTCCGGATGGCCTCGACCACTTCGTCGATTTCGAGGGTGTCACTCGCCTGCTGCCCTGACAGGGGCACGCCGAGGGCGATCGACATGGCCAGCAGCCAACTGGTGGCTCTGGTGGGGTTCATGAGGCGCACGTCGCGACCTCCTACTCCGTGAGGGCATTCTCGTCTCGCGGACCGCCAGCGTGTGACCGCCGGACGTGCCACGATGGCCAATGCCCTACGAACAGGGCGTCAGCCGGCTACCGTCGAGCTGAAGGGTCAGATCTTCGGAGGCGGGACGAGGCTGCTGGGCGCCACGGGATGGAGTTGCCAGGGCTCGCCGTACAGCCCTGCGACGGTGTGGACCGAAAGCGTTCCGAGCGGTGCCCGGTCGAAGCGCGGAACCCACGACGTACAGTGGTTCATCAACGCGCAGCTGACCGGTGATCGATGCTCGTGGCCGGCGCTCGTGGACATGGCCGCCATCACTCCGGCCCCGGAAGGGGACGACATGGTGGCGGGCAGAGGCTCACCGTGTGCCATCTCGGTCGCGGCCGACCCGGTCTCCCCCGCGTGCATGGACGCACAAGCGGCGGGCGCCGCGGCCACGAGCTGCAGGAGCAGCACGGCCGTCCCGGAAAGCGCCAGGAAACGGCGGAAGGGGCGGCGAGTGGAGTGATTCTGCGTGAACATGGGTCCACCGGAAGTCTCGCAGCACCCCCTTGGGGGGTCAACGGCAGGCCAGCCACGCTCGAGATAGTGCGCCGCCACCGTCGCCCTGGTGCAACACTTGCTCTACCCAGCGAGCGACGCGCACGAGCGGCCGGAGCCCCCCTGAGGTTCCACGTACTCCCGAGACAGGATCGAGGCTTTGGACTCCCACCCTACCGAAGCGCGCCGGACGCATCCGCGCGCGGAGTCCAAGAGCCTCCGCCGCATCGGCCTCGAGCTCG
>JAHEKM010000068.1 GCA_024638325.1 Gemmatimonadota bacterium | reverse complement strand
CACGTAGCTGGCGAGCCACCTCCAGGGCGACGCCCCCGCCGGCGCAGTAGCCCCCCAAGAGGACCGGACCCTCCGGTTGGAGGCGCTCCAGCTCGGTGCGGTACCGACGCGCCAAGAGAACGGCGTTCTCGGGGGTCTTGCTCCGTGTCTCGTAGAGCGACCGCATGCCCCACACCGGCTGCTCGGGGCCCAGCTGCTCGGCCAGGAGCTGCAGCTCGCCGAAACCCTGGACTCCCCAGAACAAAGGGGGGCGCTCGCCCAACGTATTCCACCCGACGAGGAGCGAGTCGGCCGTGACGCGCTTCCCTTCCCACGTCGCGACCAGGGCACCGACCTCGGCCAGCATGGCGGCTTCGACGTCGGGAGCGCGCACCCCCTCTGTGCTCCGATCGAGAGACTCCAGGGAGGGTTCGAGCAGGGCGATGGTCGGGTGATCGTAGAGCGCCGCCGCCTGCACCTCTACCCCGAGCCGCTCGCTCATCTTCAGCGCGAGCTCCACCGCCCGCAGGGAGTCGCCGCCCAGGTCCACGAAGTCGTCGTGGACGCCGACCGGCGCGACACCGAGGACGCCCTCCCACAGCTCGACGAGCATCCGTTGTCGTTGGTTTGCCGGACCCGCCGCAGGGCGACCTTCCTGGGCTTCGCTCGCGCACCAATCCGGCAGGCGCCCGCGTTGGAGCTTTCCGCCCGGCGCCCTGGGGAGCGAGGCGCAGACGAAGACGCGTTGAGGCACCTTGAACGTCGCGAGCCGCTCAGCGCAGAACTCCCTCAGGGCGGATTCGTCCACGGTCTTTCCGGGCGCGGGCACGACAGCCAGCGCCACCTGCTCTCCCAGGGTCGGGTGCGGCAGGGCGAAAGCCGCGGCGTCGGCAACGTCGGGATGTTGGCCCACGTACTCGTCGATCTCGCGCGGAGCGATCTTCTCACCGCCCCGGTTGATGATGTCTTTGATCCTTCCCGTGAGATACAGGTACCCGTCGGCGTCCAGGTAGCCCTCGTCGCCGGTCTTCAACCACCCGCCCAGGAGCTCCTCCCCCTGGACGCCCGGTACGGTCTCGTATCCGTACATGACGCTCGGACCACGCACCATCACCTCCCCCGCCACCCCAGGAGGGGTCGGGTTGCCAGCGCCATCGACGACGGTCACCTCCGGCCCCGCTGCGACTCCCACCGAGCCGATGCGCCGCTCCGCCGGAGGCAGCGGATTGCTCGTGATGACACCGGCCGATTCGGTCATGCCGTAGATCTCGACGACGGGCACCCCGAACAGCGCCTCGAGCTCGCGGAGCGTGTCCGCTGGCAAGGGCGAAGACACCGAGCGAATGAAGCGCAGCTCATTGCCGCGTCGGGGGGGTGCCTGCGCCTCCGCGTGCCGAAGCAGATCCTGCAGCATGGTGGGAACGCCCTGGTACCACGTGGGCTGCTCCTCGTCGATGAGCTCGAGGAGGTGGCCCGCAGCCATGCGCCGGGCCACGACGACTGTGCCACCCACGCTCAGCGGAGCCAGCAACAGGTCGACGAGCGCCCCGACATGGAACAGGGGCATGGCGCTGAGGCAGACGTCCTCCGGCCCGAGCCGGAGCGAGCGAGCCACGTTGCCGGCGGACTCGACGAGGTTCCGGTGCGACAGCGGAACGACCTTGGGTCCGGCGGTCGATCCGGACGTGTGCAGAACGAGCGCGAGGTCCCCGGGTGAGGCGGTGCTGGTCGGGGGCTGTGGTGGGCCGGCTCCCGGGGCTGCCGTCCGACCGTCGCGGGCAATGGTGAACGAGCCAGCGCCTGTCGGCAACGAGCGAACGTCGAGAATCGGTATACCGAGTGTGCTCGCGGCCCGTCGCACTGCCGGCTGTTCGCCCGCCGCGAGCACGAGGGAGACCCCCAGCCTTGCGAGCAGCGCCTCCAGCTCCGCCGCAGTGTAGGCAGGGTTGAGTGGCACGCATACCGCCGAGGTCATGACGGAGAGGCACACGACGGCCATCTCCGGACTATTCGGCATCACCACCCCGACCCGCCCGTCTCGTCCGACCCCGTGGTCGCGCAGCACATAGGACGTCCGGTGACACACCTCCGCCATGGCGTCGTACCCGAGCGGATCCTCCCCCTGGCAAAGGATCGCGGGCGCACTCCCGCGAGCCGCTACTTGTCGCGAGACGAGCTCGCCGACGGTGCCGGGTGGGGGTGGCGTGACCATGGCGGAAAAGTGAGGACCTGGAGCCGGCGAGGCCACCGGGCCTGGCGGCCCTCCCTGGAACCGGACCGGCTCCCGACCCATTCCCTTCTTGAAGGCACGACCGACGATCACCGATCTGGAGGACCCCCAGGTGTCCCGATTCGCCGCCCCGTCCCGGCTGTGGGCAGCCGCACTCACCGGCCTGGTCCTGAGCGGCTGCACCGACTACGAGGGGTTCATCATCCTGCCAGCCGGTCCCGATGCGTCCACCGAGGACTACTGCATCATCCCCGAGTTCGAGATCTACGCAGGGGGACCAGGGCGGGACGCCGTACCGGCGCTGACCAACCCCCGCCTGCTGGAGGCAGAGACGGTCGACTACCTCGACGACGAGGAGCTGGTCGTGGGACTACGGATCGACGCCGATATCGTCGCCTTCCCGCTCCGGGTGCTGTGGTACCACGAGATCGTGAACTTCGACCTCAACGGACGGTCGCTGGCGATTACCCACTGCCCGCTCACGGGCTCGAGCATCGCGTTCGACCGCGGTCCGGTCGGCGATGCGGAGTTCGGCGTGTCGGGGCTCCTCTACCGGAACAACCTCATGATGTACGACCGGAACGACGAGGAGTCGTTCTGGCCCCAGATGAGCCGGCAGGGGGCCTGTGGGCCGAGGTCGGGGACGCAGCTCGTCATGTACCCGGTCATGGAGATGACGTGGGGCGCCTGGCGCGAGATGCATCCCATCAGTTGGGTGATGACCTTGGAGACCGGCTTCGACCGAAACTACGACGTCTATCCGTACGGGAACTATCGCGAGCTGAACAACCCCGACATCCTCTTCCCGCTCGATATCGACTATCGCCGCCCTCTCAAGGAACGCGTCCTCGGGGTGATCGACGACTCGGGCGGAGTCGGATATCCCTTCGGCGAGCTCGCCCGCCTTGGCCCCCTAGGAGTGGTGGAGCACGACGGGGACACGGGTGCACCGGGGGGCGCCGTGATCTTCTGGGACGGGGATGCCCGTACAGCGATGGCGTACAGCACCCTGGTCGACGGCACCGCGCACACCTTCGCGGTCGTAGGCGGACAGATCGTCGACACCGAGAGCGGGAGCACGTGGCGCGTGGACGGCGTCGCCACCGACGGACCGCTGATCGGGGCGGAGCTGGAGGCCGTCCCGGCCGCGTACATCTCTTTCTGGTTCGCCTGGGCCGCCTTCGAGTCGGAAGCGGCGTTGTGGGTGGCTGACTGAGGCGGTCATTCCAGCGGCTCGAGTTCGTCGAGGATCCAAGGCATGAGCTCGCCGATGGTCGGGTGAACCAGCACCGACCTCCTGAACACCGAGCAGGTCAGGCCGGTGTACATGTGGGCGGCCAGCATATTCACGATCTCGTCGCCTCCGGGCCCCAGAATCGACGCACCCAGGATTTCGTCCGTGTCGCCGTCTACGAGGAGTTTGGCGAAGCCGAGCGTCTCGCCCATCTCCTTCGCTCTGCTGATGCTCGACATGGGCCGGGTGGCCTTGAGAACCCTACGTCCACTCGTGCGGGCCTCCCTCTCGGTCATCCCCACGCGACCGAGGGCCGGGTCGATGAACAAGGCGTAGACCGTGATCCGGTCCGACAGCTTGCGGGAGCCGCTGCGCATGAGGTCCAGCACGATCTCGGCGTCGTTGACGGAGGTGTGCGTGAAGGCTCCTCGGCCGTTGATGTCGCCGACGGCATATACGCCGTCCACACTGGTTCGACAGTGATCGTCGACCGCGATGTACCCTCTCTCGTCGACGGCGATGCCCGCGGCGTCCAAGCCGAGCTTGTCCGAATTCGGCACCCGACCCGCCGCGATCAGCAGATGGGAGCCGGTGAGCGTCTCCTCGACCCCATCACCTTCGAGCGAGACTCGCACGCCTGCCTCGGCCGGGCCCACGCTCCGTACTGTGACGTCCGTCCGGATGTCGATGTCCTCGAGCTCGAGGATCTCCCGTATGGCCTGGGCCACGTCCTCGTCCTCACGGGGCACGAGCTGCGGTCCCCGCTCCAGAACAGAGACGGCGCTGCCGAGCCGACGGAACACCTGCGCCATCTCCAACCCGATGTAGCTTCCGCCGACGATGACGAGGTGCTCGGGCGGCTCGGTGAGGTCGAGTAGGCGACCGTTGTCGAGCCAGGCGACCGAGTCCAGTCCGTCCACGTCCGGGGTCCGGGGCCGGGCTCCGGCATTGATGTAGACCTGCTTCCCGCGAACGACGGTGTCTCCCACCGTGATCTCCCGAGGCCCGGTGAACCGACCCCACCCCCGGACGAGCGTGACGTTCTCCGTTTCCTCGAGCCACCGCACCATCCCGGTGTTGTCGCGAACCGCGTTCATGCGCGACCTCACGGCCGCGAAGTCCACGCTCGGCTCGGGGGAGACGATTCCGAAGTCGGCGGCCCGTCGCACCATGTGCGCCACGCGGGCGGTCGCGACCAGCGCTTTCGTCGGTGTGCAGCCCGTGTTGACACACGTGCCACCCACGCGGTCGCCTTCGATGACCGCGATGGAGTCACCGGTCGGGATGAGATGGCCGAGCAGGGTGCCCAATGCCTGCCCCGTACCCAAGATCACGTGGTCGTATGACTGCATGTTCTCCCCTGCGGTTTCAGGCTTCGTCGTGGCGAAGTAAGGGACGACCGTGCCGGATGGTTCCCAACGAGGAAGGAACTCCGAGCCTGAGTGTTGTATTGATACCTCCTGCCCCACCGTACCACGGAGACCACCAGCATGAGCACCAGCGCACTCACGTCTGCCGCGCCTGGAGTGTCCTCACCGACCGCCGCACAGCCACTCCTCGATCGCTTCCGCGACGTGCGCGCGTTCAGCGAGAGGATGTGCGAGGGCATGGAGGCGGAGGACTTCGTCATCCAGTCGATGCCCGACGTGAGTCCCACGAAGTGGCATCTCGCGCACACCACGTGGTTCTTCGAGGCCTTTCTGCTGCAGCCTCACGACCCGGAGTACCGGCCGCTCAACGGCCAGTACAACTACCTCTTCAACTCCTACTACAACACGATCGGCGAGCAGTTCTGTCGACCTCGTAGGGGGCAGATCTCACGGCCGACCGTGCGCGAGGTCATGGAGTACCGTCGTCACGTCGATCGACAGGTCGGGGCACTCGTCGAGGAGCGGGCCAGTGAGGGGCGTCTGTCCGACGTGTGGGACACGGTCATGCTGGGCACGCACCATGAACAGCAGCACCAGGAGCTCATGGCGGCGGACATCAAACACGTTTTCTCCATCAACCCGCTGCGGCCGGCGTGGCGCACGGGGCGCGAGGATCCCGCTGCGGGCCACCCCCCTGCCCTGGAATGGATCGACCACCCGGGTGGCCTGGTCGCCATCGGCCACGAGGGCGACAGGTTCCACTTCGACAACGAGACCAAGCGGCACCGGGTCTGGCTCGAGCCCTTCGAGCTCGGGTCGCGTCTCGTGACGAACGCAGAGTACCTGGCGTTCATGGAGGACGGCGGCTACGACCGCCCGGACCTGTGGCTTTCGATGGGCTGGGCCGCGGTCCGGGAATCCAGCGTCAAGGAGAACGACTGGGAGCGGATGGACAAGCCGCTCTATTGGTTCCGCGACGGGAGCGAGTGGTGGCACTATACCCTCGCCGGGCCCCGGCCCGTGCACCCCGATGAGCCGGTGGTGCACGTGTCCTACTACGAGGCCGATGCCTACGCGCGCTGGGCCGGAGCTCGACTGCCGTCGGAAGCCGAGTGGGAGGTGGTCGGCGCCGAGCTGGTCGCGTCCGAGGGCCCCGCCGCTTTGGAGCGGGGCACGTTCTCGGACGACTTCGTCTTCCATCCCCAGGCGCTCCGAGCGGACGCACCGAGCGGACGTCCGCATCAGATGTTCGGCGAGGTCTGGGAGTGGACCCGAAGCGCGTACGAGGCCTATCCGGGCTTCACACCCTGGGAGGGCGCCGCGGGCGAGTACAACGGCAAGTTCATGGCGAACCAAATCGTGCTCCGCGGCGGCTCGTGCGCCACCGCGCGCGATCACATTCGCCCGACGTACCGGAACTTCTTCTACGCAGGCGATCGCTGGCAATTCAAGGGGATCCGACTGGCGAGGGATGCCCGGTGACGCCGCACGGGGCGCCCGCGGAAACCGCGACCGAAGAGGAACGCCGCGGGGCGGCGACGGCGGAGGCGGCCGACCCCGCCGGTCAGCGGCGGGACAGCATGTTGGAAGAAGTGACCGCCGGGCTATCGCGGACACCCAAGCGCCTCCCATCCAAGTACTTCTACGATGAACGGGGGTCCCAGCTGTTCGACCAGATCACGCAGCTGGACGAGTACTACCTGACGCGCGCCGAGACGTGGATCATGGAGCGTTTCGCGGCAGAAATGGCAGCGGAGATAGGAGCCGGCGCCCTCGTCGTGGAGCCTGGAGCGGGAAGCGGCGCCAAGACCCGCCTGCTGCTCGAGCACCTCGAGTCGCCCGCGGCCTACGTGCCGGTCGATATCTCCGGGACCTACCTGTTCGAGGCCGCCCGCAGGCTGAGCCAGGACTGTCCGGACGTTCCGGTGCTTCCACTCGTCGGCGACTTCACCCGGCAGATCACGCTGCCCACCCCCCCGACGCGCCCGCAGCGGCGTGTGGTCTACTTCCCGGGATCCACCATCGGCAACTTCACGCCGCTGGAGGCGACCCGGTTGCTGGCCCGTATGCGATCACTGGTCGGTCCCGGGGGCGCGGTGTTGATCGGATTCGACCTCCTCAAGGATGTCGCGGTCCTCGAAGCGGCCTACGACGACGCGGACGGTGTCACGGCGCGCTTCAACCGCAACGTCCTCGCGCACATCAATGACGCGCTCGGCGCCGACTTCGACCCGTCCGCGTTCGAGCACGACGCGCCGTTCAACGTCGAGGCTGCGCGCATCGAGATGTACCTCGTGAGCTCACGCGACCAAAGCGTGTCCATCGGCGGCCGCACGTTCGAGTTCGAACGAGACGAGCCGATCCTGACGGAGTACTCGAGCAAGTACACGCTCGACTCGTTCGGTGAGCTCGCGTCGTCCGCCGGCCTGGTGCCGGCACGCACATGGACGGACGAGGGGGAGATGTTCTGCGTGCAGCTCCTGGTCGTGGCGGCTCGCTAGCATCTCGGGCTGGGCGCTCACCTTTCGCGCACACCCCACGCGCACGACAATGAGCTTCTCCGACGACCTCGACCCCGGGAGTCCATCATGAGCGAGCTCACCCGTCGCCGCTTCCTCCAAGCCTCGATCGCCGCTGGGGTGACGGGTCCGCTGATCGGTACGCCCTCACCGGCCTCCGCTCAGGAGCCCTCCTGGTCTGAACAGAAGCGGTATGCCACCGTCCGCGGGCGCCGGATGGCGTACTACGAGGTCGGCCAGGGCGACCCGATCGTCTTCCTGCACGGCAACCCCACGTCGTCGTACCTATGGCGCAACGTCATCCCCCACGTGCAGCACCTGGGACGGTGTGTGGCCCCCGATATGATCGGCATGGGCGACTCCGATCGACTTCCGAACTCGGGCCCGGGCGTCTACGACTTCGCCACGCACCGCGACTACCTGTTCGACCTGTTCCGCACCATCGGCGTGGACGAGCGCGCGGTCTTCGTGATCCACGACTGGGGCTCGGGCGTCGGGCTCGCGTGGGCGGAGCAGGACCCCGGCCGCGTACGAGGCATCGCGTACATGGAGCCGATCCTCCGGCCGCCGGAGTTCCCCCTCCCCGCCGAGCCCACGGGAGGCTTGTTCGCGACGTTCCGGTCTCCTGCCGGTGAGCCGGCGGTGCTCGAGCGCAACATCTTCGTCGAGCAGATCCTGATCGGCGGCCTGGACCTCTACCTCAGCGAGACGGACAAGGCCGAGTACCGGCGCCCGTTTCTGCAGCCCGGTGAAGGCCGCCGGCCCACGCTGACCTGGCCGCGCGAGCTGCCGTTCAGTGGCGGTCCCGCCGACACGACTGCTCTTGTCCAGAGCTATACCGGGTGGCTGGCGAGCGACAGCGCTGTCCCCAAGCTCTGGGTGCGGGCCAACCCGGGGGCGCTCCTGTCCACGTCGCCCCAGAACGCACCGCTCATCGAGTACGTCCGTGGCTTCAGCAACCAGGAAGAGGTGACCGTCTTCGGCAGCCACTACGTGCAGGAGATCTCTCCACACGCGATCGGGCGGGCCCTGTCTCGTTGGATCTCCAGGTTGGGGTGACGGGGTCTTCCCATGAGCACTCGTAACGCGAAGCGAATCGCCTGGCTCTCCGTCGTCGCCCTCGGGTCGGCGCTCACGGTCGCGGCACGGCAGGAACCGCCGGCGTTCACGGCCCAGCAGGAGGCCCGACTCCAGATCCGTGAGGTCATGGAGGGCCTCTACGTGATTCCCGGCTTCGACGGCAGTCAGTCGGGCGGCAACGTGGCCGTCCGCGTGACGGACGAGGGCGTGATCATCGTCGACGACAAGTTCCCCTACAGCTTCGACTTCATTACGGAGCAGGTCGCGTCCGTTACCGACCAACCGATCCGGTACGTGCTCAACACGCATCATCACGGAGACCACGCCGGGAGCAACGCCGACTTCATGCAGGTGGCCGAGGTGATCGCACACGCGAACGCCCGCGAGAACATCATCCGCAACGGTTTGACGGGTCCTCCGAGGGTCGTTTTCAGCGAACGGACGTCGGTCTTCCTCGGCGATGCCGAGGTCCGCATGCACCACTTCGGACGCGGCCACACCGACGGCGACGCGGTCGTCTACTTCCCGGACCTCCGCGCCGTGCACACCGGCGACCTCTTCATCTACGGGGAGCGGCTCGACGGGAGCACGCTGGCCCCGTTCTGGGACGTCGCCAACGGGGGCAGCCCACTCGATTGGCCGGCGACCCTTTCAGGCCTCCTCACGCTCGACTTCGATGTTGTGATTCCCGGCCACGGCCCGATCCTCACGAAGGGGGATGTGCGCGAGTTCAGGGCCAAGCTCGAGGCGGTCATCGAGAGGGTACAGCGCGCCATTCGCGACGGTGCCACTCGGGACGACATCGCGCAGCGTGTGGACGTCAGCGACCTCGACTGGCCGCTCGCCGCAGCGCGCATCAGGGACGTGTTCGACGAGGTCGTGGCGGCGCGCTAGTCCGGCAGTGCGAAGACGAAGAGGCTGCTTCCTCGGCTCGGTCGCAGGTCCGGCGTCAGGTTGGTCGCCCCGGATCCGGTGTTCACCGCCACGTACTGGCGACCGTCCACGGCGTAGGTGATCGGGTAGCCGACGACCGGTGAGCCGAGGTTGATCTCCCACAGGATCTCACCCGTCCGGTCGTCGAATGCCCGGAATCGGCCGTTGGAGTCGCCCCCGAAGACGAGACCCCCGCCGGTAGCCACCAGCGAGACCGTGCCCGCTCGCTGCTCGTAGAGCCACGTCGTGACGCCGGTCTCGACGGAGATCGCGCGCACCGTTCCGAGATTGTCGGTGTTCGGCGCGAGTTGGTGCCGCGACACCAGAGAGTAGATCTCGATGCCTCCGCCCGCGGCCAGCTCGAGCGCTCGAGCGCTCCTGACGTCCCGAGTCGCGAGTAGGGTCGCACACGTGTTGCGGAGCGGATAGTACATGGTGTGGGTGAGCGGGCTGTACGCGCCGGCCTCCCAGTCCTTTCCACCGGCGTAGGTCGGGCAGACGAAGATCTCCTGCTCGGGTCGTGAGAAGATCACCTCGGGATTCACCGTGACCTCACCGGTCGCCCCGTCGATGTCCGCGATCACGTTCTGCAACGTTGTCGGGGTGGCCCACAGGAACTCACCCGTCTCGCGGTCGAGCGTGTACACCAAGCCGGTCTTTCCGGGAATCCCGGTGACCACCCGACGCTCTTCGCCCGGTTCGAGTCGGGGGTTGATCCAGAGCACCTCGTCGGGGTCGGGCGCCACCCGCGTGTCCACCAGAAGCCGTTCGAACGGATGATCCAGGTCCCAGTCATCGTTCAGGTGCTGGTAGTACCAGCGGATCTGGCCGGTCTCCACCTCGAGCGCGAGCGTCGAGTTGTGATACAGGTGCGCGTTGCCCTGGCCGCCGAGGAAAAACTTGGGAGCCGGCGATGTGACGGACGTACCGATGTACAGCAGCCCCAGCTCGGGATCGTAGCTCGGCACCATCCAGCTGCCGACGTGTTGCCTGTCCTCGTAGGGCACACCTCCCCACGTCTCGTCGCCCGGCTCTCCCGGGGCCGGTATGAGCCTTCTCCGCCACAGTTCCTCTCCCGTCCGTGCGTCGTGCGCCGCGATGACGCACGCTTCGGGCCCGCCCCACGGCCGACAGCTGCGGCCGGAGATCACTCTGCCGTCCGCGATGATCGGGCCGGAGCTGTGCGTGGCCGAGTTCACGCGGTAGTCGAAGATCCGGGTCTCCCAGACCTGCTCTCCCGTGAGCGCGTCGAGGGCGAAGACATGGTTGTCGTCACTGGTGTTGATGATCAGGCGGTCGTAGATGGCGAGGTTGCGATTGTTTCGCGCGTTGCCACCGACCAGCCCGTACAGGTCCTCGGGGATGTCGCGGCTGTACTCCCAAAGGAAGTCCCCGGTCCGGGCGTCGAGCGCCTGGATGACGTCCTCGTTCTGCGGGACCCAAAGGATGCCGGAATACGCGAGCGGCGTGATTTCGCTCGTGCCGCGCTCGAGGTCGCGGGTCCAGACCATGCGGAGCTCGTCGACGTTGTCCCGGTTCACCTGATCGAGCGGGCTGTAGCCCCAGCTGTCGAGCGTACGGCGCCACATGAGCCAGTCGCCGGGCGCCGGCTGCTGGAGCATTTCGTCGGTGACCCGAACGAAGTCGATTCCAGCCTGTGCAGCCACGGGCTCCGAGATCGAAGCCATCGCCAACACCCCAGCGGCGGCGAGCAGGCCGACAGGCATTCGGAGTGCATCGATCATGGTCGACTCCCGGGCCCGAGAATCCAGGCGTTGGAGGGGGACCATGCGCCGCGACACCGGCCCCGGTCAAGCCGGGCGCCACCCCGACTGGACACGTAGACCACGGGCCCGTACATGTGAAGGCCACGGCTCAGGACTCGCCGCATCGGTAAGGAGGGGGAGCATGACGAGCACGCGGCAACCGGTTGCTTTCCTCGTCGTCGCGGCACTCGCGACGCTGACCACCGCAGCGCAGGCCCAGACGACGGACCGCTTCGAGCGCTGGGACCCGGACTACCGTCCCCCGACGAACGAGTTCGGGCAGCCCGACCTGCAGGGAAACTGGACCAACTTCACCATCACCCCGCTGCAGCGTCGACCCGGCCAGGAGCCGATCTACTCCCGCGACGAGGTCGACGCCATCGAGGGTCGCACGGAAGAGCGCGTGGTCGCGGGTGCGCAGCCGAGCGACCCGGATCGGCCGCCGCCGCAGCCGGGCAACGTGGGTGCCTACAACGAGGTCTTCTTCGAGCGAGGCAACATCGCGGTCGTCGACGGCGAGCCTCGCACTTCCTTGATCACCTTCCCTGCCAGCGGGCGGCTGCCGGCGCTCTCACCGGAGGGCCAGAGACGGAAGCAGGAGTACGACGCGTTTCGTGCCCGGTTCGGCGAGTACGATCATCCCGAGCTCCGGCCCTTGGTCGATCGCTGCATCGTCTACTACGCGTCGAGTCATACGGGCACCATGGGCCCGCCCATGTCTCCGACCGGCGGCTACAACAACAACGTCACCATCATCCAGAACGGGGACCACGTGGTGATCCGGTCGGAGATGATCCACGACGTCAGAATCATCCGGCTGGGCGAGCGTGAGCCGCTACCGGAAGGCATCCGCCCGTGGTTCGGCGACTCCTGGGGGCACTGGGAGGGCAACACCCTGGTCGTCGAGACGACGGACGTCCATCCCGGCCACGGGTTCAACGAGACGTTCGACAACATTCCGTACTCGGACGACTACCGGGTCGTCGAGCGTTTCACGCGCGTCGATGACGACACCATCCTGTACGAGTTCGAGGTCGACGATCCGCGCACGTTCAGCGAGCCGTGGGGAGGACAGATCCCTTTTGAGCGCTTCGACGACCAGGTACTCGAGTACGACTGTCACGAGGGCAACTACGCCATCGAGAACTCCCTACGCGGGGCCCGCTATCAGGAGAGCCAGGCTGCCAGCAGCCGGAACTGAGGCGATGGTGAGACCCCTGGCCCCAACGCTCCTGGCGGCGGTCGCGCTCGTCGCAGCCGCGGAGGTGTCGGCACAAGAGCGTGACTTCCGGCCCGTGACCAACGAGGTGCTGCAGGCCCCAGCGCCCGGGGACTGGCCGAACTGGCGCAGGACGCAGGACGCGTGGGGGTACAGCCCGCTCGCCCAGATCACCACCGACAACGTCGACCGGCTTCAGCTCGTCTGGTCCTGGGCCATGGACGACACCGGCGGCCAGGAGGCCGCGCCCCTGGTTCACGACGGCGTGATCTACCTGCCGGGACCTCGGGGCGTGATCCAGGCGCTCGACGGAGCCACCGGTGACTTCATATGGGAGTACCGACCCGGCGTCACGACGCGCGTCGACGGGAGCGTCACGACCGACAACAGCGGGGTCGCACCGGGGGCGTTCGCCGGCGTCGGGCGCGGCATCCAGAAGAACATCGCCATCTACGGCGACATGCTGTTCTCGGCTACGGGCAACGCGAGCATCGTCGCCATCGACGCGCGCACCGGACGACAGGTGTGGGAGACGCAGACGGCGGACCCGGAGCTCGGGTACTTCTACACGGCGGGCCCGATCGTGGCGAAGGGGACGCTCGTCACCGGCATCACGGGTTGTGATCGGTTCAAGGAAGACGTGTGCTTCATCACCGGCCATGACCCCCGGACGGGCGAGGAGCGCTGGCGCACCTCCACCGTCGCCCGTCCCGGAGAGCCGGGCGGCGACACCTGGAGCGACCTTCCGCTCCAGTTCAGGGCCGGGAGCGACGCGTGGATCGCCGGCAGCTACGACCCCGAGACCGAGCTCGTCCACTGGTCGACCTCCCAGGCCAAGCCGTGGGCCAGGGCCGTGCGGGGGACGGCCGGTGACGCGCTCTACACGAACTCGAGCCTGGCTCTCGACCCGGATACCGGGGAGCTGGTCTGGTACTACCAGTACCTGCCGGGCGAGACGCACGACATGGACGAAGTCTTCGAGAGCGTGCTCATCGACGTCGACGGACGGCCGTCGCTGTTCAAGATGGGCAAGCTGGGCATCCTCTGGCAGATCGACCGGGTGACGGGCGAGTTCATCCAGGCGACAGACGTCGGCTACCAGAACATCCTGGACGTCGACCCTCGTACCGGGACCATCACGTATCGGCCCGGCATGATCCCCGAGATGGGCGTCGAGATCGACATGTGCCCGAGCACCTCGGGCTTCAAGAGCTGGCGCGCGATGGCATACGCTCCAGAGACCGGGGCACTCTACATCCCGATCACGTTCAACTGCGAGCGGGCGACGTTCGGGCCGACCGACCAGGTACTCGGCGGCGGTGGCACGGGCCCGGTGCGACGCATCAACACGCCCCATCCTGCCTCGGGCGGCAACCTGGGCGAGCTCCTCGCCCTCGACGTGCGCACCGGCGACGTGCTGTGGCGGCACCGAACGCCGTCGCCCATCAACACCGCGGCGCTCACCACCGCG
Organism: Gemmatimonadota bacterium; assembly: GCA_024638325.1. Classification (GTDB taxonomy): domain Bacteria; phylum Gemmatimonadota; class Gemmatimonadetes; order Longimicrobiales; family Gaopeijiaceae; genus UBA2982. The sequence goes on along the minus strand of JAHEKM010000068.1, from coordinate 2,438 downwards.
GGTGGCCTCGTCTTCGCCGGCGACTGGGACCGCCACATGTACGCGTACGATGCCCAGACCGGGGACGTCCTCTGGCAGACCCGGCTGCCGACCTCGGCGCAGGGATTCCCGATCTCGTACGAGGTGAACGGAAGGCAGTTCGTGGCCATGCCGGTCGGGACGGGAGGCGCGAGTTGGTCGACGATGCTGCCGCGGGACCTGGCCCCTGATATGAGGCGGCCCGCCAACGGCAACTCCATCCACGTCTTCGCGCTGCCGGATTGATGGGCCGCGGATACCTCGTGCCCGTCGTGGTGTTGCTCGGCGGCGCGTGCGCGGGCGGGCCCTCCATGGAGACCGCTGGCCCCGGCCCGGAGCCGAACGCACCCGAAACGGTCTGGGCCGGCGTGTACTCGGGTGCCCAGGCCCAGCGCGGGGCGCCCGCATATGCCGAAGCGTGCTCGAGCTGCCACGCGGACGACCTGAGGGGCAACAGCAACGCACCGAGCCTGGTGGGAGCGAGCTTCCTGTTCCTGTGGGAGGATCGCTCGCTGAACGAGCTCTTCACCGTGATCCGGACCGAGATGCCGACGAACGCGCCCAACAGCCTGCCGACGACGACGTATGTCGACATCCTGGCCTTCGTGCTCGAGGCCAACGGCTTCCCTGCGGGTGCAGCCGAGCTCGGTCCAGACCCTCAGTTCCTCGAGTCGATCGCTATCACCGAAAGCGCGGCCGCCCTGAGGTGAGGGCCGACGCACCTCAACTTCCGGCCGGCGCGCTTATCTTCGTGGACGATGTCCATCCTCGTCCGAAACGCCGGGCCAAGCGCGCGGCGCTCGCCATGAGACCTACTCAGGGGCTTTTCGTGTGAGTCCAAAGGCGGCGAAAGACACCCCCGTCGTCCGCCTGGGCTGGCGGGAGTGGGCAGCCCTCCCCGACCTGGGCGTACGCAGCATCAAGGTCAAGCTGGACACGGGCGCACGGACGTCGTCACTGCACGCGTTCGGCATGCGTCGATTCACGAGGGACGGGCAGGAGATGGTGCGCTTCGAGATCCACCCGGTACAGAGGTCGCGAGCGTCTTCGGTGAAAGTCGAAGCGCCAGTCCTCGAGGAGCGCTCGATTCGAAACTCCGGAGGCGCTGTCGAAGTCCGACCGGTCATCGAAACGACGCTCGAACTGGCGGGCCAACGATGGCCCATCGAGCTGACCCTCACGGGGCGAGACGAAATGGGCTTTCGTATGCTCCTCGGTCGCCAGGCGCTACGCGGTCGCGTGCTGATCGACCCCGCCACCTCCTTTCGGGGTACGTCGGAGCCCTCACAGAAGCCGGAACCTCGCCGCACGCCGCGGACGAGGACTCAAAGCCAGGAAGAGGAATGAAGCTCGCAATACTGTCTCGGAAGGCTTCGCTCTACTCGACCCGTCGGCTCAAGGAAGCCGCGATCGCAAGAGGCCACAAAGCTCGGGTGATCGACTTCCTGCGGTGCACCATGGAAGTGAAGGCGAAGAACCCGAAGGTCTACTACAAGGGGAAGCCGCTCGTCGTCGACGCGATCATTCCCCGCATCGGCGCCTCGGTGACCTTCTACGGCACCGCCATCGTGCGGCAGTTCGAGATGATGGGCGTCTACTCCACGGCCGAGTCCCAAGCGATCGTGCGCTCGCGTGACAAGCTGCGCTCCATGCAGCTCCTCTCCAGAGAAGGAATCGGGCTCCCGACCACCGCGTTCGCGCGCTCGGTGAAGGACACTCAAAGCGTGATCGACCTCGTCGGAGGCGCACCGCTCATCATCAAGCTGCTCGAGGGTACGCAAGGCCGGGGGGTGGTCCTCACCGAAACCGCAAAGGCGGCCGAGTCCGTGATCGATGCGTTCCGTCAGCTCGATGCGAACATCCTGGTGCAGGAGTTCATCAAGGAAGCGGGAGGCGCCGACTTGCGGGCCTTCGTGGTCGGAGAGAGGGTCGTGGCGTCGATGATCCGACAGGCCGCGCCGGGCGAGTTCCGCTCCAACCTGCATCGCGGCGGGAGCGCGGAGGCCACGGAGCTGTCCACCAAGGAAAGGCGCACGGCACTGGCCTCTGCCAGGGCGCTCGGGCTCAGCATCGCAGGCGTCGACATGGTCCGGTCCACCCGCGGCCCGCTCGTACTGGAGGTCAACTCCTCGCCCGGCCTGGAAGGCATCGAGAACGCCACGGGCGTCGACGTCGCCGCCGAGATCATCGAGTACGCCGAGGGCCAAGCAACCTGGGACGACTCTGAGTGAGCAACTCGGCCGCCGGGAGCGAGCCGGTAGAGATCCTCGGCCGTCAGGTCGAGCCGGGAACACGGCTCCAGCTGGACATACCCGTCGGGCGGCTCCCCTCCGGCGACTACCTCTCCATCCCGATCGAGGTCGTTCGGGGTGCGGCGCCCGGACCGACGATCTGGCTCAGCGGCGCCATCCACGGCGACG
>JAHEKM010000179.1 GCA_024638325.1 Gemmatimonadota bacterium | reverse complement strand
CCCCGCCGCCATGGGTCGTAACGCAACCGCAGCTCGAGCAATGGATTGTCTCCTCCCCTCTCACCGCGCACCGAGATCGCCAGCCAGGGCGCGACATCCGTGCCCTGATCGCTCATGCCGATGCTCTCGGTCGCGTAGGGCGGGTCGCTTCCACGCGCCACGACGATGAACGCCATGGCCGCCGTCTGGCGGGTCGTCTCGTCATTGCACCGTACGTCACCGCCCGCGACCGAACCGGCCTCGAGGGCGCGCATCAGCCGGTCGGAGAGGGTGTTGAAGCCGGTCGGATCCTCCCATCGAAAGGCCTCGAGGCCATCGGCGACGACGCGCTCGTTCACGAGCGTGTTGCCCTGTACGGTGACGCCCCACCGCGGATCGGCCATGACGCCGGCCCAGCGGGTGGGTTCGGGCTCTCCGGTGGTGCCGAGGCGGGTAGGGGTGGTGAAGCCCGCGACATGCACCGCGCCGTCGTTCAGCGTGACAACGCCGTATTGCCGACGGTTGGTGAGGCTGTCCACCGCGGGATCCGTGACCCGCTCGACGATCTCCTCGGCGGTGAGTCCGTCGAGCAGCGCTCGGTAGACGACGTTGCGATTGTCGATGTCGAAGCCCGCCTGCGTAGCCGCAGCCCCCTTTCCCGGCACCAGAGCCGCGAGCGCATCTGCGAACGACGGAACGCACGATGCGGCTGCCACCCCGACGTCCCCGGTCTCGGGATCGACCGCGGCCACCGACCAGGTGGTCATGTCGAGCGTCGTCGGATAGACGGGAGCCGTCTGGCAGGCGCCAAGGCCCAGCAGAAGCACGGGGAAGGTCGTCTTCACGCTCGGCATGCTCGACTGCTCCATAACGGGGTCAGAAAGCGTAATGGGTCGCCTGGCTGGCCACCACGATCCAGGTGACGAGCATCGCGCTGAGGAAGGCGCCGAGGTAGATGTGGCCCGTCCGCTCGTGAAAGTATGCGGTGACTGCGCCCACGATCGTCATGATCGGCAGGAACTGGAAGGCGATGATGCTCCACAGCGACTCCGTGGGGCTCGCCAGTGTGCCGCCCATGAAGAGCGGCGTGTACTGCCAGGCGATCAGTGCCGCGAAGCCCAGCGTCGAGAGCGCGACGGCTCGGAGCACGGTGCCCGTCGTGCTCCCGTCCCGCCTGAGCTGCCCGGAGATCACCGCGCCGTAGGCGCCGAAGAAGAGGACGAACGGTAGCAGGTACACCAACGCCATGCGGAGATGGAGCGGGCTCATGGGCTTCACCGCGAAGACCCAGAAGCGGAAGTCCGTCGTGAACACTGCCGCCGACAGGGCGAGCGCGGCGTAGGCGGCGGCCGCGATAACGAGCGCTAGCGCGAACGAACCCCCGATGCGCGACCAGAGCACGCGGCCTTCCCACGTCAGTCCGTAGTCGTCCGGTGTCGCCCCGCCCGCGCGCCCCCGGGTCAGGTGCCACCCCGCGAGGAGCACTCCGCTGATCGCACCGTTCAGGAGCGCCCACACCATGACCTGATTCGTGATGCTCTGGGGGAAGAGCGCGCTCACGGGGAGCGCCGCTCCGACGTCCTTGAAGGGAAAGAGCGTCAGCGCGGGGAGCGTGACGAAGATCACGGCGGCGCCCCACCAGGCACCACCGCGCGCACCCCGAGACGGGGCTGGCCTGCCGGCGATCGGAGCGAGAGCGGGGTGCTCGAGCAGCATCGTCCCGACCGCGAAGAGCAGGACGACCATCCCGACCAGAGCGACGAGGTTGCCGATCTCCTTCCAGTACCAGACCTGGTCTCCGGGATCGAAGCCCTTCTCGCCGTCGAGCGTCGTCTCAAACCAGTCGATGGCGTGCCCGATGGCTACACGTGAAAAGTGGTCTGCAGCGTGGGTGACCGGAGGCTGATGGAAGACCCGGGCGGTGCCCTCGTCGATCGCGCCGTAGACACGGCCCGGCTCGACCGGGGCCGTGGCGCCGAACGCGGCCATGAGCTTCTCGCCGGCCGGCACGTCGCCGGGCACCGGAGTGCCCCACATCAGCGCAGAGAACTCGTCGTACTTCGAGAAGACGACGGCGAGGTTCCGCGGATATTCTGCCGTGGCGTCCGGGGCACCCGAGGTGCCGGTCGACGAGCCCTCGATCACTACGGAGCGGTAATCCTCCGGGGCTGCCGCGGCCGCGATCAGGACCGCCCAGCCACCCATCGAGTGACCCTCGAGGCCGATGTTGTCGTTGTCGACGAAGTCGAGCGAGCGCAGATAGGCGAGCCCGTCAGGGCCTCCGAAGCCATTCGCGAAGGCGGGAGGATCCGAGTAGCCGTGTCCCGTCTGGTCGATGGCCAGCACGACGAAGCCGCGGCGCGCCAGCTCGATGGCGAATCCGTCCTGCGTCTCGCGCGAGTTGATGTACCCGTGTACCGCCAGCACGCCCGGTGCCTGAGCGCTCGCGTCGACGCCGGGGGGCACGTACAGGAGCGCGCTCATCGTCGTCCCAGAGGTCCCCTCCCACCGGACGTCTTGGACTTCGATGCGCCCCCGGTCCGTCTGGACGGTCCAGGCGAGGACGTCGCCTCCCAGGATCAGGAGGCCGGCGATCACGAGCGCGTGGCGCGGCTTCACGCGATCATTCGGTGCGGGTCTCCAAGCCTACCGGCCCCGCTCCCTCGCCCATCGCGCGCCGCCCGGAATCCCGGCTCCGGTGTCGGGTCGCTGGCTCTGCCACCCGAACGGCGCCAGCTCCTCGCGCTCGGGCCACACCGTGTTCAGGGTCGCGGCTTCCCAGAGACGGCCGTTCTTCATGACCTGGTCGACCTCGCGTGAGTTACGGATGTCGTCCAGCGGATTCGCGTTCAGGATCACCAGGTCGGCGAGCTTGCCCGGCTCGATGCTGCCGAGGTCGTCCCCGAATCCGATCGCCTCGGCGCCGAGGATCGTGGCGGCCCGCAGCGCGTCGTGGTTGTCCATGCCCGCCGAGGCTACCGACCAGAGCTCCCAGTGCCATCCGAGTCCGTGGAATTGGCCATGTCCCCCGACACCGATGCGGCCCCCGGCCTCGACGAGATCGGTAAGGAACGCCGCGTGCTTGTAGAAGACGTGCTCTTCCCACCGGAACCACCCGGCGGCTCGGACGCGGCGAGAGCCCTTCGACTCGAGCTCCGTGAAGGGCGTCCACCTACCGAGCAGCTCGTCCTCGAAGATGTTCTCCGTCGTGTAGAAGTAGTTCTCCGCCCACGGCCCTCCGTACGCCACGAGGAGGGTCGGCGTGTAGGTCGTCTGGGTGGTGCGGTAGAGCTGCACGACGTCGTCGTAGATCGGGGCGATCGGCAACGAGTGCTCGAGGCCCGGATAGCCGTCGATCGTGTGCGTCATGTTCAGCTTGAAGTCGATGCCACCCTCCACCGTCGGCATGAGCTCGAGCTCGCGCGCCGCCTGAATGAGCCACTGCCGCTGCTGCCGATCGCCGGCCATGTACATCTTGAAGGTGGTGAGGCGGTAGTAGTCCTTGTAGCGCTCGAGCACCTCGCGGGCCTCGTCCAGGCTGCGGATGTTCTCGCCGGTGAAGACCCCCGGGCCGGTGTGGTAGATGCGCGGTCCCAGCATCTCCCCCGCCTCGACCATGTCGTGATAGGTGAGCACGTCGGTGCTCGCCGTCTGCACGTCCTGGGTCGTCGTGACACCGAATGCCAGGTAGGCCAGATACTGCCAGACCTGATTCGAGTGCACGTTGGGGAGCAGCCACTGTGTGTGGTAGTGCGTATCGACGTAACCCGGCACGATCGTCTTGCCGGACACGTCGATCTCCACCGCGCCGCCGGGAATCGACACCGAGCCGCGAGCGCCGACGGCCACGATGCGGTCGTCCGTGACGACGATGTCGGCGTTCTCGACGACCTCGTCGCCGTTCATCGTGATCGCGCGGGCGCCCCGCAGCACGACTGTGCCCTGCGGAACGGCACGGTCGTACGCGACCTCGATGCGATACTCGTCCGGCTCGTAGCCCCCCTCATCTTCCTCTCCGTCGCCTTCCTCCTCCTCCTCCTCCTCGGCCTCTTCCTCCTCCTCCTC
>JAHEKM010000178.1 GCA_024638325.1 Gemmatimonadota bacterium | reverse complement strand
CCACGATCTCGGGGACCACGAGCACGCTGTCGCCCGACTCGTCCGAGAAGGCGAAGGAGCCGAAGCAGACCAGGCCGGTGCCGGGCTCGCCGACCTCGTTGCGCACGACCGCGTGCCGGGCGTGCTGCTCCCACCAGGCGCGGGCCTCGGCGAAGCGGTGCTCGCCGGACGTGCGGAGGATCGCGGCGACGCCCCAGCCGACCAGACCCTCGCCGCGGCGTACCCACGCGGTGAGGTCGGAGTCGGGCAGCAGGGCCAGCAGGGGGCCCGGGTCGGCGACGGCCACAGTGCGCACCACGAGGGGTGCGGAGAGTGCGGCCGGACCGTCCTCCGGCGTCCAAGACTGCGTCACGATGGGCCAGCCTACGACCGATCCGGAAGCTGCCCCGAATCCGGGCGGACCGCCTCCGCCTCGGCCCCCGGCTGTGACCCCGCCCTATCGTTGCCCCGTGACCCGAGCCGACCTGGACAAGAACCCCGCCGACGTCGCCGCGATGTTCGACGACGTCGCCCGCCGCTACGACCTCACCAACGACGTCCTGTCGCTGGGTCAGGACCGTCGCTGGCGCAAGCACGTCGTCGACGCGGTGGACGCGCGACCGGGGCAGCGCGTGCTGGACCTGGCGGCCGGCACGGGTACGTCGAGCCAGCCGTTCCAGGACCGCGGGGCGCACGTCGTCCCCTGCGACTTCTCGCTCGGGATGCTCCGCGTCGGCAAGGCGACCCGCCCGCACCTGGCGTTCACCGCGGGCGACGGCACCCGGCTCCCCTTCGCAGACGGCACCTTCGACGCCGTCACCATCTCGTTCGGCCTGCGCAACATCGTCGACCCGGACCAGGGGCTCCGCGAGCTGCGGCGGGTGACCCGCCCCGGCGGCCGGTTGGTCGTGTGCGAGTTCAGCCACCCCACGAACGGGGCATTCCGGACGGTCTACATGGAGTACCTCATGAAGACCCTTCCCTCGGTCGCCCGCGCGGTCTCCTCGAGCCCGGACGCGTACGTCTACCTGGCCGAGTCGATCCGCGCCTGGCCGGACCAGGAGGGCCTTGCTGACCGGATCTCGGCGGCCGGCTGGTCGGGTGTGCAGTGGCGCAACCTGTCCGGCGGGATCGTCGCCCTGCACCGCGCAACGGCCTGATCTCAGAGGGTCGGGGGCCGGGTCGCACGATGTGACGTAGGCCTCTAGACTGTGCCGCGTTGCCGATAGTGAACGATTTCACAAGGTCACATTCGTCACTCCCTTGCCCGCCCCAACTGACCGAGGTGCCACGATGAGCCGGACTTCCGCCGACGCGCGGCAGGCCGACGTCATCGTCGTGGGGGCCGGCCCGGCCGGCGCCAGTACGGCGTACCACCTCGCGAACGCCGGGGCCGACGTCCTCCTCCTCTAGAAGAGCTCGTTCCCGCGCGACAAGATCTGCGGCGACGGCCTCACCCCGCGCGCGGTCAAGCAGCTCATCGGCATGGGCTTCGACCTCGACGCGCCGGGCTGGCAGCGCAACCGCGGGCTCCGCATCGTCGGCGCGGGCCACCAGCTCGAGCTGCCCTGGCCCGAGCTCGGCTCGTTCCCGAACTACGGCATGGTCCGCACCCGGATGGACCTCGACGAGATCCTCGCCCGGCACGCCGAGAAGGCCGGCGCCCGCCTCATGGAGCGCACCTCCGTCACCGGACCGCTCCTCGACGAGGCCACCGGTCGCGTGATCGGCGTCCGGGCCAAGTCGGTCGACGACCGCGGTCGCCGGCTCGAGGGCACCGAGGACGTCGAGTTCCGCGCCCCGATCGTCGTCGCCTGTGACGGCGTCTCGGCGCGGTTGGCGATCGCCCTCGGCCTCGAGCGCCGCGAAAACCGCCCGATGGGCGTCGCGGTCCGGGCCTACTACGAGACGCCCCGCCACGACGACGAGTGGATGGAGTCCTGGCTCGAGCTCTGGGACGGTCCCGCCGGTCGCAGCAACCTGCTCCCCGGTTACGGCTGGATCTTCGGTGTCGGCGACGGCACGGCGAACGTCGGCCTCGGCATCCTGAACACGTCGAAGGCGTTCCAGACCGTCGACTACAAGGACATCCTCCGCCGCTGGCTGGCCAACACTCCCGAGGAGTGGGGCTTCCGCGACGAGAACATGGTCGGCCAGGTGCGGTCCGCCGCCCTCCCGATGGGCTTCAACCGCAAGCCGCACTACACCCGCGGGATGCTCCTCGTCGGCGACTCGGGCGGCATGGTCAACCCCTTCAACGGCGAGGGCATCGACTACGCCCTCGAGGCGGGCGAGATGGCCGCGCACACCGCGCTGCAGGCGCTCGCCCGGCCGGACGGCCCCGGTCGCGAGCGGGTCTTCGAGGGGTACCCAGCGGCGCTCGACGCGGCGTACGGCGGCTACTTCACGCTCGCGCGGGTCTTCGCCAAGATGATCGGCAACCCGACATTCATGAAGCAGGCCACGAAGTACGGCCTGCCGCGCGAGAACCTCATGCGCTTCATGCTCAAGCTGATGGCCAACCTGACCGACCCGCGCGACGGCGACATGTCCGATCGGATCATCAACGGCCTGAGCAAGGTGGCACCCCGGGCCTGAGGCCCACGTTTTCCCCACGCGTACGAACACGGACAGGAAGGAACGAGAGCGATGGAGCTGTACACACCAGTCCTCGCGCTCATGCTGCTCGCAGGTGGGTTCGCGGTGTTCTCGCTCATCATGAGCGCCGCGGTCGGGCCCAGGCGCTACAACCGCGCCAAGGCCGACTCCTACGAGTGCGGCATCGAGCCCACGCCCCAGGCGCTGGGCGGCGGCCGCTTCCCGGTGAAGTACTACATCACCGCGATGATGTTCATCATCTTCGACATCGAGATCGTCTTCCTCTACCCGTGGGCGGTCTACTTCGACTCGATGGCGCTCTTCGGCCTCGTCGAGATGGTGCTCTTCATCCTCACGGTGTTCGTGGCGTACGCGTATGTCTGGAAGCGCGGCGGACTGGAATGGGACTGATCTGATGGGTATCGAGGAGAAGCTGCCGAGCGGCGTACTGCTGACCACCGTCGAGGGGGTCGCCGGCTACATGCGCAAGGCGTCGTTCTGGCCCGCGACGTTCGGTCTCGCGTGCTGCGCCATCGAGATGATGACGTCGGGCGGCCCGCGCTACGACCTGGCCCGCTTCGGCATGGAGGTCTTCCGGGCCTCGCCGCGCCAGGCCGACCTGATGATCGTGGCCGGCCGGGTGAGCCAGAAGATGGCTCCGGTCCTGCGCCAGATCTACGACCAGATGGCCGAGCCGAAGTACGTCCTCGCGATGGGCGTCTGCGCCAGCTCCGGCGGCATGTTCAACAACTACGCCATCGTCCAGGGCGTCGACCACATCGTCCCCGTCGACATGTACCTCCCCGGCTGCCCGCCGCGCCCGGAGATGCTCATCGACGCGATCCTCAAGCTGCACGACCAGGTCCAGGCGACCAAGCTCGGCAGCAACCGCACGCGTGAGATCGAGGAGACCGAGACCGACGCCCTGCGTGCGCTGCCGACGTCCGAGATGAAGGGGATGCTCCGGTGAGCGACAGCAAGCCCAACGAAGACGTCACCCCGGGGACGGAGCCGGACGCCACCGACAACGCCCCGGAGAACACCCTTCCCGCCGACCCCGAGCAGCTCCAGCCCGAGGTGGTCGGGGTCCGGCACGGCATGTTCGGCGTGGCCGGCACCGGTGACACCTCCGGCTACGGCGGCTTGGTCCGCCCGGTCGTCATGCCGGGCGGCACGTCCCGTCCGTACGGCGGCTGGTTCGACGAGGTCGTCGACGACCTCGAGGCCGCGCTCGCCGGCGCCGGCGTCACCACCGCGATCGAGAAGGTCCTGGTCCACCGCGGCGAGCTGACGCTCTACATCCGCCGCGACGACCTGCTGGCGGTCGCCCAGCTGATGCGCGACGACGAGAAGCTCCGGTTCGAGTTCTGCTCCGGCGTCTCGGGCGTGCACTACCCGGAGGACGCCGGCCGCGAGCTGCACGCGGTCTACCACCTGCTCTCGATGACCCACAACCGCCGGATCCGGCTCGAGGTCACCTG
>JAHEKM010000177.1 GCA_024638325.1 Gemmatimonadota bacterium | reverse complement strand
GCACCCGCAGGAGCCGCTGATCCTGCTCGCTCACGGATGGGGCGCGAGCTATGGCACGGTCCTCCAGCTCGCGGAACCGCTCGCCGCGGACGGGCACGACGTCTTGCTCTTCGACGTGCGCGGCCACGGCCGCAACGAGCCCGTTCCGTACGTCACCGTGCGCCACTTCCGCGACGACGTCATGGCCGTCGTGCGATACGTGGGCGAGCGCTTCCCTGACCGCAAGCTGCTCCTCATCGGCCACTCCCTCGGCGGTGCAGCGGGGGTGCTCGCCGCCGCCGAGGGCGCGGACATCGACGGGCTCGTCCTCATTGCGGCGCCCGCCGACGTGGTGCAGGTCACCGCCGAGTTCCTCACCGACAAGGGCATGCCGGGGGGGCTGATGGTGAAGGTCCTGCGCCCATTCTGGTGGAGGAGGCTCGGCAGCTCTTTTCTGCCGCTCACCCCGAGCCGTCGCATCAAGGAGCTCGAGCTACCGATCCTGCTGATCCAGCCCGAGCACGACATGCGCGTTCATCGGCGACACGCGGATCGCCTCGCCGCCGCAGCGGGCCTGGACTATCACCTGATCGAGGGGCGCGAGCACACCGATGTTCTCGCCGCGCCCGAGACGCTGCGGCTGGTCGAGGAGTTCCTGACCCGGTTCTAGCGTCTCCGCGAGGTCGCTGAGCGGTAAGTCGATCGCCAGGGCGCCGACCGCGGCAGACTTGGACCTTCGCGCCGAGATCGGTCGCCAGGGCTTGGGGAGTCGAGAGCGAGAGCCGGGACCAGCCGCTACGCGACGTGGCGTGGCAGAGGCGCGGCCGGGCTCACGATCACCGATCAGGGCCGACGGAGTAGCGTGAGCCCGTCGAGGTGAGGCCAGACGTGATCTTCGTGACTCCAATCGATCGGGGCGGAGTGCACGACCTCGAGGCCGGCGTCCGCGGCCAGGGACGAGAAGCGGCGCAGGGACATGTCGTGGCGCCAGTGCAGAGCGTCGGTGAAGTCGGCACCGGGGGGCAGCGGGCGGTTCGAATGATGGAAGAAGGCATGGCCTCCGGCCTTCAGCACCCTCGCCGTCTCGAACAGATACGCCGCCACCACTTCGGGCGCGAAGTGCACCATGGCGTCGAAGCAGTAGACGAAGCTCGCGCTGTCGTCGCGGATGCCCTCCAATGATGTCCCGTCGTTGAGCACGAAGGCGACGCCGGAATCGTCGCCGAATCTCCGGCGGCACGCGTCGATACACTCCTCGTTGATGTCGACGATGGTCAGTTGGATCGCGAGCGGTCGCAGCATGGAGCTGTTACGACCGTGACCCGCGGCGAGGTCGATCGTGGAGGAGAAGTCGACACCGCGGATGATGGGCCAGATGAGATCGTCCCACTTCCGCTCCATGTCGAGCTCGGCCGCCTCGAAATACGGAGAGTCGCGGAAAGGGTCTCCCGAAGCGCGGGCCAGCTTTTGGAGATTCGCGCGACTCCGACGGTCCCGGAATCGTCCGAGCCAGCTCATCGACAGGGGCCGGGGACGTCCATCAGGGCAGTCGAGCGGCGGCCCCCCGCCGATCCCTCCCGCCCTAGCCGCCCAGCGGGTCTGGACACCCCTCGCCCCTGCGCGTGTCAGAGATCTGGGTGACCTTCCACCCCTCCGCGTCGTAGAGCAGCTCGATCGAGTTGATGCCGCAGTGGCTGACGGCACCGTTCAGGTAGAAAGTGTACGGCGCCCAGATCGAGGCCATGTTGCCGTCGGCACGTACCTCCACGTCGTAGAGCTGCTCGTCCCAACCGCCGGCCGAGGCACCGATCGCGTCGATCCAGCCGTTCACGCTCTGAACGGTGACCCGTAGGGGGCCACCTCGATCGTTCAGCATCGCGAAGCGCGCCTCGGCCGCGAACACCTCCCGCACCGTGGTGGGGTTCGCGGTCCGCATGCCTTCGAAGAGCTGATGGACCGCCGCGAGCGCGCCCGCCTCGTCCTGTGCGCTCGCCCATGTAGGGCACACGGCCGCGACCGCCGCCATCACCAGCCACATCCCACCGCTCTTCCACATCGTCCCTACTCCGTCTTGATCGCCCCACCGGATCGGCCCTCGTAGCCGTCATCGCCGGTGCGAGGGTCGCGGCGACGGCGAGGGCCGTCAAGGAGAGTCCGACCCCCAGCGAGGCGTCCACAGCTGCTGGCTTCTGCGCCGAACACGATGCCGTCGAGCGCGCCTGGCGGTCCCCCTCGGTCATCTGTCGCGGTGTCTCGCAGGGCCGACCTCCTACGAAAGTACTCATAAGCGGTAGTCGGACTGGTAGTTACGCTGTTTGCCATGCCGGACGCCCAATCTCACGCAGGGGGCCTTCGCGCGAGCGTACGCGCGGCAATCCTTGCAGCCGACCCCCAATGCTTGCCGGATTCGAAGCTGGAGCGTGCAGCCGGCGAGCCCAGCTACATGGCGCGGAAACCCTTGTAATTCCTCAACATTCGGAGCTTTGGGGCCGATAAGAGGAGGGTCTGAGCGAAGTCCCTCCCGAGGCATGCGCCTTGCCTGCTGTGGGGGCATACCACGCATCCAGCCGACAGCCTCACGAGAGGCCGGAGAAACCGCAATCGACCCCCCCCCTCCGAAGCGGGCTCGCATTCCCGGTCGATCACGACTCGGGGCGGCGCGCCGTCGCCCGGCGCCTCGCGCCCGCGCGCTTGCGTGGCGGGCGGCCGATACGCGCCTCAGCGGCCCTTCGGTAACGCTCCGGGCGTTGGTGCCGCTCCTGCTCGCTTGGGTCGGCGCGGTCCCTGTCGAAGCCGCGTCGAACGAGGCTCACCCGTCTGCTGCTGCGGCAGGGTCTCTGGCCCTCGGGGCCGGCGACGTCAGCATTACCCTGCTTTCGGGGGCGAACTTCCTGCTCGACAGCAACAGCCCGTGCATCGACGGTCCCAACGCGGCCTACGTCGGTTACCGGATAACGAACACCAGCGGCGGGACGCTGGCGGGTGTGACGGCCACGCTCAGCGGCATGGCGGCAGGCTTCAGTTTGGCGGGTGGGCAACCCGCCACTCAAAATCTGGGGTCGTTGGCGGCGGGTGTGAGCAAGAGCGTGTACTGGTACGTGCAGTACCCGTGCACGATCGGCGTCAGCTCCCCGTTCACCGTCACGGTTGCCGACGCCGACCCCGGTACCGTCAGCCAGACCGACAACATCGCAACGATTCGGGCCATCTCCGCCAACGCTGGTGGCCTGCTGTCGTCCATCACGTTGGGTCCGAACGCGATCCTCGGGCAGATCATCACCGACGATGTGGTCTATACCTTCGGCAACACGAAGAGCGGCGATGAGTTCCTGCTCCAACCGTCCGGCGATCCTTCGTTCAACGCCGGGTGCTTCCAGCTGATCGGAGCCGAGATCCGGGCATCCGATGTGACTGCCATCCCGGTAGGCACGCTGGGTTTCCTTCACTTCACGGCGTCGGCGAACCAGGGAGGCAGTGGTCACTCGCTCACCATCCGGTACCTCTTCAAGTACCGCTGCTCGGGCGTCGCATCGACCGCGAAAGCGTACGCGGGCCAGACATCGGGAAGCGACTTCAAGTATACCGGCAACTACCAGGACTTCCCGTCCTTCACACCGTTCCCCAGCGGTAGCAATCCCTTCGTGGTCGAGAAGGAGGTCAGTCCGGCCAACCTCCCCGCTGGAGGCTCGGCCCAGTACACGGTGCGCGTGATCAACACGTCGTTGTCGGGCGTCACGACCTACCTCGACCAGATCGATGATGTCCTGCCCGCCGGTGTGCAATTCCAGGGGGTCGATCCGGCGAGCGACGTCAACGCGGGCAACTCCTCGTCGCTGCCCAGCCCCGGCGCCACGGGCACCATCACGTTTTCGAGCATCCGGGACGTGACCTGGGCGATTGCCGCCCAGGACACGCTCTTCCTCATATACGACGCGGTGATTCCGGCCGTGGACGGGGGGTACACCAACGCGGTCACTGGCGTATCGGGAGCCGAGACGGTCGGGAGCGCAGCCGCGACGGTGACCGTTGGCCCTCTAGCCGACCTCGAGGTCCTCAAATCGGGACCGGCTTCGGCAAACGCAGGCGATACGATCACGTATCGGATCAGGACCCTGAA
>JAHEKM010000067.1 GCA_024638325.1 Gemmatimonadota bacterium | reverse complement strand
CCGCGGGCCACTACGAACAAGCGCTCAATGGTTGGGACGCCGAGCGCGCGGGGGCGGCCACGGTGGGGTCCTACGAGGACCTGGACGCGTTCTGGGACGCGCCCCCGGTTCCGTCCGGGACGGCCGTCCGCGACTTTCGTGCTTGGGTCGCGCGGGCACCCGAGACGATCGTGGACATCGTCGAGCGCGTGGTCCAGCAGGCTTCCTGACGGCAATCCCGAACCTCGGCACGGATCAATCCGAATGGCTGTACGAGTCGAGCAGGTGACGGGACGTCGGGGCTTGGCACGCTTCGTCGACGTCGCTTGGACGGTCGAGGCCGACCGAGGCACCCGCTGGACACCGCCGCTGCGCATCATGGTCCGCGACGCCCTCGACACCAAGGGAAACCCGTTCTACCGCGACGCATCTCGTGCGCTCTTCATCGCCTCACGCGACGGGGAACCGGTCGGCCGCATCGCGGCCATCGAGAATCGCTGGCACAACCGACATCACGGCGACCGGGTCGGCTTCTGGGGCTTCTTCGAGTGTCTCGAGGACGAGGAGGCGGCGGAACTGCTCTTCCAGGCCGCCGAGGGTTGGCTGCGCTCGCGCGGACTCGACCGCGCGCGTGGTCCTACGAACCCGTCCATGAACCACGAGTGTGGCCTGCTGGTGCACGGGTTCGACGCGCGGCCCACCGTCATGACGCCGTGGAATCCGCCGTACTTCGTCGACCTGGTGGAGACCGCCGGCTACACGAAGGCGCAGGACCTCCTCGGCTACTACATCCCGGCCGAGGGCAAGCTCGCAGTACCCGACCGGGTGAGACGCCTGGCCGAGCGCGCGCTGAAGGCAGCCGGGGTGAACTTCAGGCCGCTCGACATGAGGAGGTTGGAAGAGGAGGCGCGCGGGGTCCGCGACCTCTACAACCAGGCGTGGGGCGGGAACTGGGGCTTCGTCCCGCCGTCGTGGGAGGAGTTCTGGCACACCGCCAAGGATCTCAAGCTGGTGCTGCGGCCGGAGCTCTCGTTCGTTGCCAAGGACGAGGACGAGGTCGTCGGCTTCATGCTCATCGCGAACGACATCAACCGGGTGCTGGAGCGCATCCCTTCCGGACGGCTGTGGCCCTGGAACATCGTCAAGCTGCTTCTGGGCACGAGGAAATTCGTGTTCGGACGCATCGTGCTCCTCGGCTTCACCACCGAGCACAGGAAGCGAGGGCTCTTCCCCCTCTTCGTGTACGAAGCCGCACGCCGGGGATACGAGATGGGTGCCGAGGGGGGCGAAGCGTCGTGGGTACTGGACGACAACGCGGACCTGACGGCCCCGCTGGAGGCGATGGGGTTCGACCCCTACAAGCGGTGGCGCATCTTCGAGCGCGACATCACGCTCGGTACGGATGCCTGACGGGGCGTCAGCGTGCGCTCAAGCCTCTTGTGGTTCCAGTACGCGTGAAGGGGTCGACCCGATCATGGCCCCGGTGAGATACGCCGCGGTGGACGCAGCCAGTGAGGTGAGGTAGGGGTACGGCCAGCCCGCGAAGTACGCGCCCAAGATCCATGTGCTCACCCCGACCACCAGCGCGGCGAGCGCGCTGCCCCGACCGCCGACCCGGGTGAACAGCCCGAATACGACCACCGTGACGATGCCGGAGCTGCCGAAGGCCGACGCCTCCTCCACCAGCTCGTAGACCCGCTCGGCGCGCAGCGCCATCACGTACGCCATCGCGCCGAAGACGGCGACCGCTCCCCGAGCGACACGCACCTTGGCCCGCTCGCTCAGCCCCGGCACCAGCTGGACGATCACGTTGTGCGACACCAGTCCCCCGGCCATCAGGAGCGCGCTGTCCACGGTCGACAGGATGGCCGAAACCAGCCCACCCGCGAAGAGCACGAAGAGGGCGGTCGGCAGGTACTCCTGCGCCAGCGCCGGAAGGATCTGCTCAGGCTCGGCGAGACCCGGCATTAGGGTGGCGCCTGCCAGGCCGATGCCCACCGGCATGAGCCCGATCATCAGGTACGACACACCGGCGACCACGGTGGCGTTGCGGGCGACGGAAGCCGAGCGGGCGGCGAGCATCCGAGCGACGAGCTCCGCGGCGACCATCGACCCCACCACCGGAATCGCCCACTCCTCGACGATCGCGAGGACCGGCCTCGGCTCTGCCCCCACGGGATTCCACAGCGCTGGGTCGATGTCGAGGAGCGGATCGAGTCCCTCTCGGCTGAGGATCACCCAGGTCAGGACGACGAGGCCGAGGATCACCGCCACGCCCTGGACCAGGTCCGTCCACGCGTCGGCGAGAAGGCCCCCGAACATCGTGTACGCGATCACCACGAACGCCGCGAAGGTGATCGTGGCGTCGATGCCGAAGCCGGAGGCCGACGCGATGACCTGGCCGAACGCGCGTATCTGAGCTGCGGCCCAGAAGAGCGAGGTCGGCACGATGAGGATCACCGCGAGGCGCTCGACCGACTCGTCGAAGCGCAGGCGGAAGAGGTCGGCGATGGTCGTGAGCTTGAGTCGCCAGAGAGGGACTGCGAAGAGCAGTCCGGTCAGGATCACGCAGATCGCGTAGCCAAACGGATCATGGGACCCGCCCGCCAGGCCCAGGGCGTAGACCGCGCCCGCCGCCCCGATGCACGTCTCCGCCCCGAACCAGGTCGCAAACACGGTGAAGGTGGTCACCACGGGGCCCAGGGACCGTCCGGCGACGAGGTAATCCTCCTCGGTATGGATCCTGCGCGACACGAAGATGCCGATCGCGAACTGGGCGACGATGTAGCCGAGGATTCCGTAGAGGACGGGGGTCACGATCTCGTCTGCTCAGGCCGTGGTCGTCATGTCATGAAGCCTCCGACGAGCGCGCCGAGGGGTGGGTCGGGTCGGCCATGTTAGGGGGTGAGTCCCCCCTCGACAACGATCGATGCTCGACCCCCCAGGGGTCTTGCCCGGTACCGTTACTTTTCCGGCGAGTCTCCCTCGGAGCCGCCCAATCAACAAGGAGCCAAGCGACATGGCGTCCCACGACATATTGAAGGAGCTGGACGAGGTTATCCGCCAGCGCTCGATCTTGCAGCACCCGTTCTATCAGGCTTGGGAGAAGGGCGAGCTCACGCGCGAGCAGCTCGCCACCTATGCCCGTATCTACTACCCGCACGTGCGCGCCTTCCCCGAGTATCTGGAAGCGACCATTCGCGGCACCGACGACCCGGCGATCATCGCGGAGCTCCAGGACAACCTCGCCGACGAGTTGGGCAACCCTGCGCCGCACGACGAGCTCTGGCTCGCCTTCGCCGAGGGGATGGGCGCCGACCGGGGAGACGTCGTGGACGCTGAACCCCATGCGGCTGCCCGCGCCATCGTCGACACCTTCGCGAAGCTGGCCGAGCAGGGCGCCGCCTCCGGGCTCGCCGCGCTCTACGCATACGAGTCGCAGCAGCCCGAGGTCTCCTGCACCAAGCTCGCCGGCCTCAAGGGCCACTACGAAGTCACGGATTCGAAGGCGCTCGAGTACTTCGAGGTCCACGAAGCCGCCGACGTGCGGCACCGTCAGGGCGAGCGGGACGCGCTGGCCGCCTGCCTCGACGCCGGCGTGCCGGCGAGCGTTCTCACCGACGCCACCCGGGAGGCGCTAGACGCCTACTGGGGCCTTCTCGACGGGGTGTGCGCCGCGACGGGCATCGAAGCCTAGCCGCGAGCCTCGGGGGTCCCACACGAGACTCTTGGTTCGCGACCAAGCGATCGCGATATTCTCCGCGCCGCGTTCGTTCGGGCGCGACCGAAGGCACCCGCCTCGCCGGGTGCCTTCGCGTGTCAGGGGACAGGGGGCAGCCGTCCACAGTCGACGGGGAGTCTCCAGGGGCTCTGCCTCGCCGAGGGAGGCGGGGGCCTGAAGCGTGACGAAAAGAGCATGCTGCGCGTGCCGACCTACGTGGCCCCCAGCCCCATCGCGGGGATGGGGCTTTTTGCGGCCACCCACCTTCCCGCCGGCTGCGTGATCTGGGAATACACCGAGGGCATCGACTGGCGCATCGAGCCGGCCGAGCTCTCGCTCTTCCCGGAGCCGTATCAGTCGAGGCTACGCCACTACCTCTACCAGGAGGACTCGGGGGTGTACGTCCTGTGCGGGGACAACGCGAAGTACATGAACCACTCGGACGACCCGAACTGCGACGACCCCGAAGGGGCGCACACGGTGACCAGTCGGGTGATTCAGGCCGGCGAAGAGCTCACGTGCGACTACCGGAGCTTCGATCTAGAGGCTCGCTCGATCGGCTTGTTCTTCGTGGCGGACCACGAAGCACAGGAAGTCGGGCGCTCCGGTCGCTAGGCGCCACGCGCCAGCGCTCCACCGGATGGGCGCCGCCGGCCGGCGGCGCCCATCACGGGACTAGCGGCTGGTCGACTCCGAGGCCTCTTCGTACCGCGCACCCCGCAGGACTCCCTCGAGCGCGTAGTTGCCCTCGTGGCACGAGTACTCATAAACGAGGTCGTCGAGGCGGTTGAAGGGCAGCTCGCCACCCCACGGCTCGGCATAGCGCTGCGGATCGTCGATCGTGAACTCGTAGATGAACGTGTCTTCGCTCTCCCGAGTGAAGCGTTCGATGACCTTGCCCTCGGGCGAGAACGGAACGCCGCGGAACGCGTTCTGCGGATTGATGTTCGTGGTCTCGACCACGAGCGTGTTCCCTTCCCAGTGGCCCCATGAGTCGCCGAAGTAGGGCTCGACGTCGTCCGGCAGCGGCTCCGGCTCGCCGAGGCGGATGATGCGCACGTCGTGCACCATCTCCGTCATGATCATGATCGCGTCGGGACTCTGCACGATCGTGTAGTTGTTGTTGTACCAGTAGTTCGGGAGCATCGGCGGCCCGGCGTTCGACCCGAAGGACACGATGCAGCGCTCCGCGAGCGGACGCACCTCAGGGTGGTCGTACGCACCGAAGCCCGTCGTCGCCGAACGCACCTCCGCGAGGATCCCCATGGCCTCCGGTGTAAGCCTCGGAATCCGCCCGTCCGGGCGCGTGAGGATCGAGCTGCGTGGCTCACCCCAGACGACCGCCACGCGGTCGCCCGGGTCGCGGTAGACCTCGTTGTAGCACGTGGTGCCCGAGTCGATACACACCGGGTTGTTGCCGCCCGGCGGAAGTGGGCGATTCGGGTCGCTGGGCTCGTTGATCGCCTCGGCGACCGCGTCTGCCGCCCCCGATTCGATCTGCTCGACTTCCTCCCAGCTGAGCACTTCGGCCTGTCCGGACCGCCGCATGAGAGGCGTCAGCGTGGCGTTGCTCCAGTTGCCCTGCAGATCCGGGTGTCCGAAGGAAGTCTTCGGAACCTCGAAGTCGGAGGCGGATGTCTGCGCGTTCGCGGCGCCGGGCTGGAGACCTGCCCAGCCGATGGTGAGCGCGACTCCCAAGCAGAGCGTAGACACCTTCATGTAGAACCTCCTGCAGCATCGTTCAATGCGTTCTGGGCCGCATCCCCGGACGTCCAATGGGAGCGGCGTACGTTGGAATATGCGGGTCGCGCCCCCGGGCAGCCAGCGGCGGCCTACGACCGGTTGCCTTGTCGCTCCGTCACCAGGCACGTCATGACGCCTCTCAGCGCTAGACGAGAATGGCCGTCGGCTCCTCGAGCATCGCCTTGAGCGTCTGCAAGAACCGCGCGCCCGAGGCTCCGTCGATCACCCGGTGGTCGCAGCTCATGGTGATGCGCATCCGCTGCTGCACCGTCACCGAGCCGTTGACCACGACCGGGGTCTCCTCGATGCCGCCCACGGCCAGGATGCCGGCCTCGGGCGGGTTGATGATCGCGGTGAACTCGTGGATGCCGAACATACCGAGGTTCGACACGGAGAAGGTCGCGCCCGTGTACTCGTCGGGCTGGAGCTTCTTCTCGCGCGCCCGCCCAGCGAGCTCACGAACCTCGGTGGCGATCTGGGCGATCCCCTTCGCGTGTGCGTGCTTCACCACGGGCGTGATCAGCCCGTCCTCGACGGCGACCGCGACACCGAGGTGCACCGCGTTGAACCGACGGATGAAGCCGTCCTGCCACTGCGCGTTGCACTCCGGATGACGCTTGAGCGCCCCGGCCACGGCCTTCAGCACGATGTCGTTGATGGAGACCTTCATGCCGTCCTTCTCGAGCATCGCGTTGATGCTCTTCCTGGCCTCCATGACCCGCCCCATGTCGAGGTCGACCGTGAGGTAGAACGTCGGGATCGGCCCGATGGACGTGACGAGTCGCTTCGCGATCGTCTTGCGCATCTGCGAGATCGGGACGTCCTCGTACTCGGCCTCGTCCGGCGTCCACGAGGGAGCGGCGGGAGCGGTCGGGCCGGCTTCCTTCGCGGCCTCGATGTCGCGCTTCACGATGCGGCCTCCCGGCCCGGAGCCCTGCACCGAGGCCAGGTCGACGCCCATCTCCTCGGCGAGCCGGCGCGCGAGGGGTGACGCCTTGATGCGACCCCCTGCTGGCGCCGCCGGGGCAGCGGGAGCAGGAGACGCTGCGGCAGCTGGTGCGGCCGGAGCGGGCGCCGCCGGAGCAGGCGCTGCCTCCTTGGCCGGCTCGGCAGCCGGCGCCGCAGCGGCGGCAGCGCCACCACCGCCCGACGCACCTTCGATGCCCGAGATGTCCTCGTCGCCGCCGGCGATGACCGCGATGACAGCACCGACCTCGGCCGTACCGCCTGCACCGAGGAAGATCTTTCGGAGGACGCCGTCCCCGCGCGCGACGAGCTCCATGGTCGCTTTGTCGGTCTCGATCTCCGCGAGCACGTCTCCGCTCGCCACCGCATCCCCCTCGGACTTCAGCCACTGCACGAGCTGACCTTCTTCCATCGTGGGAGACAAAGCCTCCATGTGGACCTTAGTCGCCACGGCCGTCTATCCTGAGTGAGCGCGGTACGTCGCGCGGTTGGTCTGGGTCATCGATACATCACCTGATTGCACGCCTCGACGACGCTGTTCGCGTTCGGCTTGGCGAGATTTTCCAGGTTCTTCGCATACGGCATGGGGATGTCGGCCTGCGTGACGCGCTTCACGGGCGCGTCCAGGTGATCGAAGGCCTCGTCCTGGATCATCGACACGATCTGGGCACCGGTGCCCGCGTACGGCCAACCCTCTTCCAGGTACACGACGCGGTTGGTCTTGGCGACCGTCGCGAGAATCGCGTCCATGTCGAGCGGGCGGATCGTGCGTAGGTCGAGCACGTCGGCCTCGATCCCTTCCTTCTCGAGCTTGCCCGCCGCCTGCAGGGCGACGTGGATCATCTTGCCGTGCGTAATGATGGAGACGTCGGAGCCCTCGCGCTTGAGGTCTGCGACGCCGAGCGGAATGACGAAGTCGTCGTCGTCCGGCACTTCTCCCTTGACGTTGTAGAGCAGCTCACCCTCCATGAACGCGACTGGATCGTCGTCGCGGATGGCGGCCTTGAGCAGCCCCTTCGCGTCGGCCGGCGTGCCAGGTGTCACCACCTTGCAGCCCGGGGCGTGCGAGTAGTAGGTCTCGCACGCCTGAGAGTGCTGCGCGGAGAGCTGCAGCGCCGCTCCCGTCGGTCCGCGGAAGACGATGGGGCAGTCGAACTGACCGTCGGACATGTAGTGCAGCTTGGCCGCGTTGTTGATGACCTGATCGAGCGCCAGGAAGGCAAAGTTGAAGGTCATGAACTCGATGACCGGCCGGAGCCCCGCCATCGCCGCGCCCACCCCGAGACCGGCGAAGCCGAGCTCGCTGATAGGTGAATCGACGATGCGCTGCTCACCGAACTCGTCCAATAGGCCTTTCGAGACCTTGTAGGCGCCGTCGTACTCGGCGACTTCCTCGCCCATGAGGAATACGTCCGGGTCGAGCTCCATCTCCTCGCGGAGGGCCGCGTTGAGCGCCTCCCTGTAGGTCATCACGGCCATCGTCAGCGGCTCCTTCCGTCGAAGAAGAGGCGGCCGTGCTCGTTCTCCTCGGCCCACACGTTCTTGTACAGCGCCTCGGGGTCCGGGGCGGGTGAAGCGTCCGCGAAGTCCGCGGCCTCCTGCGCGATGCGTCGAGCCTCGTTGTTCATCTCCTCCAGGCCCTTCTGATCGAGGTGGCCGCCCGCGAAGAGCTTTTCCCTGAGGAGCGCGATGGGGTCCTCCTCCTTCTTGTGCCGGTCCACTTCCTCGGTGGAGCGGTACGTCCCCGATACGGGGTCGGACATCGAGTGACCGCGGAAGCGGTACGTCTCGAGGTTCACGAACTGCGGGCCGGCCCCGTCGCGCACGTCAGCCGCCAGTTTCTTGAACAGCTGGTACGTCGCGAGCACGTCCTGACCGTCGACCGAGATCCCGGGGATGCCATGCGAGGCGGACTTGTCCTGCATGTCGGTCGTGGAGACCCGCGAGAACGCGGTGCCCATGCCGTACTCGTTGTTCTCCACCACGTAGATGACGGGGAGCTGCCAGACGGCGGCGAGGTTGAGCGACTCGTGGAAAGCGCCCTGGTTCACCGCGGCGTCTCCCATGAAGCAGACCGTGACAGAGTCCTCGTTCTTGTACTTGCTCTTCCAGCCGTAGCCCGTGGCGAGAGGCACCTGGCCGCCGACGATGCCGTGGCCGCCCATGAAGCGGCGCTCGGCGCTGAACATGTGCATGGAGCCGCCCTTGCCACCCGCAGCCCCGTCGGCCCGGCCGTACAGCTCGGCCATGACCGCGTTGGGTGTGATCCCCTTCGCGATCGCCTGGGTGTGGGAGCGGTACGAGCTGACGACGTAGTCGTCGTCGCGCAGCGGTGAGATGCTGCCGGCGCAGGCGCCTTCCTGGCCGATGTGGAGGTGGCAGAAGCCGCCGATCTTTCCGATGGCGTACGCCTCTTCGGCTTTCTCCTCGAAGCGCCGGTAGAGGAGCATGTCCCGCATGAGGTCGAGCGCGACCTCAGCGCTTACGCCATACGCCTCCAGGGAGTCCTTCTTCCCCGCCTTCTTCTTGGTTTTGGTCTCGGCCATGTCGTCTATTCGCTGGATACGGAGTGGGCGCGGCCGAGCTCGAGCTGCACGAGCTGCAGAGGTACTTCGGCGGGCGCCGGCACGTCCGCTTCCAGGATCTCCTGGACTCGTCCGGGCCCACCCGCCTCTACCTCCCGCGCCTGTTCCTTGGCGTGATAGCTCGAGCGCACCAGAGGCCCGGACTCGACGTGCTTGAAGCCGAGCTCCTCTTCGCCGATGCGCTTCCATTCCGCGAACTCGTCGGGGGTCACCCAACGCGCGACCGGAATGTGCATCGGAGAAGGCCTCAGGTACTGCCCGAGGGTGAGAATGTCCACAGCCGCCTCGCGTAGGTCGACCATGGCCTGTCTGATCTCGTCGGGCTCTTCGCCCATACCGAGTATGACCCCTGTCTTCGTGAGCATGCTGGCGTCGAGCCGCTTGACGGCGCCCAGATACGAAATGGAGCGCCAGTAGCGACCGCCCGGCCTGACGTCCGGGTGGAGTCGCTCGACGGTCTCCAGATTATGGCCCAGAATCGCCGGCTTCGCCTCCACCACCGTGCGGAGCGCGTCTTCGTCTCCCTTGAAGTCGGGTATCAGAACCTCGACGGAGCAGCCCGGCACCGCGTCCTGGATACGCCGGATAGTTTCGGCGTAGATGCCCGCTCCCCCGTCGGGGAGCTCATCGCGGTTCACACTCGTGATGACCACGTGCTCGAGCTCCATGGCCGCCACCGTCTCGGCCACCCGCCGCGGCTCGTCGGTATCGAGCTCCGTGGGAAGTCCGTGCGCGACGCCACAGTACTTGCAAGCGCGAGTGCAGACGTCGCCCAGAATCATGAACGTCGCCGTCCCAGCCTCCCAACACTCCCCGATGTTGGGGCAGCCCGCCTCCTCGCAGACCGTGTGCAACGACTCGGACCGCATCATCCGCTTGAGGCGGAGGTAGTTCGGCCCGCCCGGGGAGCGAACCTTCAACCACGCCGGCTTGCGAGACCGGAGCTCGACCGTCTCGATCCCCTCATGCGCCCGGATCACGGACGTACCCTTGGGCTTCACCACGCCGGTGTCTTTACCGGTCGGGGCGTAACCCTTGGGGGGAGCGGCGGTTGGGCTCAAGGCGTTCTCGTTTCGGAGGTTGGCGAATTCTGGAGGGTCGTCACCGGGCTCGAACGGGGTAAGAAATGAAAGCTCTGGCGTTGCCCCCGACAACCCTCTCGTCCGAGGGCCGCCCGGGGCGTACCGCCTCATACCCTACGGGCCGCCTCGCTTTCCGGTGATGTGAGCGACGACCTCCGCCGGGTCGTCGGTGACGTGGAATAGGTCCAGATCCTCGCCGGCGATCTTGGCTTCGGCCGCCATGGTATCGCGAATCCAGTCGGTCAGGCCACGCCAGTACACGCTGCCGAAGAGCACGACGGGGAAGTCGCGCACCTTGTTCGTCTGGATGAGGGTGAGCGCCTCGAACAGCTCGTCCATGGTGCCGAAGCCGCCCGGGAAGATCACGAAGGCCTCGGCATACTTCACGAACATCGTCTTGCGAACGAAGAAGTATCGGAAGTCGATGGAGACATCGAGATGGTCGTTGCTCTTCTGCTCGAAGGGCAGCTCGATGTTGCAGCCCACCGAGACGGCGCCAACATCTCGGGCGCCCAGGTTCGCCGCCTCCATGATGCCGGGTCCGCCGCCGGTGATGATGGCGTAGCCCGCTTCTCCCAGGAGCCGCGCTGTCTCGACGCATGCCTGGTACTCCGGCGCTTCGGGGGTGACGCGCGCAGAGCCGAAGATGGACACGGCCTTGCCGATCTCGTTCAGCTCGTCGAAGCCCTCGACGAACTCGCCCATGATCCGAAAGACGCGCCAGGCGTCCTTGCCGATGGCCCGTAGGTCGCGGACGCCTTCGAGCAGACGCTCGTCCTCGGTCTCGCGCTCGTGCGGGAATGGCTCGGTCGGCTGGCGGTGGGGCTCGTAGGGTTTGGCCATGCGGGTACTCGAAAGGGTCGGAGGGAGGGATGGCTACCTGGGGAGCGACTTCCCTGTCCTCACCAGAGCCTCTTCGTGACGGTGTGGCGGGTCCCAGCCCAACTCGCTCCGGATCAGCTGCGAGCGGAACGGGTTCTCACCCAGCGCGAGGTGCGTGAGTCGATTGATCGGCATGTGCTTCGCCCCCGGGGTGCCCACGCCGAACTTCGCGAGCACCGCCGAGGTGCCCCTGACGAGCGGCGCCGGCAGCGTCATGAACCTCGGTTGGAGACCCAGCCCCTCGGCGAGCCCGTCCATCAACTGACGCTGGTTCAGCGGGTGGTCGAGTCCTACGTCGAAGGTCGCCCGACCCCGACCGGCTTCCACCGTCAGCCGAATCGCCACCGCCACGTTCCCGGCATAGACCACAGGCAGCGCGTTCGTCGCCGGCCCGAGCAACGGTACCACGGGAAGCCTGAGCAGACGCTCGATCGCCGGCGCCATGAGCCGGTCCCGCTCCCCGTAGACCGCCGCCGGACGGACGACGGTCACCGGGAATCCGCGTTTTTCCTCGATGCCACGGGCGACCTCCTCGGCCTCCCGCTTCGAGCGCGCGTAGAGGTCACCCGGGGGGAGATCCGAGTCCGTGGGCGCACGTTCGTCGACAGGCGGCTGCGCCTCGCCGTATACCGCCACCGACGACACGTGCACCGCGTGTTGCACGCCCGCCAGGCGGGCGGCCGTAAGGACGTTGCGGGTGCCGTCCACATTCACGGCGCGCACTTTCGGCCAGGCCCCGCCGGCGTACACGAGGGCGGCGCCATGCACGACGTGCGAGCAGTCCTTCATGAGCGGGGAGAGATTCTCCGCGTCGTCGCGGATATCCCCCTCGACCAGCTCGCACTCCGTCTCCTGCAGGAAGAGCGTGTCCGCCGACGGCCGGTGTAGCGCCACCACTTCGTGGCCGTGCGCGCGCAGCTCGAGTGCGAGATGGGAGCCGAGCAGGCCCGTCCCGCCGGTCAGGAAGACGCGCATGAGCAGGGCTCAGCCGCCGAGGAACGCCTCCGCGTCGCTCCGCACCGATTCCATGATGTTCTGGTGCGCCAAGTACTCGGGTAGCTGTCTGGCGACCTCCGCGTCGATCACCTCGAGAATCTGGCGGTAGTACGCCGACGCCGTCTCGCGATCACCCATGTCGGTCGCAGCCTCTGCGGCGGCCGCCAGCGCGAGGACGTGGTTCGGCTCCTCGGCGAGCACCTGCTGCGCGTTGGCCATCGCCTCGTCCAGGTTGCCGGCGACTCGGTTCAGCAGCGAGAGATGGAAGAGCCCGTCGTGATCGAGGGGCTGGGCCTGCTCGTACGCACTCAGCGCCATGGGCATGAACGCCTGGGCCTCGCCCGAGTCGCTGGCCGAAACAGCCCTCATCACGCGATCGAAGAGCCGGTCGGCGGCCTCGCGCGGCGACATCTGAGACAGGTCGGGCGGTGTTCCCGAGCCCCCGCCCGCGAAGGGCGCCACCGGCTGCGCTGGAGCGGGGGCCCCGAGGGGGCCCGGCGTCACCATGCGCACGCCGAAGAAGATGATCATCGCGAACATCGCGGCGCCGGCGATCCACCAGGGTAGATTCTGACCCGCCACCACGGCCGCGGCGGCTTCCTGCCGTGCACCGGCCGGGACGTGCGCTCCCCCAGCCGTCTTTTCCCCGCACTGGTTGCAGAACTTGGCCCCGGGGCCGAGCTCGGAACCGCACTGGTTGCAGAAGCGACCGCCCAGGGTGGCGCCGCAGTGCTGACAGAAGTTTCCGGTCGACGGCTTACCGCACTCCGGACACTTGGGTGTGCTCATCGTCGGATGGAGTTGAAGAGGAGAGGCCACGTGCCGAGCGTCTGCCCACGATAATTGGGCTGGAAGCCAAAGAGCACCACGGTGCCGCGCCCGACGGACGCCTCGAGGATGGCCGGCTGATCCGACAGAGCGCCCCCGCCGAGCGCCCAACCGGAAAGTAATGGATCGCCCGCGCCGTATCGGGCGACCGTCCGCACTCTCGGATCGGCGACTTCGAAGGCCCTGCTGCTTCCCCAGAACCAGGCCGCGACTTCGGGATCGAGTCCCTCGGTAACGGTCGAGCCGGCCTCCAGCTCGACCCGAAGTATCGACCCGGGGATGTAGAAGTCCTCTCGGTCGAACGTCGCGTTCGCATCCCGCACGTCGAGCCCGAGCACCTCGGCGACGAAGTCGACGGCCTCCTCGATCGCCACCAGCCGCCCCCCCGCCTGCACGAAAGAACGGATCTGGTTGGAACCGCGCTCGCCGAGACCGCCCACGTACTCCTCGGGGAGTTGACCAGGTCGGAAGCCGTCCAGAATCGAGCGCGCGGACTGCGACTGTAGGACGAGCACGTCGTAGTCGTTGAGCCGACCTGCGCGGATGTCCGCATCGTGCAAGGTGTCGTAGGCCAGCCCGTGCTGGTCGAACATCCATCGCTGCCATCCGGCCGTCATCGGCTCCTGCCAGGACTTGTAGAGCGCGACGCGCGGGGCCTCGATCCCAACGAGGTGGTCCGGCAGCCGGAACGTGAAGTCGGACTGTAAGATACGGTCGGACAACGGTACGGTGATCTCGCCGTCCACTGCCGTGGCCTCGAAGTCCATCAGATAGCCGAGCGTGTGCGCCGTGACATCGTAGGGCCTCAGCGGCGGCCCGCCCGGGTACTCTCGCAGATCCGGGTACCGCTGCACCTCGAGGAGCGTATTGGCGAAGCTCGCGTACGGCTGCCGCATGGGCACGACGTAGCTGCCGGCCGGGAAGTCCAGACCGTCCATCGTGAAATCCGCCTCGGCGCGGTGCACTTCGACGTCACCCAACGTCAGGATGCGGACCGCCGCCAGCACACCGGACTCGTTGGCCTGCCCGGCGGGGATGACCCACGCGTCCGGCCAGGCGTCCCACTTCTCGACCGCGCGTCGGTTGACGCCCAGGAAGTTCTCCAGCCAGTACCGACGGTTTCTCGCCGCGTTGGTGAGCAGCGCCAGTGCCGCGGCCTTCTGGTATTCGACGATGTCGCCCAGACCCCACGAGCCCCCGGGCCACGGGTCGGGGAAGTTCCAGGACGCCCGACTGGCGTCGTAGTTCCGGCCCGGCCCCAGTCGACTGGCCGCAACCTCGATCGGACTGGCCATATCCGCGGATGCGGTCTCGGACAGGATGCGCGCCGCGCCGTGGTAGTGCATGTAGGCGCGCGCGGGCGTGTAGGCATCGTAGATCGCGTTGTAGACCACGCCCTTCTTGCCCTGGGCGGTGAGCTCCGCTGCCATGTACGTCCCCAACTGTGAAACCGCCGTGATCAGGGCCGGATCGATGTTCGGCTCCCACGGCTCGATGTACGGCGGCACGAAGAGGCGAGCGCCATTCGATCCCATCTGATGGACGTCGTGCACGATCTGCGGATGCCAGGCATTGTGCGCGTGCTCGACGGTGAGCAGCGTCTCCTTCTGGGTGAAGGCGTACCAGTCGCGGTTGTTGTCGTGCCCCGTATAGAAGTGGTAGAGCCACGGCAGCGGGGCGGCCTCGAAGTCCGTGCCGACATAGCGGTTGTACCAGTCGGCCACCCACTGGAGCCCGTCAGGATTCAGGGACGGGATCTGCAGGACGATGACGTTGTCCAGGATCTCCAGGATACCTGGGTCGTCGGAGGCCGCGAGCTCATAGGCCAGATTCGCCGACATCTGGCTCGCCCCGACTTCGGTCGCATGGATGCCCTGCGTGATGAGCACCACCGTCTTGCCCTCGTCGAGAAGGCGCTGCCGCTCGGCCTCGCTCCCGATCCGCCGGGGATCTGCGAGCCTCAGCTGGATGTCGCGCAGCTCGTCGAGACGCGCATGGTTCTCGGGGCTCGTGATCGTGAGCATGACGAACGGACTCCCCGCGGTGGCCGACCCCAATGTGTCGACCAGGACGCGCTGACTCCTTTTCCCCAGTTCCTCGTAGTAGGAGGTCAGGTCCTCCCAGTCGGCGAGCATCCGGTCCGTGCCGATATCGAACCCGAAGTGATCCCTTGGCGTAGGGATCCCCTGGGCGACCAACGGGGACGAGAGAACGAGGACGGCCGCGAGGGCCACCATGAGCCGGCGAAGCATCGACATCCGTATTGAGCGACCGTTGGGCCCATGCCCTGCGGCGGGCCAGCGCCCGCCGTCAGCCGCGGTGTCTTTCAAGCCTGAACGTCAGCAAGATGGTACCCAAGCTCTACTGGACCGGCAACGGATTCGGTCCGTTCGCGGGGCCAGCTGGGCGCTGGCGTTATGGGCCGTCGCATGCACAGGGGTGGGTCCGCTCGCCGCCCAGGACGGCCTCGCGCCGGACACCTATCGCGACGAGGCCACGCGCGTGCTCGTGGAGCGTGCGGTCGCCGCGAGGCGCAGCACCTCCCTGGGCATCGAGAGCTACGAGGCGACGCTGCGCCAGCGCATGCACGTGGGGGTCACGGCGTTTCGATTCCGAAGGGAGCGCTCTCTTTACGACCATGAGCGCATCGCGCGCATCCGCTGGAGCAACGAGGGGCAACAGGCGATCCAATGGATCGGCGCCCGGACCGCGGTCCCGATCGTCGGCTTCGACACCGGGGATCGTGACCCCGGCGCCATCCGGGTGGCCGTCGGTGACGACAACGTGACCATCAGCGCCGGACCGGACGACTCCCGGGGCGACGAGGACGTCGTCGACGGCGAGAACGATGCTTCGGACTACCTGGACGAGACGGACTTCCCCGGCTTCGACTTCGACCCGGCCGCGGACCGCCTTCGCTTCGGCGACGACTGGGCCTTCCACCCGCTCTCGTATGACGCGCTCGTGCACTACAAGTACGCACTGGGGGACACGCTGCGCGTCGAGCTGCCGACCATGGACCAGACGGTGGTGATGTACGAGCTGCTCGTCGAGCCTCGCCGCCCGGACTTCGAGCTCCTGGCCGGGTCGCTGTGGGTGGATTCAGCGTCGGCCGCAGTCGTGCGCGCGACGTACCGGCCCGCGAGACCCTGGAACATGCGCATCGACGACCCCGACTCGGCCGACGAGGTGCCCGGCTTCATCGGCCCCGTCGAGGCGGAGATCAACTACATCACGGTCGAGAGCACGCTCCAGGACTTCCAGTATTGGCTCCCGCGTCGGTTCGCCTTCCAGGGAGAGGGCCGCGCCGGCGGCCTCTTCCGCATGCCCGTCACCCTGGAATGGAGCGTCGGAGGCTACCTGGTCAACGAGCCGCCCGCGCAGATCCTCGTGGAGGGAGAGCTGCCCGAGGGGTGGCAGCGCGAGATCACCACCGAGGAGGACGAGGACGGGAACGAGATCACCTATACGGTCATCGTGCCCACCGACGAGAAGCTCTTCTTCTCGCAGACCCTTTCGGGGGACTTCGGCCGACGCACGCCCGTCTCCTTCACCGGTGCGGAGCTGCAGGAGCTCGCGGGCGAGCTCCAGGGGCTCGTCCCGACCTACCGTCCGTTCCCGCCGCCCATCGCGTGGGGGCTGGAGGACGGGCAGCTCCGGTTCAACAGGGTAGAGGGGCTCAGCGCCGGGCTATCGAGCGCGGTGGCGCTCGACTCGCGGGTCTGGCTGGACCTGTCGGGTCGCATCGGGACGGGGGATCGCGTCCCCAACGCTGAGATCGCCCTGCGGTGGGGTCCCGAGACGGACGAATGGCGGCTCGAGGGCTTTCACCGGCTCGCTTCGATGAACCAGGCGGACGACCCCTTCACGCTC
>JAHEKM010000066.1:15448-16672 GCA_024638325.1 Gemmatimonadota bacterium | reverse complement strand
ACCTGGACCTCGGTCGCGTACAGCGTCGACGTGTGACCGAGCGTCTGCATCTGCTTGGTCACGGCCTCGACGACGCGCGGGTTGCAGTGCCCCACGGACGTCGTGAGGATGCCCGAGAAGAGGTCCATGTACTCGTGGCCCTCCGGGTCCTTCACCCGCACGCCCTCGCCCGACGCCAGCGCGAGCGGCGTCTCGTAGAGGTGCAGCATCGCGGGCAGCAGGAATTCGTCCTGCCCGTGGAGGATTTCGGCGCTCGTCGGCCCCTTCGACAACGTCGGTCCCGTCATGTCCCTACCACCTCGAGATGACTACCCGCTGGTCTGTGAAGAATGAGATCGCATCCCTGCCCTGCGCCTTCAGATCACCGTAGAACGAGGCCTTCGACCCCCCGAAGGGAAAGAACGCCATCGGCGCGGCGACGCCGATGTTCACCCCGATCATGCTGATGCCGGCTCGATACCTGAACTCCCGCGCGGCCCGGCCGCTCGTCGTGAAGATGGAGCACGCGTTGCCGTAGCGGCTCGCGTGCATCATCGCGACGGCTTCGTCGAGGTCGCGCGCCCTGTTGATACCCGCGACCGGCCCGAAGATCTCCTCCGTGCCTATGGAGATATCGGGGGCCACGTCCTCGAAGACCGTCGGACCGACCCAATAACCGCCCTCGAGGCCCGCGACCGTCGCGCCCCGGCCGTCGAGCGACAGCTTCGCCCCGTCGGACTCACCCGCGTCGATGTAGCCCTTCACCCGGTCTCGGTGCTCGGCCGAGATCACGGGGCCCATGTCGGTCGACTCGTCCAGACCGTCCCCCAGCCGAATCGACGACGCCGCATCGAGCATCCGCTCGCGGATCTGCGCGTGCGCGTCCCCGACGCCGACCACCATGCTCCCCGCCAGGCAGCGCTGACCGCTCGATCCGAAGATCGAGGCCGAGCACGCGTCCAGCGCGACGTCCATGTCCGCGTCTGGCAACACGATCATGTAGTTCTTGGCCCCGCCGAGCGCCTGCACGCGCTTGCCGGTCGCGGTCGCCCGCCGGTAGACGATCTCAGCCACGTGGCTCGAGCCCACGAAGCTCACGCCCACGATGTCGGGATGATCGCAGATCGCCTCGACGGACTCCTTGGTGCCGTGCACCACGTTGAGGACGCCCGGGGGAAGCCCGGCCTCGGCGGCGAGCTCGACGATGCGCTGATGGGTCAGCGGGTCCTGCTCGCTCGGCTTCAG
>JAHEKM010000066.1:0-15438 GCA_024638325.1 Gemmatimonadota bacterium | reverse complement strand
GCTTGAGAACGACCGTGTTGCCGGTGGCGACCGCGTACGGCCAGAACCAGAGCGGGATCATCACCGGGAAGTTGTACGGTGTGATCACCGCGAAGACGCCGAGCGGTTGCCGCCACGAGGAGCTGTCGATGCCCGACGCGATCTCCTCGACCGTGTCGCCCATCATGAGCGTCGGGATCCCGCATGCGTGCTCGACGTTCTCGATGCCTCGCTGGACCTCGCCCCGCGTCTCGGCGATGACCTTGCCGTGCTCCGTGGTGAGCATGCGGGCGAGCTCCTCCTTGTTGTCGAGCAGGAGCTGATGGAAGCGGAAGAGAATGCGAGCGCGATCCGGTGAGGGAGTCGCGCGCCACATCGGGAAGGCCGCCTTGGCTGCCGAGACCGCCGCGTCCACGTCGGCGCCGGTGGAGACCCGCAGGCTCCCGAGCTCGGCGCCCGAGGCCGGATTGGTGACGGTGAGCACCTCCGAGCCTGTCGCGTCGGCCCAGCGGCCGCTCACGTAGTTGCGGACGACGGTCACAGCCCCGCCATGCGCTTCACGTGATCGAACTCGGCCTTCTTCACCGACTGCACCGACAGGCGGCCGTACCGGACGAGCTCCATGTCGGCCAGCTTTGGATCCTCTTTGATTTCGGGAAGGCCGACGGTCTCGGACGCCTTGGCCACGAACTCGATGTCGACCATGTACCAGCGCGGCTTTTCCTCGGTCGCCTTGGCGTCGAAGTACTTGCTCTTCTTGTCGAACTGGAAGTGGTCGGGGTACGCCTCACGGCAGACCCGCGCGAGACCCACGACGCCCGGCGGCTTCGCGTTCGAGTGGTAGTAGAGCACCTCGTCACCCACCGCCATCGCCTTCATGTTGTTGCGGGCCTTGTAGTTGCGGACACCATCCCAGTGCGTGGACCCGTCGCGTTCGAGGTCGTCGATCGAGTAGGCGTCGGGTTCGGACTTCATCAGCCAGTACTGCTTCGCCATCGGTGGGCCACATCCTGTCGCGGGTGAACGGGCCCCCAATAATGGGGATTCGGCGGGGGGGCTGCGACCCGTGATGGGCTGGGGTTCCCGTCAGGCTTCGGCCGAGCCGATCGCCACCTCGATGTCCCGCCACCGCTCGCGCCGGAAGACGCCGACGCTGAGCGTCGCGCGCGTGAAGTGCCCGATCACGATCGCCATCCATATGTCGGCCGGATCCAGCGTCGAGAAGGTCTGGATCAGGAAGCACATGCCCAGCGGGATGAAGATCTGGGACACGAACGAGATGTACATCGGCGACTTGGTGTCGCCGGTGCCCTGCAGGCCCCCCGTGTACGCGAGCGCCACCGTGATGAAGAGGCCGGACACGGACAGGTAGCGCAGGAGCTCGATGCTCAGCTCGCGTACGACCGGATCTTCCATTCCGAACAGCCCCAGCAGGACATTCGGGATCAGGAGGAACGACGAGCCGATCACCGCCGCGAGCAAGAGCCCGAAGCCACTGGCGGTCCGCACGGCCTGGCTCGTCCGGTCCGGCCGTCCGGCCCCGAGGTTCTGGCCGGACACGGCCGCCGTCGCGCCCATGATGCCGACCGACGTCCATGTGATGAAGGAGAAGAGCTGGGTGTAGCTCACCACGTAGGCGGCCTGCGCCTGAGCACTCACCGCGAGCGAGCCGACGAACGCGAGCAGGAAGACACCGCCCACGTTCATGGCGACCCCCTGGATGCCGGTGGGCAACCCGAAGCGGAAGAGTTGCGCGATGATCTCCCAGTCCGGCCGCCAGTTCATGCCACGGTGGAATGCGACGACCCAGGTACCGCCGAAGAGCTTCGCCAGCGCGTAGACGCTCACGAGACCGCCGGCGATCACCGTGCCCATCGCGGCCCCCGTCGTGCCGAAGGCTGGAATCGGACCCAGGCCGCGAATCAGGATCACGTTCAGGGCGATGTTCAGCACCGTCAGTACGATGCCGAGCCTGAGCGGTGTCTGCGCATCTCCTGCGGATCGCAGCGCGCCCCCGAGCATGAAGAACAGCAGCATGCCGAAGGAGAAGACGAACATGATCCGCAGGTACGGAAGGGCCTCGACCTGCACCTCGGGCGCGGCGTTCACCAAGTCGAGCAGGACCGGCGAGGCCACGTACCCGATCGGTGCCAGGACGAAGAGGACGAGCATCACCGAGGTCAGAAAGGCCTGGTAGACCGTGCGATTGACGTTCTCGTGCTGGTCGGCCCCGGCGAAGCGCGCAACCAGCACACCCATCCCGGTGAAGAGGGAGCTGATGAAGACGATGACCACCAGGAAGATCTGCCACGAGACGCCGATGGCCGCGTTGCCGACATAGCCGACGTAGTTGCCGACCATGGCGTGATCGACGATCCCCTGAGCCCCGCCGATGATGTTCTGTAGCATGGTCGGCCAAGCCAGCTTCCACACGGCGCTGCGGATCGGTCCTTCGACGATGGACCGATCGAACCTCTTTCCCCGCCGAGGAGGAGCGGTCACGGGCGGGACCTCAGGCGATCGTCTGGAGCGCTCAGGAGACCAGAATCCAGGCCGAAGAGGCCACCCAAACCGCGCCGATGAGGCCGAGCAGGATCCACTCGACGACGCTACCACTCTGCTGGCCCCGCTCCCCGTGGAACCAAGTGATGACGATGGCGGCCAGGACACCGCAGACCCCTAGCGGCACGCTGAGCGGCCGCAGCACGTCAGGCGCTCCGAACTGGCCGACGACCACCTCGCTGGCGAAGCCGATGACGAGTGTCCCAGCCACGAGCGCGCTGCCTATGAACTGTGGGAAGCGGCGACGTTTGAGCTCGTCCCAGAAGCTCGCGTACTCCACGTCCGCCGGTGTGAGCTCCGAGCCGGACTGAGAGCTCAGCGTCCGCGCGGCGATCGCGGCGCTCGGTCGGTGGTTGGGCTCCTGGTTCAGGCAGCGCTTCAGGAGCGCGCCGATCTCGGGCTCGACGTCGGGACGCATGCGCAGCAGATCCTTGGGCTGTCCGCTCAGGTGAGCCGTGATCCACTGTGTGTTCGTCTTCGCCTCGTAGGGCCCCTCGCCCGTGTACAGCTCGTAGCCCAGGATCCCGAAAGCGTACATGTCGGCGAGCTCGGTGAGGTCTTCGTCACGGAGCTGCTCCGGACTCAGATAGCGCGGATCGCCCACCATCTGCCCGGTCTTCGTCAGTCGGGTCGAGTCCTCGCCGCTGGTGGCCAGAATCGCCGCGATGCCGAAGTCGGTGAGGACGGCCTTCTTGCGCTCCTCGTCCCACAGGACGTTCGCCGGCCGGACGTCCCGGTGCACGATGCCCTGCGCGTGCGCCGCGGCCAGCGCCGAGGCGACATCGTGAAGGACCTCACGGGCCAGGTCCTTGGACAGTCGACCCTCGGCGGCGAGCCTCTCCTCCATCGTGCGGCCTTTGACGAAGCCCATGACGAGGTAGGGCGTCTCGTCGAGCAGGCGTCCCATACGGAAGACCGGGACGACGTTGGGGTGCGCGAGCGACGCGGCCGCCTTGGCCTCCCGCTCGAAGCGCTTACGGGCCGTCTCGTCCCTCGCCCGGCCGGGCAGCAGGACCTTCACCGCCACGAACCGTCCGAGCTGGGCCTCCTTGGCCAAGAAGACGGTGGCCATGGAGCCCTTGCCCAGCTTCTGCTTGACCTCGAAGTCGGCGCCCAGTGCCTCTTGGAGCGCGGCGACCGACTGCGAGTCCTGGGCGGATCGGTCTGTGGGGGGTTGGTCGACCATGGCGGGCCCACTTTAGGCTCGGCGTCCTTACGCCACAAGCTGTTCCTTCGGTCGGGTCCGACTGGCCTCGCCCCCGGAGCCGGACGTGCCCAGGTCGGCGCGACGAGCCCACTCTTGCGGACAACCTACCTGGTGTATTAGTGTATTAGTTAACCCATACACTGATACACCGACGCCTCCAGCCATCGGAACCTGACGCGTGTTCAGCGACATCGATCCCCGTAGCCCGACGCCGCTCTACGAACAGATCGCCGCACGCATTCGTGTCGCCGTCGCGTCCGGCGAGCTCGCGCCAGGAGACGCCCTCCCGTCCGTGCGGGCGCTCGCGCGCGAGCTGCGCGTCAATCCGGCCACCGTGGTGCAGGCGTATCGAGACCTCGCCATCGACGGGTTCGTCGAGATGCGTCACGGCCAGGGCACGTTCATCCAGGAGGTGCCCGCGTTCATGCGCGACGAGGAACGGACCGCGCAGGCACAGAAGCTCGTTCGGAAGCTCCTTCAGGACGCCGCCCGTCTGGGCCTGAGCGCGGAGGACATCGAGCGGGCGTTCCAAGCAGAAGCAGGAGTCGAGATCCGTGAGTAACGCCATCGAGCTCGTAGACGTCGGGTGGACCGCCGACAAGGCCTTCGCCCTCAGCGACATCAGCCTCAACGTGCCCATGGGCGCGATCTATGGCTTCCTGGGACCGAACGGCTCCGGCAAGACCAGCACCATTCGCCTCTTCATGGGCATGCTGAAGCCGGATCGGGGGTCGATTTCGATCTTCGGCCGGGCCGTACCCAAGGACATGAAATCGATTCTGGCCCGGATCGGCTACGTCCCTGAGCGACCACACGTCTATCCGATGCTGACCGTTGCCGAGCAGCTGCGGTACCACGCCTCGTTCTTCCGCCTCTGGGACGACGGCTGGGCGAAGGAGTTGATGGGCCGCCTGGAGCTCGACGCCGACCGAAAGATCTCGCGCATGTCGAAGGGTGAGACCGGTAAGCTCCTGCTCCTCCTGGCGCTGTCCCAGCGGCCCGACCTGCTCGTACTCGATGAGCCTACCGACGGTCTCGATCCCGTCGTCCGACGGGACGTGATGGCCGCAGTGCTCGACTACGTGTCCGAGACGAGCGCCACCGTGTTCATCTCCAGCCACCTGGTGCACGAGCTCGAGAGGATCTGTGACTGGGTCGGCGTCATGGACGCTGGACGACTCGTGGCGGAGCTCCCGATGCAACGCTTCAAGAACGGCATCAAGCGGCTTCGCGTCGACGGCGCACCCGAGGTGCTGGAGGCGTTTCCCTTCGTGGTGCTCAGTCGGCACCGCGACAACGGCAGCGGCTCGACGGAGACATGGATCGTGCAGGGCTGGGAGGCGCCCATGCGGTATCAAATCGAAACCCTCGGGGCGACGCTCCGAGACGTCGCCGACCTCGACCTGGAAGAGAGCTTCGTGGAGCTCCTGCGCTCGTTCAGACCTTCCACCACTGCCGGAGCCGACTGATGTACCAACCGATGCTCTATCTCCACTGGAAGCAGATCCGGGTGGCGCTGATTCCGCTCGTGGTGGCGTCCTTCGGACTTCCACTCGTCGCTGTGTCCGGTCTCGGGCCGGCGCCGGGCTCGACCGCTACGTCGCTGAGCGCATACGGCATCGTCGAGCTCACCCGCCTGTGGCTCCCCGTCTTTCCGGCGTTGGCGGCCGCCATCGGCGCTACGCTCGCGCTCTCCGCCTGGAACTGGGACCACCGCCTGGGCCACGTCTACGCACTCAGCCTGCCCCTCACGCGAGTGGAGTACGCACTGCTGAAGATGGGCGCCGGCATGGTCCTGGCGCTTCTGCCCGCGCTGGCCATGTGGCTCGGCGCGCACGCGGCGGCGTGGGCGGTGGCGCTGCCCGAAGGGCTGAACGCGTACCCGAACCAGCTCGCGTTCCGTTTCCTGCTCGCGATCATGATCGCGTACTCGACCCTCTTCGCGATGGCGGCGGGCACGGTCAGGACGACCCTGTGGATCGTGGGTCTCGCGGCGGCCTTCGTGGTCGGGGGCCTTCTGAGCGCCGATCTCGTCCTCACGCAGGTGGGCGCCTTCGAGCGCTTCGACGTGGTAGGGAGCGTCATGGACTGGCTTTACCGGGGAACGGGTCCCTTCCAGGTGTTCACCGGCAACTGGTCCCTGATCGATGTCTAGCCGCTCCTGGTGTGTCCTCGTCGTCTTGACCCTGGGCGCCGCGCTCCCGCTGCAGGCCCAGCAGACCGCGGCCGAACTGCTACGCCAGATCGACTCGCTCGCACCTCTGGTCGAGGAAGCCGCGCGCGCGGCGGACGCCGCCAGACTCGAGCGCGTGGAACAACGACGCGCCAGCATAGCGACCCGGGTGCAACTGGACACGATCGCTGTTCGGGGCATAACCCTCGTCACGCCGCGCCAAGATGCGGCCGCGGCTCGCGCGCTCTTCGAAGAAGTGTGGGACCAGGAGTTCGGCGGCCTCGAGAGCCGCAGCCTCTCGCAAAGGACGTTCACCTTCCAAACCTCGACGTATGACATCGAGGAGATCGAGGTCGATGGCGTCCGGGAGCAGATCGTTGCGGCGCGTTGGCACTCGAGCGCTGAAGTGAAGAACCGCATACGGGCTGCCATGGCTCGTGCGATCTCGGCCGAGCTGGGCGAGGTCGGCCTGGGCCGTTGGGTGGCGGGCGACCCCTTCACCGAGCGAGAACCGGCCGAGGTCTATCGTGAGTTGGTCCTCGCGGGGTCCCAGGCGGTCCGTCGCTGTCTCGGAGGTGCGATCGACGCCTGCTCCGACGCGCTGGGACTCGGCAGTCGGGCCGACATCGTGTCGACCTGGTACACCCCTGTCGAAAGGCGCGACCGGGTCCTGGCGTGGGCGGGGTACGACCCGGTTCGCGGTCGGTTCAACGCGCCCGGGCGCTGGACCATCGAGTCGAGGCGTGCCGTCGAGCGGTGCGCCGGACTGGAGACCGAGGACGCTTGTGACGGCTTCATCGACCCGGCCTACACCTCCTGGGCGCCCCTGGCCCCGCACATCCGTGAGACCGTCGTCGCTCGGGCGCTGGAGATGGGTGGGCTCACGGCATGGACCCGCCTTCTTCAGGACCCGGAGATGGCGCCCGGGGATGCTCTGGCCTACGCCGCCGGTGCACCCCTGGAGGAGCTGCTCGAAGCGTGGAGGGAATGGGTCGTCGCCGGTCGGCCCGACGTCCACGCGGGATTGGCCGGTTCGGGTGCCCTCGCGCTCCTCTGGATACTGATCTTCGCCGCGCTGGCCTCAAGGAGCACCAGATGGCGTTTCAACTGAAGCACTGGCTGGGGGTCGTCGCGCTCTCGGCTGTGGTCGTCGCCGGCTGGCGGCTGCCTTTGGACTCCGCGGCAGGGACTTGGTACCGGCAGCGGAGCGTGTCGGAGCTCCGACACGCGACCTTGTTGGCCGAGCTACGGATGGCCCGAACGCGCCTTGACCAGCTCCGACGGCTGGAGCGTCTGCCCGCGCGGGCGGTGCGAGCCGCCGACAAGGGCGTGGCACTCCTCCTTCCCGAGGAAGGCTCGATCGCTCCGGAGACGGCGTCGGCGCTCCGCGACAGAATCACCGCGGAGGCGACTACGTTCGTGGCCGATCCGGAAATGGTGGTCGCGTACGCTTACGACGGCGGCGGAGGGGGAGAGACGGGGCTCGCGGTCTCGCAGGGACATCGCCTCGAGACGTATGTCGGGGAGGTCGACGGTGCGCGGTACTGCCTGCAGGTGGTCGTGACCCGCCCCAACACCGCGCGGTTCTTGGCGGACGAGGACCGCGTGGGGCGCGGGTGGAGCCGTTGGTCCGGGAGCCTGCTCGGGCCCTGCGTCTTCTATGCGACCTACGGTGCGGCGAGCGCGTCGATGCAGACCTGGATGGAAGACGGCGGCAGCGCCTTCGCGTTCGGCCACCCCTTCCAGGATGCGCCGGCCTTTCCCGAGTTCGAAGAGCACCGGCTCTTCGGCGCCGGTGCGATGACCGCTGGACCTTCCGCAGTGGGCCGGTGCGTAGGAGGAGACGCCCAGGCGTGTGCAACCACCTTCCTGGATCCGAACGGCCGCGCCACGTGGGGCGACGGTTGGCGCGAGCGCCCTTGGCTGCCGGCGACGTTCAACGGCCCGGTGCGACTCGGTCCCTTCCCCGGGGAGGACTGGTTCATGCTCGCCGACTTGGAGCGCGAGTTCGGGACGGACGCCTTCCGGGCCTTCTGGAAGTCGGAGGCAGACGTCGCGACGGCGTTCCGAGCGGCGTTCGGTGTCGACCCCGGTGAATGGATCCTGACGTGGCTGGAGAACGGTCCCGGCGTGGAGCGGCGCCCCACCGCGCCTCCCCTGTCCACCACGTTCGCGGGGCTCCTGACGGTGGCGCTCATGACGGGGCTGGCCAGTACATGGCACAGACGGCGGCGCGTCGCCTGAGAGCTAGGTCCCTTCGGTCCGCGCCTGCCAGTCGACCGCGGCGACCGTGGCGAGGTTCATCACGTCCTGCACCGAACAGCCACGCTGGAGCACGTGTACCGGCTTTCCCATTCCCAGCAGAACCGGTCCGATGACATCCGCGCCACCCAGCCTGTCCAGCAGCTTGTAGGCGGCGTTGGCTGCCGACAGCCGTGAGAAGACCAGCACGTTGGCAGGGCCCTGGAGCCGTGTGAACGGATAGACGTCCCTGAGCTTGATGGAATCGACGGCCGTGTCGGCCTGCATCTCACCGTCGATCTCCAGGTCGGGATCGATCTCGCGCACCAGCTCCACGGCCGCGGCCACGTGCTCGGACTCCCGGTGCTTGCTCGAGCCGAAGTTCGAAAAGCTCACCATCGCGATGCGCGGCGTGATCCCGAGCTCCCGCACGAAATCCGCCGCCTGCAGCGCGATCTCGGACAGCGCCTTGGCGTCAGGCTCGATGTTCACGGTGGCGTCGGCGAAGAACATGAGCTCCCGATTCGGGAAGGCGAGCATGTACAGTCCCGACACACGGCCGTCTTCCCCCGCGCCGACGACCTGTAGGCAGGGTCGGAGGATCTCCGGGTAGTTCGATTCGACACCCGCGACGAGCGCGTCGGCCTCGCCGGCCTCGAGGAGGCTCGCTCCGAAGTAGATCGGCTTGAACATGTTCCACTCGGCTTCGACGCGGGTGAGGCCCTTCCGGCCCCTGAGCTCGAAGAGCCGTGTCGCGAACGCCTCCCGGCGGGGCTCCTCGTCCGCGGCGTACATCACCTCGATCCCCGCGATGTCGACGCCCAATCCGTCGGCGATCTCCTGCAGACGCTCGTGCCTGGCGATGAGGAGTGGCCGGCAGATCCCCTCCTCCACGAGCTGCGCCGCGGCGCGAATGACCGTCTCGTTGTGGCCCTCGGTGAACACCACACGAGCGGGCCTCCGGCGAGCCCGGTTGATCATCCAGCGCATGACCTCCCGGCCCGGACCGAGACTCGCGCGCAGCCGGTCTTGGTACTCCTGCATGTCGACGCTCATGCGTGCGAGCCCGGAGTCCATGGCGGCCTTCGCCACCGCCGGCGCCACGTGGAAGAGCACGCGATGGTCGAACGGCTTCGGAATCAGGTACTCGCGCCCGAAGCTGAACTCGGAGCCGTCGTACGCTCCCCGCACCGTGTCGGGCACCTCCTCCCGGGCGAGCTCGGCCAGCGCGCGCGTCGCGGCCAGCATCATCGCCTCGTCGATGCCCCGGGCGCGTACGTCCAGGGCCCCGCGGAAGATGAACGGGAAGCCGAGGACGTTGTTCACCTGGTTCGGGTAGTCCGACCTCCCGGTCGCCATGATCGCGTCGTCCCTGACCTCGGCCACCTCCTCCGGCAGGATCTCCGGATCCGGGTTCGCAAGCGCAAAGATGACGGGATCGGGCGCCATGGAGGCGACCATCTCCTTGGTCATCAACCCCTTCACCGACAGGCCGATGAAGACGTCCGCGCCCTCACATGCGTCGGTGAGCGTGCGGCGGTCGGTCTTCACCGCGAAGGGCGCCTTGTACTCGTTCATGCCCTCCTCACGCCCCTCGTAGATCACACCCTTGGAGTCGACGACGAGGATGTGCTCGGGACGCACACCGAGCCTGCGAACGTGCTGCGCCGTCGAGAGAGCCGACGCGCCCGCGCCGCTGAAGACCACACGCACGTCTTCGATCTTCTTGCCGATGATGTCCAGTGCGTTCACGAGCGCCGCGCCGGCGATGATCGCCGTGCCGTGCTGGTCGTCGTGGAAGACCGGGATGTCGAGCGACTCCTTCAGCCTGCGCTCGATGACGAAGCACTCCGGCGCGGAGATGTCCTCGAGGTTGATGCCGCCCACGGTCGGCTCGAGCAGTTCGCAGAAGCGGATGACCTCCTCGGCATCCTCGGATGCGACCTCGATGTCGAAGACGTCGATGTCCGCGAATCGCTTGAAGAGGACGCCCTTGCCCTCCATCACCGGCTTGGCCGCCAGCGGCCCGATGTTGCCCAGCCCGAGCACGGCGGTGCCGTTGGAGACGACCGCCACGAGGTTGCCGCGCGCCGTGTACTTGAACACGTCCTCGGGGTTCTCGTGGATGTCGCGGCACGGCTCCGCGACGCCCGGCGAGTACGCCAACGACAGGTCGCGTGAAGTCGCGACGGCCTTGGTCGGCACGACCTCGATCTTGCCGGGCCGGCCCTGCTGATGGTAGTCGAGGGCTTCCTGGCGACGGTTGGCCATGAGAGGCGTGCTCCGGTGACGCGTAGGGACGGTGATCGTAGAGAATCCCGCGAGGGCGTGTCAAAATAGTGGATGCCCGAACTGACTCCCGAGCTCCTCGTCCTTGCGCCACTCGCCCTGGCCGCCGGGATCGACCTCTATCTGACCCTGCTCTTCCTCGGCGCCGCCCCGACGACGCCCTGGTGGGACCACCCCCTGCCGGGCTCGCTGGGCGAGCTCGACTCACTCGGTGTCCTCGTTACCGTGGGCGCCTTCTACATCCTGGAATTCGCTGCCGAGCGGTATGCCCCGGCGTCGCTTCTCTGGAACGCGTGCCACGCGTTCATTCGGCCGGTCTCGGGCGCGCTCCTGGCGCTCCTGCTCCTCGAGGGTCAGGGTCTGCCCGTTGTCGT
Source organism: Gemmatimonadota bacterium (assembly GCA_024638325.1). GTDB lineage: Bacteria > Gemmatimonadota > Gemmatimonadetes > Longimicrobiales > Gaopeijiaceae > UBA2982. Next base: position 4,613 of record JAHEKM010000066.1, on the reverse strand, counting down.
GCTCGGGGCTCTGGTGGCGGCGGCACTCACCTCGCTGGCCCACGCGGTCCGCTCCGGCGGCGCCATTCTTCGGTGGCTGAGTCCCGCGCGCACGCCGGACGTGCTGGCTGTATCGCTTCTCGAAGATGCGATCGTGCTCGGCCTGATCGCGCTCGTTCTCGACCTGCCTGTCTACGCGCTGGGCGTCGCCGGCGCACTCGCGCTCCTGTCGTTGCCGGGCGCGGCGTCTCACGTGCGGGTCTTCGCCTTCGCGGTTCGCCTCGTCGCCTGGCGCGCCTTCCAGACCCTCGTGCAGCGGCGGTGGCTGGGCCAGGAGGAGCTGCCCACTTGGGTGCGCCGCTCGCTGGCCGGCGACGTGCTCGCGCCAGGCGGTGGACTCAGGGGTAGCCCGGTCGGCGCGTACCGGTTGCCCGGCGCCCCGCGCTTCGCCACCGGTTGGGTCGTGGTCCGCGGCGGCTCCCCCATCTTCGTCCACCGGCGCAGCGCAGACCCGGAGTCGGTCATCGACCTGGGCGGTCTGGACGTGCGTGGCGTCTCCGATGCGGGCCTCTATCGCCGGGTCGACCTCGAGTCCTCCTCCGGCGCAAGCGCCTGCGTGTTCTTCAGTGTGAACGGCCCCAGCGAGGAAAGCCTGCGCGCGGAGTTCCTCTTCGGCTGAGCTCGCCGGCAGGGAATCATTTGTTTCCGCCGACCCTTCATGACTTGAAGAAAAAACCTTTGACCCCGGAATCGGGCCTATTTAGTTTCCCTTTCACCCCTAAGGTTTTTGGACTGACCCCTCCCGACCGTCTCGATAACCCGAAGCCCCAAACGGTTTTCGGGCGACGTTCCAGGTGTGGCCAGTTCGTCTTCGACCCGCAGATGAGGAACGGAACTACGGATGTTTTCTTCCTCCCGTGGCCTGGATTCATTTGACCAGTACCTGCAGGACGTCGAGAAATACCCCCTCATTCAGGACCCGAAGGAGGAGCGCGAGCTGGCTCGGCGCGCTCGCGTAGGAGACAAGGAAGCGGCGGAACGGCTGGTGACCGCCAACCTCCGCTTCGTCATCTCCTACGTGAAGAAGTACCAGGGTCGAGGGCTCGGCCTCGCTGAGCTGGTCTGTATCGGAAACGAGGGCCTGCTCAAGGCGGTAAAAAAGTTCGATCCCGACAAGGGCGTGAAGTTCATCTCGTACGCCGTGTGGTGGATCCGACAGACCGTCTTGCAGGCGCTCGCCGAGCAAACCCGCTCGGTCCGGATTCCGCTGAACCAGAATTCCAACCTGGCGCGGCTGGCCCGTACAGACACGCAGCTGACGCAGTCGCTCGGCCGCTCTCCGACGGATCTGGAGATCGCCCAGGAGATGGACGAACCGGTGGACACCATCCGGGCGCTCCGTCGCGTTGCCGCTTCGGAGCTCAGCCTCGACGCACCCATCGACCGAGGCGATCGTGACAGTGCCAGCTTCGGTGAGCGCTTCGCCGGTGCCGCGGCAGCCGACATCGAGGAGGACGTCGAGGCCATCGCCCGACGCGACTTCCTCGAGACCATGTTCGAGTCGTACCTCACTGAACGCGAGCGAAAGATCCTGTACCTCTACTACGGTCTCGACGACGGGGAGGAGAGGACGCTCGAGGAGATCGGCTCGCTGCTCGGTGTAACCCGTGAGCGGATCCGACAGATTCGCAACCGGGCCTTCGAGAAGCTTCGCGAGAGCCCACACGGCGAGTCCCTCTCGGGATTCTGGAACGCACACTAGACGAAGGTGACCTCGACAGGTCGCCTCTTTTCTTGGGGCCCCGTCCAACGCGGACGGGGCCCTTCGTCGTTTCCGCTTCCACCGGCACGGGCCCCGCATCCCCTCTCCGGAACCGGCCTTTCGCCGTGGCTGTACCAAGCCTGCATCCCACCGGAGTCGAATTGAAGCCGAGACCATCCCGGACGTGGGTCGTCACCGCCGCGCTGCTCTTCGCGCACGGTGCACCCCTCATGGCCCAATCCGCACCCCAGTGGAACGGGCCGCGAGCGCTCAGGCTCGTCGAACGCGCCAGGGAGCTGCGCGCGTCCCAGATCGTGGACTCCACGTTCCAGTCGTACCAGGCCAGCGGCCGCGGCTACGTCTACTTCTTCTTCGACCGGCCCACGGACGGAGAGCGCGCGCTGGTCAAGGCGGACCAGGTCGCGCTCGACATCTATTGGCGCGCGCCGAACGAGACCCGGCAGGAGATCGTCGGCCAGCGTGACGAGAAGATCCTCCCTACGGACATCCGCTACCACATCGATCACCTGACGGTCGTGCAGGACGACTTCGGCGACTTCATCCGCATCGGCGACGGGGACGAGGTCGAGGCCGTGCTGCACCCCGTGGGGCCCGCCTCGGAGCAGGCCTACGACTTCTGGCTCGCCGACTCGCTGAGCATCAGCTACGCGGGCGGGGCCGAAGAGGTGAGGGTGTACGAGGTGCGCGTGCGACCCAAGGTCTTCGAGGCACCCGGGTTCGTCGGAACCATCTATCTCGACCGGGCGACCGCGGCGATCGTGCGCATGCGCTTCTCCTTCACGCCGGCGTCGTACGTCGACGAGTTCGTCGACCACATCCGCATCTCGCTCGACAACTCCCTCTGGATGGGCCGCTACTGGCTTCCCTACCGGCAGGAAGTGGAGATCCGGCGCGAGATCCCCATGTTCGACTTCACGCTGGGAAGCGTCATTCAGGGGCGCTTCGACGTGCGCGGCTACGACTTCAACGTCGAGCTGCCCGACCGCCTCTTCGCAGGGAGCCGCGTCGCGGCCGCCTCGCTCCAGCAGCGCTCGCAGTTCCAGTTCGAGCGGGGTCTGTTCGACGACCTGGAGGAGCAGGGCATCGATACGTCGCCGTCGCTCGAGGCCGTCGAGCTCGAGGTGCGCGAGGTCGTCGAGGATCGTGCGCTCAGTGGGATGGCACCCCTGCGGCTCTATCTGCCCGCCATCTCGGAGGTCGCCCGCTACAACCGCGCCGAAGGGCTGTGGCTCGGTGGCGGCCTGACCTTCCGCCCCACCGCCGACCTGACCATGCGGCCCTCTGGCGGCTTCGCCTTCGGCCGCAAGCGCGCGTCCGGCTCGCTGGTCACCTCGTTCGGCGTCGGCTCGCTGGCGCCGACCCTCGACTTCTACTGGGACCGACTCGGTGACATCGGTGGGTATCCCGGCGCCGAGCCGCTCGTGAACACGATCTCGGCGGTCTCGGGCGAGGAGGACTTCACCGACCCCTACTTCCGCCGCGGCGGCGCGCTGACCCTGCGGGGCCGCGAACCCGGCGGGGTCACTCTCGGAGTGCGCTGGGAGGAGCACGTCGGCGCGCTCGACGTCGTCTCCGACGACCCCGCCGATACCGGGTTCAGACCAGTCCGCACGATCGACGAGGGGTACCTCGGCGCCGTCGCGCTGAACGTCCCGGTGGGCCTGCCCGGCGGCGGTCGACTGCGCACCACCGCGGAGGCGGGCCGCCTGGACGACGGGAACTTCGGCGCGCTCCGGGGCGACGCCCGCTGGATCCTGCGCGACCTGGCGAGCCGCTGGCATGGAGAGCTGTCGGTTGGCGGCGGGGCCGTCACGAACGACGCCCCCGTCCAGTCGCTCTACCTGCTCGGTGGCCGCTGGACGCTCCCCGGGCACGACTACCGCTCCTTCGTGGGGGACCGCTACTGGCTGGCGCGGGGTGAGCTGACCATCCCCGTCGTGCCGCCCTATGTCGGCGTGCGCCTACTCGGCGCGGTCGGCGCGACCTATCTGGACGACCGGAGCCTGCCCGTCGACTGGGTCCGCCAGGACTCGGACGGCCTTCGCGGCTCGGTCGGTGCCGGTCTCTCGATCGGCTGGGACTCGTTCCGCGTCGACCTGGCCCACGGGGTGCGGGGCGGTGGCTGGGAGGCCCTGGTGTCCGTGTCGGAGCAGTTCAGGGGGTGGATGTAGGCGGAGGCTCCACAGCGGGATCGAAGAACTCGAAGCCGTACTTCCGCGCCCCGGGCGACGAGAACGTCCAGACCCGACCCGCGAAGCGCCACCAGCCGGACAGTCCGACGAGCTTGTTACCCTGGCGCAAGCAGGACTGCTGCGAGGCGAAGTTCGCGACGTCGACCATGCCGATCGCATGGGTGTAGCCCCGCGCGTTCAGCATGGAATCGGTACGAGGCGCCATAGCGCTTTGTAGGTGCCTACCGCGATACGCCGGACGGGTGAACGCTTTGTACCCGTACCGGCACGGGGGATCGAAGCGTACCCACATGCCGTTCTCGGCGATCGTGGGACCGAACGCCCTCCAGATGTAGGACACCAGCAGGTCACCGTCGAGGGCCCCGATGCAGAGGTGGCCGTGGTGCTCGGCCAGCCGCAGGAATGATTCATCCATGTCGAGTTCGGGGTCCGACGCGTGGGGTCGCACCTCTGGCACCTCGAGAATTCGGAACTCGATGCCGTCCCCGGCGTCGTGAGGTTCCGGCACTCCGTGATGGGGGCGCACGTAGATTGCGAAGATCCGTAGCCCCAATCGACCCATCCTCCGAACGACCACGGCGAAGACATATCGCCAGAAGCCCCATCTGCGGATGAAGTCGCGTCGCTTTCCCATGGCTTTGGACTCGATTCTCTCCGAA
>JAHEKM010000065.1 GCA_024638325.1 Gemmatimonadota bacterium | reverse complement strand
GGAGGGACGTCACTATCTGGCGGTCTCGCCCGTCCTGGGCATCGTGGTCTTCCCGCTCTTCTTCAACGTGAGTTGGGCGAGTCGTGCAGGGGACTATGCCGCCCGCGATTGGGCGTACGACCTGCTCGTGAGCGTGGAGCCGTACGCCGTCCTCTTCACGAACGGAGACAACGACACGTTCCCGCTCTGGTATCTGCAGGAGGTCGAGGGCATCCGACGCGACGTGACCGTCATCGTGGGGCAGTACCTGTTCACGACCTGGTATCCGCGTCAGCTCGAGCGGCTGACGAGACCCGAGAACCAACGGCCCTACGAACCCGTTGTGCCCGGCCTTTATGAGGACCCCGGCCTTCCCGCGTCGTCCATCACCAGCATGTCGGGCGAGGAGATGGACGCGGTGGGCAGCGCGCGTTTGGGCGAACCGCTGACCATTCCGTTTCCCGACCTGTCGGTCACCTACCCACAGGGGACGATCCTGCACCGCGCTCAGCAGCTGGCCCTGCGCATCATCTTCGACTCCATCGGGGACCGTCCGATCTACTTCGCAGCCGTCGGCGGTATGCTCTCCGACCTGGGACTCGACCCTTGGGCGGTGAGGAGCGGCCTGACCGCTGAGCTCGTGCCGAGGAGTCTCGAGGGTCCCCAGCCCGAAGGAGTCGTGCAGGGCACCGAAGCCTACGGCGCGGCCTGGTACGATCTCGACCGATCACTCCGTCTCTATGAAGAGGTCTACCTGTTCAGGGGCATCCGCGACCGCGCCCTGTGGCAGGATCCGTCGACGATCAACATCCCTCTTCAGTACTATGCGTTGGCGCTCCAGCTGGCGGACCTCGTCGAGGTCACCGGCCGCCCGCCCGAGCTCTCGGATCGCCTGCGGGAGGACGCCGTCCGCTTCCAGCTCGTGGCGTCCGGCGGCCTTGCGCTGGAGCGCTGACGCGGGAACACCCTCTCCTTCCACGGGTGCAACCGGGCATGAGTGACTCGGACCTGAGTCGCGCCGAGCTCTATCGCTACGCGCGCCACCTCGCCCTCCCAGAGGTCGGGCTCGACGGCCAGAAGCGCTTGAAGGCCGGGCGCGTGCTGTGCGTGGGCGCCGGGGGCCTCGGCTCGCCGCTGGCGCTGTATCTCGCCGCGGCCGGCGTGGGAACCCTCGGTATCGTCGACTTCGACGCCGTCGACGAGAGCAACCTCCAGCGCCAGATCCTTCACGGCACCAAGGACGTCGGTCGACCGAAGATCGACAGCGCCGAAGACCGGATTCGGGACGTGAACCCCCACGTCCAGGTGGTGAAGCACGCGAGCCGGCTGTCGTCGCACAACGCGCTCGACATCCTCGCGGACTACGACGTAGTCGTCGACGGCACGGACAACTTCCCGACGCGCTACCTGGTGAACGACGCGTGCGTCCTGCTGGGGAAGCCGAACGTCTATGGGTCGGTCTTCCGCTGGGAGGGGCAGGCCTCCGTCTTCGCGACCGAGGGCGGGCCCTGCTACCGATGCCTCTTCCGCGAGCCGCCGCCGCCAGGCCTCGTGCCCAACTGCGCCGAGGGCGGAGTGGTCGGCGTGCTGCCGGGCATCATCGGCTCCGTCCAGGCGCTCGAGACGATCAAGCTTCTCCTCGGGAAGGGCGACATACTGGCCGGACGCCTGCTCATCTTCGACGCCCTGGGTATGGAGTGGCGCGAGGTGACACTGCGGCGAAACCCCGAATGCCCCGTCTGCGGGGATCACCCGACGCAGACCGAGCTCATCGACTACGACGTCTTCTGTGGCGTCGTACCGGCGGACGTCGCCCAGGTGTCACTGGCAACCGGTGGCGTCGAGGAGGTCGACTCGACGACGCTCGCCGAGCGGTTGGACTCGGCCTCTCCTCCGTTCCTGCTCGACGTGCGCGAGCCGTGGGAGTGGGCCGTGAGCAACCTCTCCGACCGTGGAGCCCGACTGATTCCACTCGGGGAGCTCGAGGAGCGACTCGGCGAGATTCCACGTGGTCGTCCGGTGGTGGTTTATTGCAAGGTGGGCCAGCGGAGCATGCAGGCCGCGCTGCGGCTCGCGGAGGCAGGGTTCGGTGACGTCGCGAACCTCGCGGGCGGCATCGTAGCCTGGGCCTCGGAGGTCGAGCCAGGACTACCGGTCGTCTAGGCACCCATGGGGCAGCCTCGCGTCGTCATCGTCGGTGCGGGCTTCGGAGGACTGTGGGCGGCCCGGGGGCTGGCGAACCGGCCGGTCCACGTCACGCTGATCGACCGCAACAACTACCACACCTTCTTCCCGTTGCTGTACCAGGTCGCGGCGGCCGAACTGGTTCCCACGGACATCGCTTATCCGGTGCGGTCGATCTTCCGCAGAGTGCGAAACGTCGACGTGCGCATGGCCGAGATGACCGGGCTGAACCTCGAAGCCCGACGGGTCGAGACGGACGCGGGAGCGGTCGCCTACGACTACCTGGTTCTCGCGCTGGGGAGCGAGCCGAGCTTCTTCGGCGTGCCGGGCGCGGAGACACACGCGTTTCCGCTTCGCTGGATGTCCGATGCGGTCCCGCTACGGCACCACGTGCTTACCCGCTTCGAGGCGGCGCTCAACGCCGACTCGAACCGACGCGCCAGGTTGCTCACGTTCGTGGTCGTGGGGGGCGGTCCCACCGGCGTCGAGTACGCGGGAGCGCTCTCCGAGCTCGTCTTCGGGCCCCTGCTCGAGGACTTCACCGGCATCGAGCGCGACGAGATCCGTATCGAGATCGTCGAGGCCGCGGACCGACTCTTGGGCGGCATGCCGTCGAAGCTGGGCGACTACGCCCGCGAACGGTTGGCGAAGCGGCGGGTCACCGTGCGACTCGGGGCCACCGTCGAGGCGGTCGAGGCAGGGCGCGTCCTGCTCAGCGGCGGCCAGGTGATCGGCACCGAGACCGTCGTGTGGACGGCTGGTGTCAGGGGCGAGCCGAGGGCGCGCGCGTGGGGACTTCCCGTCGGCCGCGCCGGGCGGGTCCCGGTGACCCAGGACCTTCACCTGGAGGCCCACCCGGAGGTCTTCGTCATCGGCGACCTGGCGTACCTGGAGGACTCCGACGGCACCCCCCTCCCGCAGGTGGCGCAGGTGGCCATCCAACAGGGTCGGTGCGTGGCGGCCACTCTGCGCGCGCTCGTGGCAGGGCGGCCTCCGCGCCCGTTCCGCTACAAGGACCCGGGGATGCTCGCCGTGATCGGGCGCAACTCTGCCGTGGCGCACGTCTTCGGCTTCGCCTTCCGCGGCGTCACGGCATGGCTCCTGTGGCTCGGCATCCACATCTCGTGGCTGATCGGATTCCGAAACCGCGCGCTGGTGTTGCTCAACTGGGGCTGGAATTATGTGCGCTATCGAAGAGCGATTCGCCTGATCTTGCCGACGGTCACGGTGCCGGCCGACGGCGACGCCGAGAAACAGCTATAACGCTGCGGCCCCAGGCTTATATACTCGTGGGGTAGCTCTCGCCCACCCCAGAGCTGGAGAGGCTGGATGAAGCTTGCGTCCGGTACGCGAACGCTCGTCCTCAACCTTCTCGCGGTCTTCTTGACCACGACTCCCGCCTGGGCGCAGGACACCTGTCCGCGGGCGTCGGGGTCCGACGCCGAGGCTGGCTGGGCGGCCTACTCGGCCGGTGACATGGCCGAGGCTCGCACCCGCTTCGAAGCCGCGATCACCCGCTGCCCCGACGACCACTACGCGAGGACGGGCCTCGGTTACGTGGCCCTCAGGGACGGGACGCTCGCGGAGGCCAACACACTGTGGACCGAGGTCGTCGCCGCCCAGCCAAACAACGTCGACGCGCTGGTCGGCTTGGGGCTCGCCGCTTGGCGCACCGGTGACGTGGATGCGGTCCGGGAGCGCTTCACCCGCGTCCTTGCCCTGGCACCGGATCACGAGACCGCCCAGCAGTACCTAGCACGCATCGACGGGGCCACCGCCACCGGACCCCAAGACGCCGCCGACGAGGCCTGGCTGTCGGGCGACACGGACCTGGCCTTCGACCTCTATATGCAGCGGCTCGGCGAGAACCCAGACGACGGCGTCGCGACGTTGCGCGTAGGTCTCGTGCGAGCGTGGACGGGAGACTACGACGGCGCCCTCGAGTTCCTCGGAGGGCTCGTAGCGCGCGAACCCACGAACGTGGACGCGCGCCTGGCCCGTGCGCGGGTGTTGGCGTGGTCAGGGAACCTGGGGCGGGCACAGCGCGAGGTCTCGGTCATACTCGCCGCACAGCCCGACAATCCAGAGGCCTTGGAGGCCAGGGCGCAGTTCCAAGCCTGGTCGGGCGACGTCGAGCAGGCGCTGGCGAGCTACGACGTGCTCACCTCCATTGCGCCGGCCGGGGGCTCCGCCGGCCGGGGACGAGCACGGGCGCTGGCCTGGGCTTCGCAATATGAGGCGTCCCGCGCCGCCTACGACTCCCTGCTGGCGCGAAACCCCGGCGACATCGACGCTCGGCTGGGGCTCGCACAGACGCTGGCTTATGCTCAGCAGTTCGACGATGCGGTCGCGGAGTACGACCGAGCCATCCTGCTGGAGCCAGGCGAAATTCGGGCAGTGATCGGCAAGGCACGAACGCTCGGCTGGTCCGGACGTTTGATCGACGGTGAAGCCGTCGCAGTCGCAGCGGTCGACATGGATCGCTCCAACGCCGAGGCGTGGGCCGTCCTGGGTCAGCTCTACCTCTGGGAGGGCAGGAACGCCGCCGCGCTCGAAGCCCTCGAGACCGCTGCTGAACTGGCACCGACGAACGCACAGGTCCTCGATCAGCTGAGGGCGGTTCGGCTCACGTTTGCCCCGAACGCCCGCCCTTCGGTCGTCTACGAGTCGGACTCCGACGACAACCGGATGGTCACGACGTCACTCACGGGGAGTTGGCACCCGCTGCCGCCCCTCGACGTACGCGGGTACGGCTTCTACAAGGACCTCGAACAGGGGATTTTTTCCAGGACGGCCCGGGGCGGGACGGTCACGGCCCGCTACCAACTGGAGCCGGGATGGCTCGTCACCGGCGGGGTCGGCGGCGTGAGCAACAACGGGACGCGGAACACGTCCCTGTTCGAGTACCGCGCTGGGCTACGCACGCCGGAGCGGCACTCGATCGTGGGCTCGATCGACCTCAGCTCGGTCGGCTTGACGGAGACGGCCGCTCTCGCCGAGCTGGGCGGCCGAAGCACGGGTGTGATCGTGTCCGCCACATGGATGCCGACCGGGCTGCTCCGGCTCGACGGCTCCGTGGGGTTGGGGAAGTACGCTGGCACGGAGGACAACGGCCGTCGCAGCGCGTCCCTGGCAGGTTCGTATCGCCTCGGTCGGTTCTTTTCCGTGGGCACGAGCCTGAGGTCGTTCTCGTTCGAGAAGAACCTGAACGACGGTTACTTCGATCCCGACTTCTACGGGATCGCGGAGCTTACGGGCTATTGGCAGTACCGGCCGCTCCCCTGGTCCTTCCTCGTCGAGCTGGCACCCGGGCTCCAGCAGGTCGGCAGCGACGGCGATATCGGCACTTCACTGCGGTCGAACACGCGGGTGGGGTATCAGTTCGGCCCCGGGCGCGAGATCTCCCTCTCCTTCGGGTACTCCTCCGCGGGCCTGGTGAGCTTCGCCACCGGCGATACCGACTACCGCTATCTCGCCTTCATCCTGGGGTCGAGCTGGGTCTTCTGAGCAGCCCGGGGGCGCCGATCAGTTGAGGTCGACGTCCACGATCTTGGTGCCGCCCAGGCCGGCGGCGACGAAGAGCGCGCCGTCGCGATATACGACGTGGTTCGCGGACTGCAGGTTGGCGAACCTGAGTCGTCCAAGCACCGAGATCGACTGCGGAGCCGTGCACGCGGTGCTGGCGAAGTCGGCAGCCCCCGCAGCGGCGTAGACGCCGGCCTCACCGTTGGATATGAACATCACGTCGCCTTCGACGGTGACCGCGTTGGTGACGACCACCGAGGGAGGCAAGCCGAGCGATACCGGATCGGGGATCGGCACAGAGCCCACGATGGAGCCGTCGTCCAGGCAGACGACCTGCACGCCCTCGGGTCCGGCCGCAACGAACGCCTTGCCGCCGACGACCTCGACGGTCGACTTCGACTCCGCCACGTCGGCGCCCGGGAAGGTGTGGGTGGCCAACCACGTCATCATTCCGCCGCTGAAGTTGCCTTCGTCGAAGACCGCCAAGCGCCCAGGCGTGCCCTGCACGACGACCACGCGTCCGTTGTCTTCGTCCAGCGCGACCCAGCGAGCATCATCGAGCGGGTACTCTGCCAGAACGCTCAAGTCGCCGGCATCCAGCGCGTAGACCGCGCCCCCGTCGCCGGACGTCGTGTAGATCACCAGACCGGTGCTCACGGCGCTGGTCGCGGCGAAGCTCCCCAGTTGGACGCGTGCGTTGCCAGGGTCGATCCGGAACTTGTCCCCCGTGATACGTACCCGTTCCAACACGGCCGGTGAGGCGAACGCCGGATCGAGCGTGGCGGTGGCGACGTAGGCCCACTGCCCGTCCGTATACACGCCCCATGCGTCGGAGTCCGCGAAGGTGAGCGAAGAGCTCAGCTTCGGACTGTTGTTGAGCAGTCTGGTGAAGTAGTCGAGCCCCCCGATCGCCGGTAAGCCCACGAAGCCATAGCTGACAATCGCTCGGTCGTCGCGGGTGGCCCACACGGACGTGGCCTGGAGCACCTGACCGCCCAACAAGGGCGGTGCGATCTCCCCGAGCAACGTGAGCGTGATCGAGGACGGTGCGCGGGCCGGCGCCATGGCCGGGCCAGCGGACGGTGCCGTGGAGTCGGGATCGATGGGCACGTTCGTGTTCGGGTGATCGGTACGTGCGTCGAGCGCACCTTCGTCGTTGGTGACGTCGATCCGTCCGTCGGACTCGAAGTCCGGGACAACGGCCTGGTCGTAGCACGCGGGTAGGACGAGTACGGCGCAAAGCGCCGCCGCAGCCCATCCAGGCCTGAGTCTGGTTCCCACGGAGTGCAACCGTGTCTGCGACGAGTACCGATACATGTGGATATTCCTCACGTCGTATGCTGGTCGTGCCCCCCCGGACTCGAAGCTATACTCCAACCACCTCGATTGTTAGCAATTTCTGCGCCGGTGAGATGCCTGCATTCAATCGGCGGCAGAAGTCAGCAACGGTGCGGGATTCGAAGCCGTCGTCGCCGGTGCCGCCCATCGCCCCGCCAGGAGATGCGGCACCTTTTGCGGGTTCCGGGGAACTTGTTGCAGCGTTGCGGCGTCGGTTGAGAGCCACCTTCACGAAACCACTGCGAAACAAGGGGATGCACGCGATGCGTCGGTTTGCCTTCTTAGTTGCCCTGACGATGGTTCTTGGTCCGACCGCGGCCGAGGCTCAGGTCCGATTCATGGCCGGCGCGGGCGTGACCAATCCCGTCGGGGACCTGAACGACGCCGCGGACGTGGGCTGGCACGCCATGGGTGGAATGCAGCTCAGCGTGGCCACGCTCCCCATCGGACTGCGCGGCGACGCAGGCTACCACGCCTTCGGAGAGCAGGGCCCCAGCCCTTCGGTGAGCATCCTCTCCGGCGCGGTGAGCCTTGTCGTTACCCTGCCCGGGGTGGGGCTCTCGCCCTACGTCCTGGGTGGCATGGGCATATACCGCACAAGCCTCGACGTGACCGGCGCCGACCTCACGAGCGACACCGGGATTCATGCCGCGTTCGGAGTCGACATCGGGGCGCTCGGGTTCGGAGGCTTCGCGGAGCTCCGAGGCGTGAACGTGAGCACCGAGGGCTCGGGCAACTTCCGCTTCCTGACGGCGACCTTCGGAGTCCGCCTCTAGCGAGGACGTCAGCGGACTGCGTTACCCGGAGATCCGCTCGCCGTGCATGGTGAGCCCCTTGTGCGTCAGCACGAACTCCTGGGCCGGACCGTCGGGCGGGCCAAAGGCCACCGCGATCTCGGAGTCGTGTTCGGCCACGAACCGACCGTCTCCCTGATACAGCAACGGATAGCTTCCGCGTAACCCCGGAACGTCCACTTCCGCACGAAGTCGACCCTCGATGAAGTCGACGCCGACGGTGGTGAGGCTGAGGTCGTACGTGCCGACGTAACGCTGCGCCTCCTCGGCCGCGAGCGCCACGTCGAGTATCACCTCGTCGCCTAGCCCGAGTACGAGTCGGGCGATCTCGACCTCGATGTTGGCTGCCTTCGCCCCTTCCGTGTTGGTAAGGACAACGACGGTGAGGTCGTCCTCATCGTAGTGCGCGATCTGGCCGGCGAAGCCCAGGACGCCGCCGACGTGGCTCACGCGTCGGTGTCCCTCGACGTAGCCGATCGCCATTCCGTAGCCGTACTCGATCGTCGTACCGTCGCGGAGCGTGGCGGGCGTGCTCATCGCACGGTAGCCGTCGCGGCCCAGGGCGAGCCCGGTGCTGAGCAGCAGGCTCCATCGGACGAGGTCGGGCGCCGTCGAGCACACGGCGCCGGCGGCGTACGCTTGGGAGCTGCTGAAGTAGTCCGCGTGGAGGAAGTCACCGTCCAGGGCGCGGTAGCCGCGGGCGCGGTTCGGGATGACTGCACGGTCGCCGCAGTACCGGGTCTGCTCCAGATCCAGCGGCGCGAACAGGTTCGCGTTCAGCAGGCCACCGAACGGCCGGCCCGACACTTGCTCGGCGATCCATCCGAGCACGACGTAGCCGGAGTTGCTGTACGAGAAGCGCGTGCCGGGTGGGAAGTCGAACGGCTCGTCCTCGAAGGACGAGATGAGGCCCCGTGGCGACGTCTCGTGCGTGAGCGTCTCCCACCACCGATCCATGGTCGTATAGTTGGGAATCCCCGACGTATGGCTCAGGAGGTCGGCCACGGTGACCTCCGACGCAGGCCCGGGATAGTCGGGCAGATACTCAGTGAGGCGATCGTCGAGGGACAATGCGCCGTCGTCGGCCAGCTGCACGACCGAGGCGGCAGTGAACTGCTTCGTAATCGACCCGATGCGGAAGACGGTCTCGGGCGTGACGGGTACCCGGTGCTCGAGGTCCGCGTACCCGTAGCCCTTCTCGTGCAGCACGTCCACGCCGCGCGCGATGGACACGCTGACTCCTGCAATGGGACCCTCCGCCATCGCGGACTCGACGATCGCGTCGATCCGCTCGCTGAGGTTCTCGGGCTCGGCCGGGCCACACGCCGCGGTCGCGAGGGCGGCCAGCACGGCGACGACGCGGACGGGCCCCACCATGCGGTCGGCGGGCGGCAATCCGGTGCCTCGCGGCGTCGATATCAGTGGCGCCCTCCCGTCAGTACGCGGCCAGCTCCACGACCGCTCGCACCACGTCGGCGGTTTGCGGCAGCGTGGCGTCTTCAACCCGCGGGGCGTACGCCACCCAGGTGTCGAGTGACCCCACACGCTTGACTGGGGCGTCCAGCCACGGGAAGAGGTCTTCGGCGATCTGCGCGGCGACTTCGGCGCCCACGCCCCACGAGCGGGCGTCCTCGTAGACGACCACCACGCGATTCGTCTTCTTGACCGATTCGGACACCCGTTCCATGTCGAGCGGTGAGATCGTGCGGAGGTCGATGACCTCCGACTCGATGCCGTGCTGGTCTGCGACGACCTTGGCGGCGTCCAGGCTTCTCTTCACCAGGGCTCCGCACGTGACGACGGTCACGTCCGAGCCCTCGCGGCAGACCTTCGCCTTGCCGAAGGGAATCATGAAGTCCGGCCCTGGGTCGCGACCCTTGTTGTGGACCTGCCGGTACAGGTGCTTGTGCTCCAGGAACAGCACGGGGTCGTCGCAGCGAATCGCCGTGCGCAACAGCCCGTTCGCGTCCTCGGCCGTGGCCGGCATGCACACGCGGAGACCTGGGCAGTGGGCGAAGATCGATTCGCCCGTCTGCGAATGGTAGATCGCTCCGCCCCGCAGATACCCGCCATACGCAGTGCGGATCACCACCGGCGCGCTGAAGACCCCATTCGATTTGAAGCGCATCACGGCCAGCTCGTCACGAATCTGCATCATCGCCGGCCAGATGTAGTCGAAGAACTGGATCTCCACGACCGGCTTCATGCCGCGCAGAGCCATGCCCACGGCTCGGCCGACGATCGACGCTTCCGCGATGGGTGAGTTGTAGACGCGCTCGCCGCCGAACTCCCGCTGCAGCCCGTGGGTCACCTTGAATACACCGCCCTTTCCCTTCACCTCGTCGAGTGCGCCCTCTCGGGAGGCGTCGGCGATGTCCTGGCCGAAGACGACGATCCTGGGATCGCGCCGCATCTCGGTACGGAGACACGAGTTGAGGAGGTCGACCATGGTGAGGGGTCGGTCGCTCTGGTAGTCCGGGGTGTCTTCGGTGTCGAAGTCGGCCGACGTAGGATCGACGGTCTCCGAATACAGATGACGCATGGCGCTTTCAGGGGCCGGCTGCGGCGACGCGAGCGCCTGGTCGGATGCGGCGATCACATGGCCTTTGATCTCCCGCTCCAGTCGGTCCAGCTCGTCGGGCGTGGCCGCCTCGATCTCGATCAGCAACATGCGGGCGCGCGTGAGCGGGTCGCGAGCCGCCTGGCTCTCGAGTTCCTCGATGGTTCGGTACGCGCGCTCGTCGTCGGACATCGAGTGCGAGTACGGTCGCGTGCAATGCGCGTGAATCATCGATGGACGGCGGCGGGCACGGGTGTAGTCGATGGCCTCGCCTGCGGCGCGATACGTGTCGACCAGGTCCGTGCCGTCACACCCGACGATGTGCAGGCCGGGGAAGCCCGACACGAGATTGGAGATGCTACCGCCCGCGGTCTGGACCTCGACCGGAACGCTGATCGCGTACCCGTTGTCCTGAACGACGTAGACCACAGGAAGCGTGAGGTTGCAGGCGGCGTTGAGGGACTCCCAGAACTCGCCCTCCGACGTCGCGCCCTCACCTGTGGAGACGATGACGACCTCGTCCTCCTCGAAGCGCGAGATCCGGTCCCGCAGCTCCGGAATCGATGCGATCTTGGTCCCGGCCTCTGCGGCCCCGACGGCGTGCAGGAACTGGGTACCGGTCGGGGAGGAGCCGGTGGGGATGTTGAGCGCAGGGTTGCCCCAGTGCGACGGCATCTGCCGCCCGCCGGAGGCCCCGTCGGCCTCGGCACCGACCGCCTGGAGGAAGTGGTCGAGTGGCGACTGCCCCAGCGCGAGCGCCATCGTGCGGTCGCGGTAGTAGGGGAAGAACCAGTCGTGGCCGGCTTTGCAGTGCTCGGCGACCACGACACCGACGGCCTCGTGCCCCGCGCTCGCGATCTGGAAGAACGTGTTGTTCTGGCGCTTGAGATTCACCTCGCGGTCGTCGATGAGACGCGAGGTGACCATGGTGGCGTAGAAGCGCAGGATCTGCTCGTGAGTGAGCCCGGCTAGATCCCTGGCTTCCAGGATCTCGTGTTCGCGTGTGGCCATGTCACCTCAAGGTGGGGTCTGCTCGCACGGGTCGTAAAGGTGCGCGTCCAAGGGCGCCGTGGGTTCGGTCATGTGCTTGACGCATCGTCCAATGCCTTCGCCACCTCCTCGGCCGTCCCGACGGGTAGGCTGCAGGCGTAGTCTCGGCACACATACGCGGCGGGTGCGTCGTTCACGAGTCCGCGGTCCGCGAGCAGCGGGACGCCTTCGATCGCGGCGTCGTCCATGCGACCCGTGACGGTGCCGTTGCGAAGCACGTGGCTGTGCGCCGCCCTCACCAGAGCCTGCGTGCGGTCGTCATCCGTGAGTCCGACGATGGCCACCTCGACCGGCGGCGCTAGGGAACGGTCCACGACGGACAGCATCCTCCCATACGCGGGTCCGAAGCGGCTCATGGCCTCGGCCTCGTACGCGGTGACGCGGGCCGAGGCATCCCGATAGCGGGCGTCGTCGAAAAGGTGACCGGCCCGCGCGAGCAGCTCGGCTGCGAGCGACGAGCCGGAGGGCGTGGCGTTGTCCATGGCGTCTCGGGGGCGGAGAACCAGCTCCTCCCCGTCGCTCGCGGTGTCGAAAACTGTCCCCGCGTCCTCGTCCCAGAACTTGTCGAGCACCTCGTCGCAGAGCTCTCTGACAACGTGCAGCCAACGCGCGTCGAGCGTCGCGCCGTGCAGCGAGAGCAACGCGTTGCCCAGTCCCGCGTAGTCGTCGAGAAAGGCGTCGATCTTGGCCTCGCCCCCGATGGAGGTATGCAACAGACGTCCATCGACGCGCATCGTCTCCCAAATGGTGTCGGCGGTCTCGGACGCGACGCCCACGTAGTCCGGGCGACCGAGCGCCGCACCGGCCTCGGCGAAGGCACGGATCGCCATGGCGTTCCACGACACCAGGACCTTGTCGTCCCGGAAGGGGTGAGGACGCGTCGCGCGTTGCTCGAGCAAGAGACTCCTTGCTCTCGCCATCCGCTCGTCGAGTTCCTCTCGACTCAGCCCCTCCGCGGCGGCGACGGACTCGAATGGATGAGGCAAGTGCAGAATGCTGTACCCTTCGAAGTTGCCTGCCGGTGAGACGTCGTAGAGCCGCATGAAGAGCCGCGCTTCAGAGGGTTCCAGCAGGGCTTCGACCTGCTCGGGAGTCCAGACGTAGAAAAGCCCTTCCTCGCCCTCCGAGTCTGCGTCGCGCGCGCAGGCGAAGCCTCCCGAGTCGGTGCGCATGTCCGCCACGAGGTAGTCGAGGGTCTGCTCAGCGACCTCCCCGAGGTCCGGCTCACCGGTCGCGAGGTGCGCCTGTAGGTAGGCGCGCGCGAGCAGTGCGTTGTCGTAGAGCATCTTCTCGAAGTGCGGAACCAGCCAGCGGGCGTCGACCGAGTAGCGGTGGAAGCCGCCGGCGAGGTGGTCGCGCAGGCCACCGGCGGCCATGCGCCGGAGGGTATGCACGAGCATCTCGAGGGCCGCGGGGTCACCGGTTCGAAGATGTTGACGCAGGAGCAACTCCAGGGTGACCGGCTGGGGGAACTTGGGCGCGCGCCCGAAGCCTCCGTGCACCGCGTCGTACTGGTTCGCCAGCGTTCGATAGGCGAGGTCCAGGAGCTCCGCGCCCGGCTGCCCGGTGTCGCTCCCGACGCTGGCGGCTGCCAGCGCCTGCACGAGGCGCGCTCCGCTCTCGGTCACCTGCTCGCGTCGGTCGCGGTATGCCTCGGAAGCGGCTCGGAGGACCTGGGTGAACGACGGCATGCCGTGGCGCGGCTCCGGCGGGAAGTACGTTCCTCCGTAGTACGGGACTCCGTCAGGGGTGAGGAAGACCGTCATCGGCCACCCGCCGCCACCCGTCATGGCTTGAACGGCCTTCATGTAGATCTGGTCCAGGTCGGGGCGCTCCTCGCGGTCCACCTTGATGTTGACGAAGCGCTCGTTCATCAGGCCCGCAACGGCGGGATCCTCGAACGATTCACGCTCCATCACGTGGCACCAGTGGCACGACGAGTACCCGACCGAGAGGAGGATCGGGAGGTCCCGCTCGCGAGCGCTGTCCAACGCCTCCGGGCCCCAGGGATGCCAGTCGACCGGGTTGTGCGCGTGCTGGCGGAGGTAGGGGCTGGACTCCTGCTCGAGTCGGTTGGCCATCCAGCTCCGGGGGTGATGGGGGTGGGAGAGGGGCTGCGGAAAAACAAATGTATATCGAGCCGTCCGATCGGGCGCTCGCGGAGCCCGCTGCAGGCGGAATCGACGGCCGCAAGTCCATGTGCTAGGCTGTGATCGGGATCTTCGAAGTAGGGTGGCGCGATCGTTGTGGCAGGGAGTCGCCTTTTCTAGATTCTGACGTTGTCCGGCACCCCCCTGGCGGGAGACCGCCGCCACCAGACGAGGCCGAAGCTGTACGCGAGAACCCTGGGGCTGGCTCTCCGGCGCCCCCGCCTGATCCCCCATTTGATGGGGGCGGCTTGGGCATTCCGGGCTCGACGCTGGTACTCGACTCCACCGTTCCTCCCGCTACCGCCGCGGTCGTACCTGCGGTGGCGCATGGAGACGGCCTACGGGGATCCGGACGCCGTTCCGCCCGCGTCCGAGCTGGAGCGCTACGTGGTCTGGACGGCCCGCATGCGGCGAGAGATGCGTCGCCCCGACGTCGCTGGGAATGACTAGGCTACTACTCCTGGTCATTCTCGCGGTCGTGACGTGGCTCTACTTCCCGGAGACACGCGAGATCGTAATGGATCTCGCCGAGCCCGTCGTGCTGCCGGTCATGCGCTGGAGCGTCGAGGACGAGATGGCGACCGTCGGACGCAATGCGGTCGACCACGAGCGTCTGACGGGGCAGCTTCCCGCCGGATCCGGCTGGCTGGAGTGGTTGGAGTACCGGTACGTCTCGGACGAGGCGCGGACGGATCCCTGGGGCTCCACGTACCAGATCGAGGCTTCGAAGGATACGGTGTGGACGCTGTCCTACGGCCCTGACCGGACGCGCGGGACAGCGGACGACTTCCGCGTGTCCACGCCGCGGGACCTGTGACCAGGACCAGGGTGATCGGCGTCCTCGTGACGGCCGTCATCGCCATCATCTTCGTTTCGACCACGCTCGGTCGGGCGATCTACGCCGGTCAGAGCCCGGGGCTCACCTCCTTCGCCCTGATCCATTTCGCGGGCTATCTCTTCTTTCTGCTGATGCCCGTGGAGGCGCTGGTCCCCGTCTACCAGGGCGAAGGCCATGCGGGCGCGACGTTGGTGCTACTCGCGGTGCTCACGGCCATCGCCGCGCAGATCATCGACTACAGCATCGGGCGGTCGGTGAAGGAAGGCTCCATACACGAACTGATCGGAGAGGCGCGCTACCTCCGCTTCAAGGCCACCATCGACAAGTGGGGCGGCTCGGCCATCGTGCTGTTCAACCTGCTTCCGCTGTCCTCGCCGAACATGCTCTTGGTCGCGGGTATCACGCGCTACAGCGCCCGCCGCGCCTTCCTTTACAGCGCCCTGGGCCTCACCGGCAAATACCTGGCGATCGTGTACGCCTTCGACACCGTGTCCGCGTTCCTGGCGGGCCCCTCCTGAGCCCGCGCGCGGCGGCGTCCTCGGAGCCATGCTGAACGTCGCCCTCACCGGGAACGTCGCGTCTGGGAAGTCGACCGTGGCCCGGTTATGGGCCGATGCGGGTATTCCGGTCGTGAGCGCCGACCACCTGTCGCGGCAGGCGGTGCTGCCCGGGTCACCCGCACTGCAGGAGATCCGAGGCGCGTTCGGCGACGATGTCGTAGCGGCAGACGGGACGCTGGACCGATCGCGTGTACGCAAGATCGTCTTCGCCGACGATACCAAGCGCGCCGAGCTCGAGCGGATCCTGCATCCGCGCATCGCGCAGCTGCGAGCCGACTGGTTGGCGGAGCAGGCACGGGCCGGGGCCGCCCTCGTCGTCTCAGAGATCCCCCTCCTCTTCGAGACAGGCACCGAGCGGGACTTCGACGCGACCGTGCTGGTCGACTCGCCGGCCGAGACGAGGCGCGACCGCCTCGTGCGTGACCGCGGCCTTTCGCCGGAGGAAGCCGGTCGCATCATGGCCAGCCAGATGGACCCCGAGCGGAAGAGGGCGGCGGCTGATTTCGTCATCGACAACACCGGGAGCCTGGACGAGTTGGCGGCCGCGGCGGATCGCGTCCTGGGGGAGCTCCGCGAGCGGGCGGCCGGTGAGACGATCCGCCTGGACCTCCACCTCCACACGTCCGGCTCCTGGGACTGCCTCTCCGATCCCGAAGACGTATTGGCACGTGCCCTGGAGCTGGGCTACGCACGCATCGCGATAACGGACCACGACCGTCTGGCGGCGGCGCTCGACATGGCGCGCAAGCACCCGGACCGTGTGATTCCCGGCGAAGAGGTGAAAACCGCCGAAGGTGTAGACGTCATCGGGCTCTATCTCTCGGAGGAGATCCCCAAGGGTACCCCGGCACGAGAGACGATCGAGCGCGTTCGCGACCAGGGTGGTATCCCGTACCTGCCGCATCCCTACGCGGGGGGGAAGGGTGGGGGAGGCCGCCTCGCCGACGAGCTGGCTCCGCTGTGCGACGTGGTGGAAGGCTTCAACGCCAGGCTACACACGGCCGCCCTGAACGAGCGTGCCGTGGCGCTGGCCGAGCGCCACGGCAAGCTGATCGGTGCCGGCTCGGACGCGCATACGGTCGGCGAGCTGGGCAACGGGTTCGTGGAGCTGGCGAGCCACCCCAACACCGCCGAGGCGCTTCTGCGCGCCCTGGCGGGCTCCGTGCGCTACGGGGGCGTGGAGGCCTCGCGACTGGTCCACCTCGCGTCCACCTGGGCCAAGGTGCGCAAGAGGCTCCCGAGCGGCTGACTCGCCCGCACCCCTGCAGCTCTCGTGCGAGGGTGCAGTAGCGTCGCCCCCCCCGGGCTTCATAGCTTTCACGAACGCCCGCCCTCGCTGGTGGGTCGGAAATCCTCCAGGGTCAGGAGTCGGCGTGGGCTACGGGACGCCCGCACATCGGGCGGCCGCGGTCAAGCAGGCCAGGAGTGCGCTTCTGGCCGCGCGGCGCGCAGTGTTGACGACCCACCTGAACGCCGACGGTGACGGAGCAGGTTCCGAGGCGGCCCTCGCGTCTTGGTTGCGCGCGAACGGAGCCGAAGCGTGGATCATCAACCCGACCGGATATCCCGCACCGCTTCGCTTCCTGATCGAAGACGACGATTGGGTGCTTTCGGCTGGCTCGAAGCGGGCGCGCGAGATATGTGAGACCGCAGACCTGGCCGTGGTGGTGGACACGGGCGAAGTCCCTCGAATCGGCCGCATGCAGGAAGCGA